>NZ_JAQWYD010000018.1:0-6818 GCF_029254145.1 Lentibacter sp.
CGCCAGAAATACCTGCCCGGATTGGCGTCTGGTGACTTGATTGGCTGTTTCGGGCTGACCGAACCGGATGCCGGATCTGACCCGGCAGGCATGAAAACTCGCGCCACTAAAACAGCGAATGGGTACAAAATTTCCGGCGCTAAGATGTGGATATCCAACGCACCGATTGCGGATGTGTTTGTTGTTTGGGCCAAGTCAGAAGGCCACGGCGGTAAAATCCGCGGCTTTATCCTTGAAAAAGGGATGACGGGCCTCTCAGCGCCCAAAATCGCAAACAAAATGAGCTTGCGGGCCTCTGTGACAGGCGAGATTGTTATGGATGGCGTTGAAGTAGGTGAAGATGCTCTTTTGCCTAATGTTCAAGGGCTTAAAGGGCCTTTTGGATGCTTGAACCGCGCGCGGTATGGTATTTCTTGGGGCGTAATGGGCGCCGCAGAATTCTGCTGGCATGCCGGGCGTCAGTATGGACTTGATCGCCACCAATTTAAACGGCCACTGGCACAAACACAGCTGTTCCAGAAGAAACTTGCCGATATGCAGACAGAGATTACGCTCGGTCTTCATAGCGCATTGCGTCTTGGTCGATTGATGGATGAGGCGCGAGCGGCACCAGAAATGATCTCAATGTTAAAGCGTAACAACTGCGGCAAAGCTCTTGATATTGCAAGACAATCCCGCGACATGCATGGCGGCAACGGCATAACGCTCGAGTACCATGTCATCCGGCATGCGATGAACCTTGAGACTGTGAACACCTATGAGGGCACACATGACGTCCATGCGCTTATCCTCGGGCGCGCTCAGACTGGCTTGCAGGCATTTTTCTAAACAATAGGGGCGCAATATGCGCCCCTTATCTCCAAATATATATATCGTATAATATGTATTATGTTAAGTGATAAAGTATCTAAACCTCTGAATTAGCGAGATTTACTGGCTTGGTATCAACCCCACCACCGACCAACTTTCCCAAAAGAAAACGGCGCCACCCAACTTGGGCGACGCCGTCTTTAAACTCAAAGAGATATGGCCTTAGCCTTGTACGGCTTTTGCAACCTCAGCTGCAAAGTCCTCTACTTTTTTCTCGATGCCTTCACCGACTTCCATGCGTACGAAACCAGTGATGGTTGCGCCCGCTTCTTTCGCGGCTTGCTCAACAGAAAGATCTGGGTTCACAACGAACGCTTGGCCAAGGAGTGTGTTCTCGGCCATGAACTTCGCCATGCGACCAACAATCATCTTCTCGATCACGGCATCAGGCTTGCCTGACTCTTTCGCGATGTCGATCTGAACCTGACGCTCTTTAGCGACCCATGCAGGATCAAGAGCAGCTTCGTTCAGCGCTTCTGGGCGCGCAGCGGCGATGTGCATCGCTACCATTTTGCCAAAGCCTTCGTCGCCGCCAGTCATGGCCACGAGAACACCGATTTTGCCCATGCCGTCTGTGGCTGCGTTGTGCACGTAAGATACGACTGTGTCGCCCTCAAGAGCTGCCATCCGGCGCAAAGACATGTTCTCACCAATCGTGGCGATCTTGTCTGTGATCATATCGGCAACAACTTTGCCACCAACGCTTGCTGCGGCCAGCTCTTCAACGTTTGAAACGCCTGTTGCGGCTTGGGCAATCTTGCCGACCATGTCTTGGAATTCTGCGTTTTTACCGACGAAGTCAGTTTCAGAGTTCACTTCAACGGCAACACCTTTGCCGCCAGAAACCTGAACAGCCACAAGGCCTTCAGCCGCGGTACGGCCTGACTTTTTAGCTGCTTTCGCAAGACCTTTGGTGCGCAGCCAGTCAACAGCGGCTTCCATATCGCCGTCAGTTTCTGTCAGTGCTTTTTTTGCGTCCATCATACCTGCGCCCGTGCTGTCGCGCAGTTCTTTCACCAATGCTGCTGTGATCGCCATCTTGGCTCTCCTCGTAACAAAATTGAAAATAAGCAGGCGCAACTCTCTTGCGCCTGCATGTCTAAGGTCAACCCGTCGGGTTTAAGCTTCTGCTGTTGCTTCTGCAGCTGGCGCTTCTGCCGCTACTTCTTCAACAGGTGCATCAACCATTGCGCCGATATCAACGCCGGCATTGCCGAGCTGAGCTGACATGCCGTCAAGAGCCGCGCGCGCAACGAGATCGGTGTAGAGCGCAATTGCGCGTGCCGCATCGTCATTGCCTGGGATGATGTAATCAACGCCGTCTGGTGAGCAGTTTGTGTCAACCACAGCAACAACGGGGATACCCAGTTTGTTAGCTTCGGCAACGGCCAGTGCTTCTTTTTTCACGTCGATAACGAAGATCAGATCAGGCACGCCGCCCATTTCACGGATACCGCCGAGAGACGCTTGCAGCTTCTCTTGGTCACGTTCCATGCCGAGACGTTCTTTTTTGGTCAAGCCTTCAAAGCCTGTTTCCATCTTCTCGTCGATTGACTTGAGGCGGCTGATCGACTTTGAAACTGTCTGCCAGTTTGTCAGCGTGCCACCGAGCCAGCGGTGGTTCATGTAATACTGTGCGCAACGCTCTGCTGCTTCCGCAACAGGTGTCGCAGCTTGGCGCTTTGTACCAACAAAAAGTACGCGGCCGCCTTTTGCAACTGTATCGCGAACGGCGCTCAGAGCTGCGTCCAGCATTGGAACTGTTTGTGTAAGGTCCATAATGTGGATGCCGTTGCGCGCGCCGTAAATGAACGGGCCCATGCGTGGGTTCCAGCGTTGTGTTTGGTGACCAAAGTGTACGCCTGCTTCAAGCAGCTGACGCAATGTGAACTCAGGAAGAGCCATTGTCTTTTTCCTTTCCGGTTTATGCCTTGATGGAAGGAAGAGAAGCGAATGCTTCAACCGGTGGACACATAAGGATTTCTCCCCCATGAGCCCGCTTCCATCTGCGAAGTTAGTGGCGCGCGTATATAACTGCCCCCTGCCCTTTGCAAGAGCCTATTCTGTTTCATGGAAAAGCATTGCCAAGTACAGGGGTTATCTTCATTTAGACACCATGCACAGCACATCTCATCAGATCATTTGTATCGGCTCTGTCCTTTGGGACATTATAGGGCGCACGCCTCGCGAAATGCGGGTCGGAAACGATATGCCCGGACGGATTACCCGCTTGCCTGGTGGTGTTGCGATGAATATTGCGATGACGCTTGCGCGCTTTGGTCTTTCGCCTATGTTGCTCTCAGCGCTTGGGCGCGACAAGGCAGGTCAGGAGCTCATCAAAACCGCTCAGGACTTGGGACTTGTCACGGATCATATATACTTAAGTGCACGACCCACGGACGCCTATATGGCGATTGAGGGCATGAATGGGCTCATCGCGGCGATTGCAGACGCGCATTCGCTCGAAGACGCTGGAGCTGAGATTTTGACACCACTGATGGATGGCACGCTTGGATCGGCACTGGCGCCATATCGTGGCGCCATAGCGCTCGATGGAAATCTGACCGAAGCTCTTTTATCAGAGGTGTCCCGGAGCGAGGCGTTTGTGGCAGCTGATTTGCGGATTGCGCCGGCGTCGCCTGGCAAAGCGGAGCGCTTGCGCGCGATTATTGGGCACAAGGGTGCAACGCTCTATGTCAATCTTGAAGAAGCAGAGCTGATCAGTGGTAAAACCGGACTCCCGACAGCGCGCGCGGGCGCTGAAGCGCTATTAGAAGCTGGCGCGCGGCGCGTTGTGGTCACTCATGGAGCTGATGCGGCGTGTGATGCTTGTGTGAACGAAACATATGAGGCTGAGCCGCACCAAGTGATCGCCCAACGCATCACTGGCGCAGGTGATACGTTTATGGCGGCTCATATTGCAGGGGAGATTGACGGTATGAGCCGGCCAAAAGCACTCGAATTTGCTCAAAAAACAGCCGCGGCCTATGTGGCAGGAGACGACAATTATGTATGAAATAATATATTCGACTGAAGTGCGCGCCGCGCAGGCGGACTCTAAACCTATCGTAGCTTTGGAGAGCACTATTATCACCCATGGGATGCCCTTCCCCCAAAATGTTGAGACGGCTCAACTTGTTGAAGCTGAAGTGCGTAGCCACGAGGCGACCCCTGCGACAATTGCCGTGCTAAACGGAACGCTGCATATCGGTCTCGAACAGGGCGAGCTTGAAGCTCTCGGCAAAACCCAAGGCGTTGCCAAGCTTTCACGCGCCGATCTCGCTGCCTGTTTGGCGACAGGCGGAACAGGTGCAACAACTGTCGCGGCAACAATGATTGCCGCACATCTCGCTGGAATATCAGTCTTTGCCACGGGCGGGATCGGCGGCGTGCATCAGGGGGCGGAACTTAGCTTTGATGTTTCAGCAGATCTCCAAGAGCTCGCGCAGACCCCAGTCACTGTTGTGGCGGCAGGTGCGAAGGCAATTCTGGATATTCCCAAGACCCTCGAAGTTCTAGAAACACTTGGTGTCCCTGTGATTGGCTATGGTCAGCCCGAGTTTCCAGCCTTTTGGTCGCGCAATTCTGGACTGGCTGCCCCTTTGCAAATGAACACAGCTGGAGAGATCGCCAAGGCCCATATGATGCGCGCCGCTTTGGGCCTTCCGGGGGGGCAGCTTGTCGGCAACCCTGTTCCAAAAGAGGCCGAGATCAGCCGTGGCGCCCTCGCCCCGATCATTGAGCAGGCCCAAGGTGAAGCACAGGCGCAAGGCATTACTGGGAAAGCTGTCACACCCTTCCTGCTCGCGCGCATCTTTGAGCTGACCGACGGCCGCTCACTTGTTACAAATATTGCCCTTGTTCTCAACAATGCGCGCTTGGCTGCACAGATTGCGGGCGAATTGAAGTCCTAAGCCTAGTCTCGGAAGGTTTTGCGCGCTTAGAGATTGTGAAGTTGCCTGTGAGCGCCTAAATGAAGTGCAGTAACGCGGGACGACTTTCCAGATGACAACGCCTTTCGACGAAGATACCCACAAACGCCGCAGCATGTTTGCAGGTCTGCGCGCGTCTTTTTTCACCGGGCTGATCGTGATCGCGCCTGTCGCCTTCACGATTTGGCTACTTTGGAGTTTCATCGGCTGGGTTGATGGTTTTGTCATGCCCTTTGTGCCTGCGAACTATCATCCAGAGCAATTGGTCAACCGCTGGCTGGACAGAACCTACGGAACTGACGACTGGATTCATGTCAACATTCGCGGTGTTGGCGTATTTGTTTTCTTCTTCTTCACGATCTTTGTCGGTTGGCTTGCCAAGGGTCTTCTTGGCCGCTCCCTCATTCGCTATGCCGAAGGATTGCTTGAGCGCGTGCCTGTTGTGCGCTCGATCTATAACGGGGTAAAGCAGATTGCCGAGACAGTCTTTGCACAATCTGAGCGTAGCTTTGAAAAAGCCTGTCTCATAGAGTACCCCCGCAAAGGCATTTGGGCCATTGGCTTTGTCTCTACCTCTGCCAAGGGCGAGATTGCAAAGCGCGCAAAGACAGATGCTGAAATGATGAGCATCTTCCTCCCCACAACGCCGAACCCGACGTCTGGTTTTCTGCTTTTTGTACCAAAAGAAGATGTGATCGAGCTTGATATGACAGTCGAAGATGCGGCGAAACTCGTCATTTCGGCTGGCTTGGTCTATCCAAATTCAAAAGATCCAAGCCAACCTGCGAAAAGCAGTTAAGCTTTACAGCGCTGTCCAGCCACCATCGACCGAAATCGTTGTACCTGTGATTTGAGCTGCTGCATCTGATGTCAAGAAAACCGCCGTACCACCGAGCTGTTCAACTGTGGCAAACTCTTTAGAGGGTTGCCGCGTCAGCATAACATTCTTGATCACGTCTTCGCGGCTCATGTCGTATTCTTTCATCGTGTCGGGAATTTGCGCCTCAACAAGCGGTGTCAAAACATAACCAGGACATATCGCATTGGCTGTGATCGGATCCTGCGCTGTCTCTAGAGCCGTTGTTTTCGTCAGGCCAACAACCCCGTGCTTTGCTGCAATGTACGCAGATTTGTAAGGCGAAGCTGTCAGGCCGTGTGCAGATGAAATGTTGATGATACGGCCCCAACCCGATTTGCGCATCATAGGGAGCGCGGCAGCGGTCGTATGAAAGGCCGATGTCAGATTGATCGCAATAATTGCATCCCATTTTTCGGTCGGGAACTCATCAATTGCAGCGACGTGCTGGATGCCTGCATTGTTGATCAGAATGTCGCAACGACCCGCCTTTTCAATCAGCGCGCGGCACTCGGTGCCCTTGGACATATCGGCTTGAATGTAGCGGACAGAGACGCCCGTCTCTTTGGCCATCCGTGCTGCCAAAGCATGATCATCTGCACTGTCAGTAAACGAATTGAGGACAACGTCGGCCCCTGCTCGTGCCATCTCCCATGCAATGCCAAGCCCGATGCCAGAGTTGGAGCCTGTGATAACCGCTGTCTTACCATTGAGTGTCATGTGATGTTCCACCATATCTGTTTCACTCAGACCTAGCGCGTCAGCTCGCAGAGGCCAAGATGTCGTCATGATGAGCAGACCACTCTGCCAAAAAAAAACGCCAGCGCGAAGCTGGCGTCAAGTTATTGAGGCAGGTTTCATACAGGCAAGAAACCTATCGAGCAGTAAGGCCTCTATAAGAGATGTTAACGCCCAATCCAAGCTAAAAGTTTGTCTTGGCTTTCCGTGCGGGTTAAGGATTGCAGCAAGAAAACAAGGAACGAGCGGGATTGTCACTAAAATGAGATCAGTATTTTTCCAAGCAGCAGCATGGGTTTGCGGCGGTTTTTTTGCCCTGATGCTGACCTGTGGCAGCGCCATGGCTGAGCCTTCACATGGCATAGCTATGTATGGAGAGCCTGCTCTACCACCTGATTTTGTGTCCCTGCCCAATGTAAACC
>NZ_JAQWYD010000041.1:0-4560 GCF_029254145.1 Lentibacter sp.
GCCTCTGGCGTACCGTCATGGGCATAGCCTTCAATCACAACCCGCGGACCTGCCTTGCAAATACCTTGGCCATGAAGCGTGTTGGTCATTACGGCCTCCGCGCCGACAAGCTTGTGAAAGCGCCCACCTGTCTCAAAGCGGACCTCGTGGCGCAGCTCGAATTTTTCCTCAAGCGTGCCATCTGGCGGCATCCGGTGATTGTCGCGGCCCGGGAGATCGCGAATTTCGGGGTGAAGCGTTGAGCCAAAGGCCACGGCCACTTCCTGAAAGCCACGGCAAATGCCAAAAAACGGCTGGCCACGTTCCACACAGGCGCGTACGAGAGGCAGAACAATCGCATCACGCGCGCGGTCAAACTCGCCATGCGCCTCGGTCTCGGCCTCACCGTATTCCTCGGGGTGCACATTGGGCCGCCCGCCCGTGAGAAGAAATCCGTCGCAGACCTCCATCAACTCTTCAACAGAGACAAACCGCGGGTCCGCGGCGATCAGCATAGGCAAACAACCCGCCACCTGCGCCACGGCCTCGGTGTTTATGACCCCGCCCCCATGGGTGAGGTAGGTTTCGTTGATCAGATGCTGGTTGCCGATGATCCCCACAACGGGGCGGCGCTTGGGCGTTTCATGTTTCATAGCCGCATAGGTAATACGGGATTTCAGTTAAGAAAAGCCTCTCTTGCGCAGGATATGCAAAAGGCCCCCGCATCCCGCGAGGGCCCTGTGTAAATTTTGAGCGCTGTGACGCTTTAGTAAACGCCGACTTCACTGCCCGTCTGCGCGGCTATTTTGAGCGTGCCAAACATATACTCCGCGCCCGAGCGAAAGCAGACCACAGTCAGCGCGTCAGCCTCATGCATCCAAAAAGCGGCCGCCACTTGAGCAATCCGCGTACGGCGGATTTCGCCCGCCTGAAAGCCGCTCATGTCCACAGGGGCCAGCTTGGCGATCACTTCACGCGCATGCTTGCCCGAAACCGTAAAGACAGCCCGTGCATCGGAGACATTCTCGGCCATAAAGTGCTGGCCTTTCAGCGCTTTGTTAAGCTTTTCGACAGCGCCGTCCGCCTCGTCATGAGGGACCATCACAAGCACTTCGTCAGGGCTCATCCACGCCAGACCGCTCTCGCCGTTGACAACACAGCCGCGCTGGCCAGGCATATCAACGCCACTGACGGCCTTCAACGCAGCCTTCACCTTGCTGGCGGACAGATCACCCCGAAAGCTGAGCATCCCGCGCAAGCCCGCTTCTTTTACCGAGGCAATCCCCTCAAAGGACGCGCCAGCAAGGGCGCTTCTCACATCAGACATTTTGCTTCTCCCCTTCAGGGTCATAGAAAACCGCGCTCACAATCTTGGCGGTATAGGTTTTCCCGTCTGTTCCGGGGAAGTCCACAGTCTCGCCCATGCGCTCGGGGCCCTTGTGGATCAGGCCCATAGCGATGCCCTTGCCCAAAGTCGGCGAGAAATATGTCGAGGTCACACGCCCCTGCACATTGCGCTGGCTGTTGGCGTTTTTCCCCTCAGCGACAGCATAGGCCCCGTCAGGAATAACCGAGCCATCAACCGTTTCAAGCCCGACAAGTTGCCAGCGCTCAGGGTCAGCCATAAAGGCACGCTCCTGTGCGCGCTTGCCAAGGAAGTCTTCCTTCTTCTTGGAAATAGCCCAAGACAGGCCCAAGTCCTGCGGAATGATCGTTCCGTCGGTCTCATCGCCAATCATGATAAAGCCCTTCTCGGCCCGCATCACGTGCATCGCTTCAGTGCCATAAGCGGTCGCGTTAAACTCGGCTCCGGCCTCAAACAGCGCATCCCAAAGCGCGCGCCCCTGAGAGGCAGGCACAGCAATCTCGTAAGACAGCTCCCCCGCAAACGAGATACGGAAAATCCGCGCATCAAAGCCACCCAGCTTGCCTGAAGTATACTCCATAAAGCCAAGCGCCTCTTTAGAGACATCAACGCCTCCGAGCTTCTCAAGCACTTTGCGTGAGTTCGGCCCGACAACACCGATCTGCGCCCATTGCTCGGTCGCATTGGTCACATAGACCTTCCAGTCCCACCATTCGGTCTGAAGCCACTCTTCCATATGGCCATGGATGCGCTCAGCGCCCCCCGTGGTGGTGTGGCAGAGGAAGGTTTCCTCATCGAGCCGCACAACCACACCATCGTCAGACAAGAAGCCGTTTTCAGAGCACATTAGCCCATAGCGGCATTTGCCAGGCTTCAGCGTGCTCATCATATTGGTGTAAAGCATATCAAGGAACTTGCCCGCATCTGGCCCCTTAACGATCAGCTTGCCGAGTGTGGAGGCATCCAGCAAACCAAGGCTCTCGCGGGTTGCTAGAATCTCACGGTTCACCGCCTCATGCACGCTCTCGCCAGCGCGCTGATACGTATAAGCGCGCCGCCATTGACCCACTGGCTCAAAATAGGCGCCATTGGCCTCATGCCAGTCATGCATCGGCGTGCGACGCAAAGGCTGGAAGACCTCTCCGCGCGCTTCCCCCGCAATAGAGCCAATCGAGATCGGCGTATAAGGCGGGCGGAACGTGGTTGTGCCCGTCTCGGGGATCGCCTGTCCAAGCGTTTCCGACAAAACAGCCAAGCCATTGATATTGCTCAGCTTGCCTTGGTCAGTCGCCATACCGAGCGTGGTATAGCGCTTGGTGTGTTCGACACTTTCGTAGCCTTCTTGCGCCGCAAGCTGAACATCGGAGACTTTGACATCGTTCTGATAATCCAGCCACGCCTTCATACGAAGCTTCGGCCCCGCACCCTGCGGCATCATCCAGACAGGTTCAAGCGGCGCTTCTGCCGCCTGCTCGAACTCTGGCAGCTTGACAGCTTTGGCTGTCAGCCCAAGCGCCTCAACAGCCTTGCGCCCCGCATGGTCCGCATCGGCCAGACCCACGCCCATATCCATCACACCATTGGCCGCACCTGCTGGGATAACAAATCCCTCGCCTGTCGCGCCCAAGGGCGGCCGTGTCTCGTCAGGGCGGAACATCGCGTGCTCCTCATCCCAAACAAGCTTGCCGCCGCAATGGCTCCAGAGGTGTACAACAGGCGACCAGCCGCCTGACATAGCCACCGCATCGCAAGCGATCTCCTCAAGCACACCGCCTTCGCCAGCCTGCGCACAAATCTTGACAGATTTGACGCGCTTGCCGCCAGTGACTTTGGCAATCGCCTTGCCATTCTCCACACGGATGCCGGCTGCGCGAGCCGCGTCTGCCGCCGCTCCGCCGCCGCCTGCGCGGGCGTCAAGGATCACAGGCACATCAAGCCCAGCCGCCTTGACAGCCAGCGCTGTTTTGTAAGCATCGTCATTATTAGTCACAACAACCACACGGTCGCCCGCGCTCACGCCATAATCGGCGATATAGTCGCGCAAAGCCCCCGCCAGCATCACACCGGGGATGTCGTTGCCCGCAAAGCTGAGGGGCCGCTCGATCGCACCAGACGCCGTGATGATCTGGCTCGCACGGATTTTCCAAAGGCGATGGCGTGGCCCTGCCAGCTCTGGCGCATGGTCGCGCAGGCGCTCATAGCCGAGAAGGTAGCCGTGGTCGTAAACCCCTGCACCCATCATCCGCGAACGCAGCGTGACGTTTTCCATCGCTTCAAGCTCGGCCACAAGGCGTGAGACATACTCAGCCGCAGGTGCGCCATCGAGCGCGCCGCCATCGACAGCCGCGCGCCCGCCCCAGAACGGATCTTGCTCCATAAGGAGCACTTTCGCGCCTGAGAGAGCCGCTGTTTTGGCCGCTTGCAAGCCTGCAAGCCCGCCGCCGATAACTGCGACATCCGCAAAGAAATAGAAGTGCTCGTAGGTGTCCGCATCGCGTGCCTTGGGCGCTTGGCCAAGGCCCGCTGAATGGCGGATAAACGGCTCATAAATGTGCTTCCAAGCGAACCGCGGAAAGAGGAACGTCTTGTAATAAAATCCGGCAGGCAAGAAGCGCGCAAACGAGTTGTTGATCACCCCAATGTCAAACTCAAGGTTTGGCCAGTGGTTCTGTGATTTGGCGGCCAGCCCGTCAAAAACTTGCGTGGTCGTGGCGCGTTGGTTTGGCTCAAACTTGCCGCCCTCACCCATGTTCATCAAAGCGTTCGGCTCTTCCGCGCCGCTCGCCACAACGCCACGAGGGCGGTGATACTTGAACGAACGGCCCATCATCATCCGGTCATTGGCCAGAAGTGCCGAGGCCAGCGTGTCGCCCTGAAAGCCCTTCAGGCTCTTACCATTGAAGGAAAAAGTAACAGGCTTTGAGCGGTCAATACGGCGTCCGCCGTGCGTGAGACGTGTGCTCATTTGAAGTTCCTCCAGCTCCATCCCGGGCGCTTGGCCGACAGGATGTCTTTAATCTCTTTGGGCGGTTCAAGCGATTGAGCACTATACGTCCCAAACACTTCGAGCGTCATTGTGCAGCGCGCCGCGTGAAACCACTTGCCGCAGCCGTTCGCATGACGCCAGCGCTCGAGATGCACCCCCTTGGGGTTCTCGCGCATGAACAAATACGTCTCGAAGTCCTCATCCGACGAGCCAGGACCAAAGCGCTTCA
>NZ_JAQWYD010000098.1:0-12101 GCF_029254145.1 Lentibacter sp.
CTATGGTGGCGCCATCCAGATGGCCGGGCAAGTGCGCGCCAAGGGCGAAGCCCGCCGCACTCGCTCGGACTTTATGCAGATGGAAAAGGACCGTGGTATCTCTGTCTCGGCCTCAGCAATGTCATTTGATTTCAGTGGCTTGCGATTCAATCTTGTTGACACCCCCGGCCACTCGGACTTTTCCGAAGATACCTATCGCACGCTCACTGCGGTAGACGCTGCAGTGATGGTTATCGACGGCGCCAAGGGCGTTGAAAGCCAGACCCAAAAGCTCTTTGAAGTCTGCCGCCTGCGCGACCTTCCGATCCTGACCTTCTGTAACAAGATGGACCGCGAAAGCCGCGACACCTTTGAAATTATTGACGAAATTCAAGAGATGTTGGCGATAGACGTCACGCCCGCAAGCTGGCCCATCGGGGTCGGTTCCGAATTTATGGGCTGCTATGATCTCTTGAATGACCGCCTTGAGCTGATGGACCGCGCAGACAGAAACAAAGTTGCCGAATCCATCAAGATCAAAGGCTTAGATGACCCAAAACTGGCGGAGCACTTGCCCAAGCACCTGCTCGAGAAGCTTCTGGAAGAGGTCGAAATGGCCCGTGAACTGCTCCCTGAGCTCGTTCCCCAGTCTGTCCTTGAAGGCCATATGACCCCGATCTGGTTTGGCTCCGCCATCAACAGCTTCGGCGTCCAAGAGCTCATGAACGGCATCGGCCAATACGGCCCCGAGCCGCAGGTCCAAAAAGCCGAGCCTCGCAACATCGCCCCCGAAGAAACCAAGGTTTCTGGCTTTGTTTTCAAGGTCCAAGCCAACATGGATCCCAAACATCGTGACCGTGTTGCCTTTGTGCGCATGGCCTCGGGCCACTTCAAACGCGGCATGAAGCTGACCCATGTGCGCAGCAAAAAACCGATGGCAATCACTAACCCTGTACTCTTCCTTGCCTCCGACCGCGAACTTGCCGAGGAAGCATGGGCCGGTGACATCATCGGCATTCCCAACCACGGCCAGTTGCGTATCGGCGATACGTTAACCGAAGGTGAACTTTTGCGCGTTACCAATATTCCCTCCTTTGCACCCGAGCTTTTGCAAGGTGTGCGTGCGATGGATCCGATGAAGTCTAAGCACCTCGAAAAAGCTTTGATGCAATTTGCCGAAGAGGGAGCCGCGAAAGTTTTTAAGCCAAGCATTGGTTCGGGCTTCATCGTCGGTGTCGTCGGCGCGCTGCAGTTTGAAGTGCTCGCAAGCCGCATCGAGCTTGAATACGGCCTGCCCGTGCGCTTCGAGGGCTCACAGTTCAAGTCTGCCCGCTGGGTGAACGGTGATCGCCAAGATGTTGAAAAGTTTGTGAATTTAAACAAACAACATATCGCTCATGACCACGATGGAGACATCGTGTATCTCACACGTCTTCAATGGGACATTGACCGCGTCGAGCGCGATCACAAAGAGATCAAACTCACCGCGACAAAGGAAATGATGGTCTAGAGCGCCACCCCGTGGCACTATTTTTTTATGAGTTCGCAAACCCTTACATACGCAGGCGGCGCAGAAGAAATTATCGTACGCTGGATGAAACGCCGCACGCCGTTTCATATGGAAGACGATTCGTTTGATCTCACACAAGACTTCGCCCCCTTGAGGGCCAGCCTGCTGCCCTAAAGTGCAGCAGAGCCTCAAGGCGAACGTGGCACATTTGCTCTAAAATCCAGCATGATAGCATATGAGTTTAGCGGCCTCTCTGAGCTCGCCTTTCTCAATGCCCGCCTCATCGCACTGCTCCGTCGCGCCGAGCCCCCTGCAGGTGCTGCCCCTCTCTTTCGCCGCCTCTGGGCCGAGGAAAGCCCCCACCTGCTCACACAACTTGACCTGCGCTGGCAAGTCTCCTCTGCAATGACATTCGCCGATCACGGCACAGTCGGTTCCGAGCAGGCACTGGGCACATCTCTCAAAATGCTCTTTGGCCTCATAAAGCTCTACGAATTTGAGCGCCTTTTCACAGGTCTTGCGCCTGAAGAGCCGCATCGTTTCGGAAAGCGCAGCCCCGCCCCTATGCCTCTCGCGATGGATCAATACTCGCTCAACAATGGCGGCCTGGATCTGGCCCTGCTGGCTCCGCTTTATCTCCAAGCCGAGCAAGCCCCAGTGCTCAAGCCACTAGCACTCAGCCTGCTTGATGCGCTCAACGCCGAAGATGGGACAATCTTCCGCCGCCTCGCTATAGTGAAGCAACGCCGCGCGAAATCCCGCAACCCTGAGGAAAAATCGCGATGAAGTGGGGCATTGTCAGTACGATCAAAGCCCCTCTGGAGGAGATCGAGCGCTTCGCTGCGCACCATCTGGAGCTAGGGGCTGACAGACTCATCCTGTATCTTGATGATGACAACGAGTCCGCCTTTCAAGCGCTAAGACAACACCCCAAACTGCGTGTCCTACGCACTCATGGAGAGCACTGGCGCGGCAAGAACCGCCCTGCAAAACATCACGCGCGACAAGGCGCAAACGCACGCCACGCCTACAAACGCAAAGCAAACGGGCTCGAGTGGCTTGCACATATCGATGTCGATGAGTTCCTTTGGCCCCTTAAGCGGCCCCTTGCGGAACAGCTCGCCGCTCTGCCCAAAGGCTGCATGGCCGCACGCGTACGCCCGATCGAAGCCCTCGCCTCTCAGACGGGGAACTACTTCAAGGCAATGGCCAACGAGCGCAAGCAGCGTCAGCGCGAAACAGACGCAATTTATCCGACATATGGCCATCACCTAAACAGTGGATTTCTCAGCCACGTCGCCGGTAAGCTCTTCGCGCGCACTGGCTCCGAAGAGGCAGACTTTCGCATCCACAACGTATTTCTCAATGGTGCCCAAAACCCTGAGCAAGAAGAACTTCTCGGCACAGAACTCTGCCACATCCACGCCGCAAGCTATGGCCATTGGATGCAAAACTACCGCTATCGGCTCTCCCACGGCGTCTATCGCGCCGAGCTCAAGCCCAACCGCGCACCAGAGCTTGGCGGGCTTACACTTCATGAATTGTTAAAAACGATAGAAGACACGGATGGCGAGGATGGCCTCAAAGCATTTTATGAGGAAGTCTGCACTGCGACACCCGAGCTTTTGAAACGTTTGGATGAACATGGCCTTTTGCGCAGCTACGATCTGGAGCTAGAGGTCAAACGACAAAAGCACTTTGCGCTGCGCCCATAGAAGCCTTCAAAATAATTATAGCACACGGATATCACTTCAGCTGTATAACTGCGTAAAGCGGCGCCAATGGTGCGGACACATTGACCTTACCGCCCCTTTTGGCTAAAGACCCTGTCAGGAGTTGATAAAGCGCTAGGCTGGGCCAAACGGGCCTAACTCCTGCCAAGATGCTACGGGCCCTGATGTGTCCGTAAACAACGGATACACATGACAAAATTTTCTGATCTGAATCTTGATCCAAAGGTTCTCAAAGCTGTTGCCGACACAGGCTACGAAACACCCACTCCCATTCAGGCTGGTGCGATTCCTCCCGCACTCGAAGGCCGTGACGTTTTGGGCATCGCCCAGACAGGCACAGGCAAGACCGCCTCATTCACTCTGCCGATGATCTCGATGCTTGCCCGTGGGCGCGCTCGCGCTCGTATGCCTCGCAGCCTTGTGCTCTGCCCCACACGTGAGCTGGCGGCGCAGGTTGCTGAAAACTTTGACGCCTACGCCAAATATGTGAAGCTCAATAAAGCCCTGCTAATCGGAGGTGTTAGCTTCAAAGAGCAAGAGGCTGTGATCAACCGGGGCGCAGACGTCCTCATTGCCACACCTGGACGCCTGCTTGACCATTTTGAACGCGGCAAGCTCTTGCTGACAGGTGTACAAATCATGGTGGTTGACGAAGCCGACCGCATGCTCGACATGGGCTTTATCCCCGATATTGAGCGCATCTTCAGTCTTACGCCGTTCACCCGCCAGACGCTTTTCTTCTCGGCGACCATGGCACCAGAGATCGAGCGCATTACAAACACGTTCCTCTCAAACCCAGCCCGCATCGAAGTCGCGCGCCAAGCGACAACATCAGAGAACATTACCCAGTCTGTGGTCATGTTCAAAGGCTCACGCAAGGACCGTGAAGGCACAGAGAAACGCAAGCTTCTGCGCGACCTGATTGAAGGCGAAGGCGAGAACTGTAGAAACGCAATTATCTTCTGTAACCGTAAAGTTGATGTCGATACGGTCGCCAAATCCATGAAGAAATATGGCCTCGATGCTGCTGCCATCCATGGTGACCTTGAACAGTCGCACCGCATGCGCACGCTCGACGGGTTCCGCGATGGCACATTGCGTTTCCTTGTGGCTTCCGATGTGGCCGCGCGTGGCCTAGATATTCCGAACGTAAGCCATGTCTTTAACTACGATGTACCAAGCCATGCCGAAGACTACGTTCACCGTATCGGTCGAACGGGTCGCGCAGGCAAAAAAGGCACCGCGATCATGATCTGCAGCACGCGCGACGAGCGTAACCTTACAGACATCGAAGCCTTGGTGAAACACCAGATCCCGCGGAGCGGTGAGGAGCTTGTATCTAAGCCTGAAACCGTCGCAGCCACAAGCAAGCCCGAGACAGAAGAGAAGCCCGAGCGCCCCTCCCGCTCGCGCAAACCCAAGCCTGCAGCGCCCAAAGCTGAGATCATCGAAGTCCAAAAAGAAGATGCGCCAAAGCAAGAAACGCCCGCTGCATCCCAGCCTAGCGACACACAAAATGAGCAGGCTCAAAGCCGTTCACAGCAAAACGAGCGAAAAAATACGCCACGCTCCAATGACAACGGCCGTAACAACAACCAGCGCGGCGGTCAGCCCGTTGGCCTTGGCACTGATATGCCGACCTTCATTGCAAAAAGCTTTGAAGAACGTATGGAAAACTAATCCATCAATGCATCAATCCGTTGCCCTGCCCGTTCGTGATGAATGGGCAGGGTGCGCCCATAAAGCTGCTCTGTACGCTCTGGCGCCCCAACCATATTTGGCTCTTCAACATACGAAAAAATCGCTACATAGCGCCGCCGCTGCCCCTTAAGCGGTGCGACGCGATGTAACGAGTAGCGCCCGCGAAAGAGCTGCAAATCTCCGGGTTCCAGCTCTAGCACTTTCACTCTGTCAGATTGCCCACGCAGAACGCGGCCGACTTCGTCAAAGTTTTCGTTCTTAGCACGGATCGCAGGCGCATATTCAAACGCGCCCCCGCTTTCGGCATTCTGAATGACAAGTGTCACCGTGAAATTATTTGTATCAAAATGCCAAGGAAAGCCCTCGCCTTCCTCTGCCATATTCACGATCACATCCGCCAACGGATCAGCATAGCGATAAAAATTCTCTTCCTGCAAACACGCCTGAATAAAGGCGTCAAAACCTTCAAAGTCATGGATCTGACGCAAGGCCCCGTCAGGTGAAAAGTTGTCAGCAGGAATGAATGCGTTGGAGCGATCAAAAAACTGTCGCTTGGGGTGATCCGCTGGCAAGTCGGGATCATCCTTTGTGAAGTATGCATTGGTACGGTTAAATGAACGGTGGCCTTGTTCTGATACGCTTTCTGCCTCCGCTGTCAGCGCCGCAACGCCGTCAGCTGTCAAAAACCCCTTTAGAACAGCGCAGCCATCACGCTCCAAATCTGCGCGCACGGTCTCAAGAAACGCCACCCTTTCGGGGCCGTCAGCACCGATGGGGTAAGTTTTCAGATTGATAAAGTCATGTGCAGACATGAGCCGCCCTCCTTATTTTCTCAGGAGAGCGGCCCTATTCGATAGCTTCTGCCAGCTTTTCGACCAAAAAGCGTCGCTATCAAGCCAAACGGCTGATAATGACACTCACCTCGGCTTTTTTGCCAATCTCATCAAGCGTGGTGCGACGCGCGATCTTGCGAAGCTCCTGTTCGATCTTACCGTCGTCTTTCAGCGTCGCTTCTTTTGCGCGGCTAAGGAATTGCCCGAGGTCTTCTTCCAGCACTTCCACCAGAGGCGCTTTGCTGCGTCCTGTTTCGGGCAAGCCCATCAGCTCACACCAAGGCTCGCCAAGAGGCTCGCCGTCTTCGTCCAAAATAACCGTGACAATGACATGCCCATTGAGCGCCATGCGGATACGGTCTCGCACAATCCCGTCAAGCGCGCCGATCTGGGTTGAGCCATCAAGATAACGGCGGCCTGTCTCTATATACTCGACCACCTTGGGCTTATTCCCTGAAAGTTCCACCATCATACCATTCACGGCCACAGCACTCGCGCGCCCGGCTTCTTCGGCAAGCTTGGCATGCTCCCGCAAATGGCGGTGCTCGCCATGCATCGGAATAACCATCTGAGGGTCCATCAACTCATGTGCCTTGGCAATGTCAGGGCGATTGGCATGACCAGAGACATGATAAAGGCCGTCGTTATCATCGACGACATCAACACCCATTTCGGAAAACTGGTTCATGATCGAGATCACGCCACGCTCGTTGCCCGGAATAGTCTTTGAAGAAAAGAGGAACATATCCCCTTCTTTCATCTCAATGCCGTTGAATTTGCCACGCGCAAGCTGAGCTGAGGCCGCGCGGCGCTCGCCTTGTGAGCCTGTGACCAAAAGCATCAGATTCTCACGCGGCACGTCACGCGCATCGTCGATTGACACAACTGGCGGAAAACTCCCCAGAACGCCTGTTTCTATCGACGCCTCCACCATGCGGCGCATTGCACGCCCCATAAGGCAGATAGAGCGTCCAGCACGTTCGCCAGCCTCGGCCAGCGTCTTTACACGGGCGACATTTGAGGCAAATGTTGTAGCGACAACCATCCGTTCAGCGCCTTTGATCAGCGCCTCAAGATTACCACCAAGCTCACTTTCGGAACGACCAGCATTTTTGGTGAACACATTGGTTGAATCGCAAACCAGAGCTTTGATCCCGTCTTTGGCAATGTCCTGCCAAAGCGCCTCATCAAAAGCTTCGCCAACGATAGGGTTATGATCAATCTTGAAATCACCTGTGTGGAAGACGCGCCCTCCTGCTGTTTCAATCAGCAAGGAAGAGCTTTCAGGGATCGAGTGTGACACAGGAACAAAGCTTACTTTGAAAGGCCCTGTCTCGACGCATTCGGGATAAGCAGAAACCGTGGTCACGGTCTCATCCCCAAAGCCATGCTCAGAAAGCTTGCGCCGCGCAATATTGGCCGTAAAGGCCCTTGCATAGACAGGCACACCCAATTGACCAAAGAAATGCCCAACAGCGCCAACGTGATCTTCATGCGCGTGAGTGATAAATATCGCCTCGAGCTGGTCTTTGCGGTCCGTGACCCAAGTCAGGTCAGGGAAGATGAGGTCGACCCCGGGGCTCGTATCCATATCCGGGAATGTCACGCCCAGATCGACAAGAATAAGCCGCTCCTTGTCTTTCGGCCCATAGCCGTAGACGTAACAGTTCATTCCGATCTCGCCTGCCCCGCCAAGGGGAAGGTAGATTAGTCGTTCCGTGCTCATATAGTTCCCTGCTCTTTGTTATAGCTGTGTATCACGCGTAATCCGTGCATCGTGAGGTCATCTTCAATTGTATCAAATAGTTCTTCGCCTTGAGCAAACAGCGGCGCAAGCCCGCCCGTGCCAATCACTTTCATGGGTCCGCCGAACTCTTCGCGCACGCGGCTTGTCAGTTCCTTTATGAGGCCGACGTAGCCCCAGAATATTCCAGACTGGATACAAGCAACTGTATTCGTCCCGATGACGCGCTCGGGCTGCGTTATGTCTACATGTGGCAAGGCCGCCGCGCCTTGGTGAAGCGCTTCAAGGCTCAGGTTGACCCCTGGCGCGATCACACCACCCACATAGGCACCATCCTCGGCCACCACATCAATATTGGTCGCTGTGCCAAAGTCGATAACCATAGCATTGCCGCCATGTCTGTCAAAACAACCCGCTGCATTTGCGAGCCTGTCAGGACCAACCCCAGTACCTGGGTCGACCCTTGGTGTCACAGGCAAAAGACACTCTGGCTTGCCTACAACAAGTGGACGACAGTCAAAGAAGCGGTCGGCGAAAACCCGCAGGTTCCAGACGACACGCGGCACAGTTGAACTGATCACAACATCGGTGATGTCAGGCTTGATATTATAGTGGCTGATGAGGGTCGTGAACCACGTAAAATAGGCATCCGCAGTGCGCGAGTGATGCGTTGAAGTACGCAGCGTGCACAGCCACTTTTCGCCATCCCAAATCGAGAAAACTGTATTTGTATTGCCGCAATCTATCGCGAGTAACATGGGCTTCCCCCCTTAGAAAAACACATCAGCAGCAGGAATGCTCATACGCCCTTTGGCACTGGTTAATACCAAATGTCCCTGCTCGTCCACCGTCTCAAACGTACCATGCATCTCTTCGCGCATTGTGCGGGCGCGTATCTGATCGCCAAGTTTGGCCGCCTTGGCCAGCCATGCCTCACGCACGACGCCAAAACCATAGGTGCGAAAGCGCTCTTCCCATGGTGCGTAAGCGGCTGCCAGATGCGTCATGAATACCTCTGCAGACACATCGGCTCCCGCTTCGGACTTAAGAGCCACAGGCCGCAGCGCACCCTCTTCCACTTCGTTCACATCTGGTGCTTTCGCCAGATTCACGCCAACGCCGATCACCAGCGTATTACCGGCGCTTTCAAGTAAAATTCCTGCAAGCTTGCCACCATTGAGCAGAACATCATTGGGCCACTTAAGGCTCAAGTTAGCATTTAGGTCAGCCACAGCGCGTACAGCATCGAACAAGGCAAGAGACGCAACAAAAGACCGCAAGCCCATCTCGGCAGGGCTTCCCGCATTTGGCAAAACGAGGCTGGCACTAAAGTTGCCAGCAGGCATAGCCCAAGCCCTACCCCGCCTGCCCCGCGCACCAGTCTGGTGCGCCGCAAATATCCAGCATGGCCCGGGAAGCTCTTTCAGAACGCGTGTCGCTTCTGACATCGTGCTATCCACTTCGCTCAAGCTGCGAAGATCATATCCCGAAGGCCAGTCCGAAGGCGGCGCCACAATCAGTTGACAAGCGCTGCTGCCGCTGTGGCCGCTGCACTATCTATCCCGAAGAGGCTTACAACACCGACAACCATAACCAGAGCCGCACCCATGAGCATCACCCACAACACAGGAGAGCTGTTCTCGTCCATTGCGGCCTGCGTCTCTTCTCCAAAATACATGAAGTAAACGATGCGCAGATAGTAATAGGCACCAATCGCTGACGCTACCGCGCTTGCAACAACAAGCCAGAACAGCCCTGCGTCAATACCAGCTTGCCAGACGCCAAGCTTGGCAAAGAAGCCCAACATTGGCGGAACGCCCGCAAGACTGAACAATAGAACCAAAAGCGCCATGGCCTTGCCAGGCTCCGCTTTCGAATACATCCGAAGAGCATCAATATCTGTCACAGGAATACCATCGCGCTCCATGCTCAAAATAAAGGCAAACGTGCCGATATTCATCGTCACATAGATCGCCATATAAGTCAGCATCGCCTCAATCCCGAAGGCCGTTCCAGCCGCGAGCCCAATCATCGCGTATCCCATGTGGGCAATCGAAGAATAAGCCATAAGGCGTTTGATGTTGGTCTGGCCGATCGCCGCAATCGCGCCGACAAACATGGACAAACCCGAAATCAAGATCAAAACTTGCGTCCAGTCAGCCGAAACACCACCGAAAGCATCGTGCAGCACCCGCGCAAACAGTGCCATCGCAGCAACTTTGGGCGCAGTGGCAAAGAAGGTCGTTACAGGTGTGGGAGAGCCTTCATATACATCAGGCGTCCACATATGGAATGGAACAGCGCTCACTTTGAACGCGAGACCCGCCATCACAAAGACGAGACCAAATAGAAGGCCCACAGGCGCAAGCCCATCTCCCGCCGCGGCCACAATGCCTGAGAAGAGTGTCGTGCCGGCATAGCCATACACCAGCGAAGAGCCGTAGAGCAGCAAACCTGAAGACAGAGCACCCAATACGAAATACTTGAGCCCTGCTTCTGTGGAACGCAGACTGTCACGGCGCATCGCGGCGATCACGTAAAGTGCCAGAGATTGCAGCTCAAGCCCCATGTAAAGCGCCATAAGATCACCAGCCGAGACCATAAACATCATCCCGACGACACTAAGTGCCACAAGGATAGGATACTCGAATTTCATCATCTTATGACGCTCAAGATAGCCCATGCCCATCACCAGCACGGCGGCGGCAGATAGCAAAATCGTCACCTTGGCAAAGCGTGCAAAGGCATCGTCGACAAACATACCGCCAAAGGCGGTGTTGGCTCCGCCTCCGTTCAGCCCGATCCACGCTGCAACCAAGAGCAATAGCCCCGCTGTGGCGTAGGTTACGAGCCCCGCGAGCTTGTCTTTACTCGTGTAGATAGCCCCTAAAAGCGCCAGCATCGCGTAGACGGAAATCACGATTTCCGGCAGGATTGTATTCAGATCAGCCTGCATAAGTCTCTCCGTTAGTGCGATTGGGCCAGCGCAGCGGCGGCCGTGCCTGCATCATGCAAGGCAATGTGATAGTTTGAAACGAGCGCTTCGACTGAAGGCCCGATGATATCGGTGACAAGGCTCGGATAAACACCAAGCAACAGCGTCATCACGACGAGCGGCGCAAAGATAGCTTTCTCCCGCGTGGTCATATCGCTGATGGTTTTGAGGCTTTCCTTGATCAGATCGCCAAATACGACGCGGCGGTAAAGCCAAAGCGCATACCCCGCCGACAAGATCACCCCCAGAGCCGCGACTGCCGCAACCCACGTGTTGACTTGGAAAATACCCATCAGCGTGAGGAATTCGCCGACAAACCCAGAAGTACCAGGCAAGCCCACGTTCGCCATGGTGAAGAACATGAAGATCAGTGCATAGGCTGGCATGCGGTTTACAAGGCCGCCGTAGGCGTCGATCTCACGGGTGTGCATACGGTCATAAATGACACCCACACAAAGGAAGAGCGCGCCCGAGATAAAGCCGTGGCTGATCATCTGGAAGATCGCACCATCAACACCCTGCTGGTTCACAGCAAAGATACCCATGGTTACAAAGCCCATGTGTGCGACCGAGGAGTAAGCAATGAGCTTTTTCATATCGTCCTGAACAAGCGCGACAAGCGACGTATAAACAATCGCAATTGCGCTCATCCAAAGCACAAGCGGCGCCATGACATCTGATCCCACAGGGAACATCGGCAGACTAAAGCGCAAGAAACCATAACCGCCCATTTTCAGAAGGATCGCTGCCAGAACAACAGAGCCCGCGGTCGGCGCTTGAACGTGCGCATCAGGCAGCCACGTATGCACAGGCCACATCGGCATTTTGACAGCAAAGCTCGCAAAGAACGCAAGGAACATGAGCGTCTGCAAGCCACCAACAACCTGCACCCCAAGGATAGAGAAACCCTCAGATCCAAATGTATGCGTCATAAGCGTTGGGATATCAGTCGTTCCAGCAACTGCAAACATCGCAACCATAGCCACAAGCATCAGAACTGAGCCGAGGAAGGTATAGAGGAAGAATTTGAAGCTCGCATAAATACGCTCTTTGCCACCCCATATCCCGATGATCAGGAACATGGGGATAAGGCCCGCTTCAAAGAAGACATAGAAGAGCACAAGATCAAGCGCCATAAAGACGCCGAGCATCAGCGTCTCAAGAACGAGGAAGGCAATCATATATTCCTTCACGCGCGTGCTAACGTTCCAGCTTGCTGCAATCGTCAGCGGCATCATGAAGGTCGTGAGCATAACAAACAGGACGCTAATACCGTCAACGCCCAGCTTGTATTTTAGCCCCATCAGCCATTCGCGCTCTTCCACCATTTGAAAGCCCGTGTCTGAAGAGTCAAAGCCTGACAGGATAAAGAGCGAGACCAAGAATGTGATCGACGTTGCAATCAACGCCACCCACTTAGCGTTGCGTGCTGCCGCCTCATCATAGCCGCGCAGAAAGAGCGCCAGAATGAGCGCCGCAAGCGCTGGAATAAAAGTGACAATGGAAAGAAGATTGTCCATTACCGTGTGCCCCCTGTAAAGGCCATCCACATGACGAGGACGACGACCCCGAGAACCATGGCGAATGCATAGGTGAAAATATAACC
>NZ_JAQWYD010000099.1:0-6978 GCF_029254145.1 Lentibacter sp.
GATGGACATGTCCATCCCGGTGCCCGGGTAGCTCAGGGGTAGAGCAGTGGATTGAAAATCCTCGTGTCGGTGGTTCGATTCCGCCCCTGGGCACCATTTTTACCAATAAAAACAATGACTTAATTTTGCGCGATGCGCGCTAAAGTTGTGCAGATCAAAAACACACCAAACACACACTTTTTACCGTGTTGCTGACTATTTTTAGGGCGGATTCGCTGTGTTGAACACAGTGTTGGCTAGTGCTGTGTTGCGAACACTGTGTTGGCGGAGTTTTGGGCGAACATGGTTGGCGACACGCAGACGAGGAGTATCTGCGTTCAGTCAAGACCATTGCTGCTTCTTCTCTAAGCGGACGTTGGTGCAGCTTGCAGCTAACGACAACTTCGAGCCCACAATGGTCGTACTGATTTTGTGTTGTTGGCGCTTGTAGCGTGAATGTCGCTGTAGCGTATAAATTTATATGCAACTGTGCCTCGAGAAAAACGTTCGTTCATGTGAATTGCAGCGAGAACGAAACGCTCAAGGATCAAATGGCCGCCTGTTTTGTCGTTCGCGGCGTTCTTCGCAAATCAAACGGATCTTGAACTTCTACTCAATCTTGAATGATGCACCATGTACTGTTGGGTTTGCGTCAATCTCCTCAAGCATCTCAAATAGCGAATTCATCCATGCCTCCTTAACTTGCGTCGCATGCTTTGATGACGGCCGATATGACGGAGTGAGTGTCGCATATTCATAGCGAATGGGGGCATCAAACGGGATAAACACGACCTTGCCTTTTGAGATATTCAGCTCGCGTTCCGTGACAACGGTCAAAGGATCCACGACTGAACAGCAATGTCCAAGGCTGATGAAGGGTATGAGTGGCAAGAAAAATTGCCCTGCAATATTCGATTGCAACGTCATGTTTTCTTGCTGGAAGAGAGATGCTAAACGACGTGGAAAGGGGTGATCAGGATGCAATGTTCCGATAGGCTCATTGTCTAAGTCTGCAATCGTGACAATGTCCTTCTTGACCAAGTGATGATCACTAGGCACAGCGCAAAAACAGTTTGCCCTAACAATTTCTGCTGAATACCGCTGCTCTTTTCCGGTTGGAGGATGGAAGTCTGCAAACCCAAAATCGATGCTTTGCGTACTTGCAAGCTCTCGGATTTGCTGTGAGCTGCGTGAGGTGATTGTTGTTTGAAAATTTGTGTGTGTTTCGACGTTTTCGCTAACAAATTTTGGAAAGATAAATGTCGATGGTCCTGGCATGGCCGCAATATTTAAGCTCCCCGCCTCTGCTGACTGGAGGCTTTTCATTGTCTTTGAAACGATGTTCATTCTATCAAGGATGCCTTCTGCCTCAACGAACAAATACTGCGCTTCTTGAGATGGAATAAGGCGGCGACCGCGGCGTTCGAACAGTGTCAGATCAAGAGCTTTTTCCAAGTTCTTGATCGCCAAACTGATCGCTGGTTGGGTGCGTCCCAGCTGTCTGGCTGCTTGAGATATCGAGCCAGTTTCCATGACCTCACGAAAGACGGTGAGTTGCATAATGTTCATGATTTTATCCATAAGTAAAACTATTGAATAGTGAAATATAATAAATTTGCCTTAATGTAAAAAATAAGTAGCCTGAGAGGCAGAAAATTCGGATCAACCGAATCTCGTTTTCATCAACTGGGAGACCCTCATGAAAGTTACAAAAACACTTGCCGGCATTGCACTTGCCAGCTCGTTGGCCTTGCCAGCAATGGCTCAAGATCCAACATTTTTCCGAATTGGCACCGGCGGTGCTGGCGGAACCTATTTCCCGATCGGCGGCACAATCGCCAATGGCATCTCCTCCCCTCCTGGTTCGCGGGCCTGCGACGAGGGTGGTCAATGCGGCGTACCCGGAATGATCGCGATTGCACAATCGACAACGGCATCCGTTTTCAACAATGCTGCAGTTCAAAATGGCGAACTTGAGGCCGGCCTGGCAGGAGCGTATTCCACCCGTGACATGTATCTGGGCACCGGTAAGTTTGAAGGTAAACCCCATCCGAAACTTCGCATTGTCGCGAATCTCTTTCCAGAAGATTTGCATCTAGTCCTTCCGAAAGGTGCCTCAATCAACGACTTAAGCGATCTGGCTGGCAAGCGTGTTGGTATCGCGCAAGCTGGTTCGGGCACGCAAGTCGCCGTGTTGCAAATGCTCGACGCTTGGGGCGTGAATCGTGACAACATGGAAGAAGCAGAGCTGAATAACAGCCAGTCCGCTGAACGCCTCGCCGATGGCCAGATCGATGCATATTTTTATGCAGCGGGCTGGCCCGTTGCTGCGATGGTACAGCTGTCGTCCACCAAAGGCATGAATCTGCATTCGTTCACTGAAGAAGACCTTACTAAAATCAACGAGATTGTTCCAACTTACATCCCGTCCAAAATTCCAGGTGGCGTGTACGAGGGTATCGACACTGATACGTTGACCCCGGCGGTTTCTGCCATGTTGGTCGTATCGTCAGATTTGTCCGAAGATCTGGTCTACGAATTGACGAAAGCGTTGTGGAACGACAATACGCGCAAACTTCTTGACAACGGGCATGCAAAGGGCAAGCAGATTACGATCGAAACTGCACTTGACGGAGTTGAGGCCATGGGTGTGCCACTGCACCCTGGAGCAGAAAAGTTCTACAAAGAAGCGGGTCTTCTGAAGTAACATTTAGCTTTTTAGGTCTACGAAATCAGCGCGTGCCCTCAATTGGGGGCACCGCATTTTTTAAGTGTGCGTAATGCAATCCAAAGGGGTCCTTCGCATGTCGGATATAAATCAACCTGACAACCATGAATTGACAGCCGAAGAATTGGCCGCGATTGAAGAGAAATTTGACGAAGGATCGGCCACCCGTGCTGTTGGACCGACGACAGGGCAGATCTTGCGGGCTATTGCCCTTGTTTTTGCGCTTTATCATTTTATCACAGCTGGCTTTGGATTGCCCGCAGATCATTGGCATATGGGTTGGCATTTGTCGGGTCTTTTCATCCTTACTTACGCTTTCTTTCCGATCATCGGGATGAAGAACCTCTTTGCACGAAAGGCGAGCGCTTTTCGGATTGGCAATATTCCCCTCTACGATTTGGTTTTTATGATTCTTGGCGTCGTGTCGGCCCTTTATCTGGGGTTTGCATGGCGTGGTGTCCCTTTGCTCGGAATCGATGAACAGACGTTCAGAATGGGAAACCCCAATAGCTATGACTTGTTCTTTGGTATCGTTGTTATCTTACTGGTCCTCGACATTGCGCGCCGTACCTTGGGATGGGTTCTCCCTCTGATCATTTGCTTTTTCATTAGCTACGCTTTGTTGGGTCAATATTTCCCCGGCCTACTGAAACACCCAGGCGTCAATTTCCGCACTTTCGTATCCTCAATGTATTTTCCTCAAGAAGGCATCTTCGGCGTCACCCTCTGGGTTGTCTCAACAATTGTGTTTCACTTTGTTTTATTTGGAGTCATCGCGCAACGTACCGGCCTTGGGCAATTGTTCATTGATAATGCTACCATTCTGGCAGGGCGCTATACGGGCGGTCCCGCCAAAGTATCCGTCATCTCATCGGCATTCTTTGGCACGATTTCTGGCTCCTCGGTGGCTAACACCGTCTCCACTGGCGCGCTAACGATCCCAAACATGAAGCGTTTGGGTTATCCTGCTCACTTTGCAGGAGGGGTAGAAGCGGCCTCCTCAGCTGGCGGTCAAATCACGCCACCTATCATGGGCGCTGCTGCTTTCATCATGGCAGAATTTTTAGAACTGCCGTACACGACCATAATCATTGCAGCGATTTTTCCAGCGCTGCTACACTATGTGGGTGTTTTTACCGTCGTTCACCTGATGGCACGTAAGTTGGATCTGAAGGGCCTGGCAAAAGAACAGCTTCCCAAGTTAAAAGCGGTCTGGCGCGAAGGCTGGGCCAACATTGTCCCTCTCATCGGATTGCTTGTCGTGCTGTTCGCTGGCTACACTCCATATATGTCGGCTTTTTGTGGTATTTCGCTAGCGGTCATCACAGGAATGTCCCGCATCAAAGAGCCGGCTACCTTAGTCTATGCCGTAGCGTTCATAGCATTTGTTTTTTGGAAATATTTAGGCGGTGGGTTCGAGTTTTCCATGGCGATGACGCTTTGCATCATTGCTTCTATTGCCACGCTGAACCCGCAAGAGCGCACAAAAATTCCTGAAATGGCTTCCTCAATTGAACTTGCCGTCAAATATGCTCTTGCTGTTGGCGCAGCTTCCGCAGCCGTGGGAATTGTTGTTGGCGTCATCAATACCACTGGGGTCGGTTTTCGTATCGGGTTCATGGTCACGCAAGGGGCTGGCAATCTGGCCTCCGACCTGTTTGGTTTCTTGTCGCTTGGCGGCATTGTCGAGTGGTTTACAGTGCAAGACTTGCAACTGTTCATCTCGCTCGTCTTCATTGCGACCGCCTGTATCCTTATGGGGGCCGGTATTCCTACAACCGCGCTCTACATCATGCTTGTATCTGTCGCCCAACCAGCACTGGCACAGCTTGGCGTGCCACCCATCGCCAGCCATATGTTCGTGCTCTACTATGGTGTCGTATCCGAGATTACTCCGCCAGTCTGCACCTCTGCCTATGCGGCGGCGGCAATCGCCAACGCCAATCCGTTTCGAACCGGGCTCTCGGCCTTCTCGCTCGGCTTGGGCAAAGTTGTGGCTCCGATGGCGTTTGTCTACGCGCCAGTTCTGCTGATCGTGTCCTCAACCGGCTTTGATCTATGGGAGTTTAGTTATACAGCGACCAGCTGTATTGCAGGTGTTATCGCTCTGTCGACAGCAGTTGTCGGATATTGGTTTGCACCTATGAATGCCATATCGCGCATCTTGATGGCCATCGCGGGACTGGTGTTCGTGGCTCCTTCGCTGAGCGCGGATTTGGTCGCACTTATCATCGCATCGCCCGTTATCGTCACGCAAATGCTTGCGCGCCGTTCGACCCCAAGCACAGCCTAAGCTTTATGGAGCAAACAATCACCATTATAGGCGCAGGCATCGTCGGAATCTGCTGTGCATTGTCATTGCAAGAACGCGGTGTCCGCGTTCGTCTGATTGATCGCGGTGAGCCGGGACAGGAAACCTCGTTTGGCAATGCTGGTGTCATCTCTCCGTGGTCGATTGTTCCCCAAGCCATACCAGGCATATGGAGATCAATCCCCAGCATGCTGCTCAGCCGCAATGGGCCATTGTCGGTGCGGCAATCCTTCTGGCCCAAAATGGTCCCTTGGGGGCTTAAATTTCTTGCAAAATCTAATGTGGCATCAGTCCGCGAAATATCGGATGCAATGGAAATACTCTGCCGACCTTCCATCAGCCTTTACCACCGCCACCTTGAAGGAACGGGACACGAGAGCCTAATCATCGACAGTTGGTACATTCACGCCTTTCGAAACGCCCAAAAAGCAAACTTGCGTGATCTTGGATATGCTATCCGCCAACAAAAAGGTGCGGAGATGGAGCTTGTCGGCCAACAAGACCTAAAGCAACTGGAACCCGCCCTCTCGCCAACCTTCAAAGCAGCTATTGCCATAAAAGGACAGGCGCGCGCTTATGCACCAGGGCGGATCGGTCAGGTTTTGGCAGAAAAAGTCCGCGCACAAGGTGGCGAAATCTTGCGTGCTGAGATCATGGGGATATCAAAGACAGATAGTGGTTGGTCAATTTCCACCAAAGAAAGCGCGCTTGCCGCTCACAAGATCGTTTTGGCAGCAGGTGTCTGGAGTGCTGCGCTTTTGAAGCCTCTGGGACTTGACCTACCCCTCGCAGCAGAGCGCGGCTATCACGTGGAGTTCCCGAATGCACAGATACAGGTGAACAATTCCATCATGGATATGGATGCGAAAATCGTTGCCAGCTCCATGGAGAGCGGCATCAGGATTGCAGGAAGTGCCGAGTTTGCCGCCATCGATACTGCAGCTGATCCGCGTAAGAAAGTGCTGCTGGCTCGCCAAGCGCGAGCAATGTTGCCTGACATTGATATCAAAGAGATGACATCTTGGATGGGGCAACGCCCGTCGTTTCCTGACAGCTTGCCAGCCCTTGGGGCAGTGACTGGGCAACCGGGCCTTTATGTAGCTTTTGGGCATTCGCACTACGGCCTGATGATGGCCCCTAAAACGGGTGAACTGATCGCCGATCTGGTGGCGGGCGTATCCCCCAACATAGACCTTGGCGCATTTGATGCGCGAAGATTTCAATCCCGTAAGACCTAGGAGATCTCAATGGTAATACATGCAGGCGGCCAGAATATCTGTGGTGCAACCATTGGCGTGCTGTGCCTTGAAAGCTATTTTCCCAAACCTCCCGGTCACATCAAGAATACTTTGAGTCTGCCATTCCCGGCACTCAATGAAATGATCAACGGAGTGACGATCCCTGACTTGCTGAACAATCCATCGATTGAATTGCTTGAGCCATTTTTGGGAGGCGCAAAGCGGCTTGAGTGCGAAGGTGTACGCTCTTGGCAAAATCAACATCACCTAGTTTTAGCGCGGATAACACCAAGAGACTTAACTTTTAAGAGCACTGGGTTTTTGCTTTCATAAGATCTCATCACACGCTCAACAGCTTCAGCTTGCTTTGGAGCTGAGCTGATGTGGGTAAAGCTACCGTGATCAGTATTTATAGTGATTTCAAATCTCGGGTAGCGGCGAGTTAACGTCATCGAGTTGTCCTGTCGTTGATTTTTACTACTTAAAAGCGCAATAAAATTACAATATTTTGAAGATGCAAGTTTAAATCCGAGACTAACTGGGACAATAAAATACTGCTCACACTCTCTAACACACACTTTGATGGACTTGCCGGCCGTGTCAGTCATACCCTTGACTGAAAAGCGAGCTTAAGACAGACAAAAGGTAAGAATTATGGATCATAGTAAGTTTGAGCGGGTCGAAATCACATCAGACGATGAACTTTGGCAATGGCTTCAGAA
>NZ_JAQWYD010000108.1:0-73311 GCF_029254145.1 Lentibacter sp.
CCCTCAAGCCCCACCGCGCCCATCAGTGCGGCCACATCCGCGCCCTGTGTCGGGCCGATTTCCACAATCAAACGCCCGCCTGGCGCAAGGAACTCAACCGCGCGCTCACAAATCTTACGATAGGCGCTCAGCCCGTCCGCCTCATCCGTCAGCGCCATCCGTGGCTCATAGCCAAGCTCTGGTGCAAGGGCGGCCATTTCCTCAAGCGCAATATAAGGCGGGTTTGACACGATCAGATCGTAAGGCCCACGCGCCTGTGAAAGCCCTTCATACCAATCTGAAAGACAGCTGCCCGCACGCGCCTCAAGACCAAACGCCGCTCGGTTCAATGCAAAAATCTCAAGCGCAGCCGCCGAAAGATCAGCTCCAACCCCGCGCGCGCTGGACTGTTCACAGAGCAGCGTGAGCAAAATACACCCCGAGCCTGTGCCCAGATCAAGAACCCGCTCAAACGGTCGCTCCAGCGCAGCCAGAACAAGAGCCTCCGTCTCAGGGCGCGGATCGAGCACATCGGCAGTGACGCTAAATGCGCGCCCAAAGAAGGCACGGCGCCCAATGAGATGTGAGACAGGTTCACGCGCCATGCGCCGCACCACAAGCGCCTCAAAGGCCGCCGCGGCCGCGGCTGGCAACTCATCTTGCAAATACAGCGTCATCCGCGCCGCTTCAATGCCGAGAACATGTGCCATCAAAAGGCGCAGATCACGTGCACCGCCCTCGATCCCTGCGTCCGAAAGCGCCTTGCCACCCGCGCGCAGCGCCGCAGTCACAGTGGCTCCGCTCACCCGTTCATCTCCGCAAGAAGTCGCGATTGATGGTCCGCGATCAGCGCATCAATCGTTTCATCAAGATCGCCCTGCATCACAGCCCCAAGGCTGTACAGCGTCAATCCAATACGATGATCCGTCATCCGCCCCTGCGGGAAATTGTAAGTTCTGATCCGCTCTGAGCGGTCGCCCGAACCAACCTGCTCGGCACGGCTGGCGCTGCGTTCGTCATGGACTTTCTGACGCTCCAGATCAAACAGCCTTGTTTTGAGGACTTGCATGGCAATCTCTCGGTTGCGGTGCTGGCTCTTCTCTGAAGAGGTCACAACCAGACCGCTAGGAATGTGAGTGATGCGCACTGCCGAGTCGGTCGTGTTCACATGCTGCCCGCCCGCGCCACTTGCGCGCATTGTGTCTATCCGAATGTCATTGGTGTTGATGACGATGTCGACGTCTTCCGCCTCAGGCAAAACAGCCACTGTGGCAGCCGAGGTGTGTATACGTCCGCCACTTTCCGTTTCGGGCACGCGCTGCACACGGTGCACGCCACTCTCAAACTTCAGCCGTGCAAACACATCTTGCCCAGCCACACGCACAACAGCCTCCTTGACCCCGCCAAGCTCGCTCACGCTCTCTTCAAGGATCTCGAATTTCCAGCCGCGCGCCTCCGAATAGCGCTGATACATACGTAGCAAGTCGCCTGCAAAAAGCGCCGCCTCGTCTCCGCCCGTCCCGGGTCGGATTTCAATCAGCGCCGGGCGCCCATCCGCAGAATCCTTGGGCAAAAGCGAAAGCTGCAAAGCCGCCTCAGCCTCTGGCAAACGCGCCCGCAAAGCGGGCAGCTCTTCTTCCGCCAGCGCCTTCATTTCAGGGTCAGCGAGCATCTCCTTGGCCTCGGCCAAATCCGCAAGCAGTGTGCGGTAGCTTTCGATCTCCTCCACCACAGGGCGCAGATCGGAATATTCTTTGGCCAAAGCCGCAATGTCCCCTCCCCCTTCGGCCATCTTGGCCTCAAGGAATTGGAAACGCTGAATGATCTGTTCTAAACGCTCTGAAGGAACCATGGCTCCGATGTGCGGTATTCAGCCCGCTTGGTCAAGCGCCGACTTAATGCTATACTTGCCCCATGACGCGCCTTGCCATCTTCCTTATGGCCCTCGCGGCCCCCGCTTTTTCCGATCAAAACATCGGCGGCAAAGTGATTGATTGTTACTGCACAGATACCTCAGGCGCACGCGTCGAGCTTGGAGAAAGCATCTGCCTTCAGGTTGGCGGTCGTATGTTTACCGCCCAGTGCCAGATGTCGCTCAACGTTCCGATGTGGCGCGAAACATCGGATGGCTGCATGAGCTCACAGCTTCAGATCAGTGAGCCAGTTGCGAATGCGAGCCTGATTGACTCCTAGGTCTGATTTGCCAAACCGCAGGCGCCCGTAGGTCTCGATTTGGCCGTCAGCAAGCCGCACTGTGCTATAATCAGGAAAGCCCCAAAGGGCCGAACGGGTCACATAAAGCCGCTGGTCGTCCCAACCCCCTAGCGCCTGTGTGCGCGGCGTTGAAAGCAGGACAGCATCCACCGCGGCCCAATTGCCCTCATAAGCGCGCACCGCACGAAAACCGCCCACCTCAGCATGATCGCCAAGGGCCGCCATAGGCCCTGTAAGCCGCCAGCGCTCCGCATCCTGCGGCGCTAGCCGCACATAGGCCGCAAAGCCCAAAACAAGCAGAAGCGCTCCCAAGAAAAGCCAGCTAATACGCCCCATCCCTCTGTTTTTGCTCCAAATAATACCGCCAAGGCCGGATTACGCTTTGCCAAGCTTGTTCCAGCCGAGCAAACAGATGATCTCCATCGCCACATGCGCCCCCGCAATCGCGGTGGCCCCGTTCGTGTCAAACGGCGGTGAAACTTCGACAATATCCCCGCCCACAATATTCACACCCGCCAAATCGCGCAGAATATGAGACGCCTGAGCCGAGCTCAGCCCACCCCAAACAGGTGTCCCTGTGCCCGGCGCAAAGGCAGGATCGAGCCCGTCAATGTCAAAGCTGAGGTAAACGGGCCGCGCACCAACAATCTCGCGCGCTTTGGCAGCGACGGCCGCAGACCCGATCGCATGAACCTCGCGCGCATCAATGATATTGACGCCCAGCGTGTCTTCATTCGTTGTCCGAATACCGATCTGCACAGAGGTCTTCGGGTCGACAATCCCGCTCTTGACCGCTTTGTAAAACATCGTGCCGTGATCCACACGGCTCATGTCGTCATCTGCCCAAGTATCGGTATGCGCATCAAACTGGATCAGCGAAATAGGGCCGTATTTCGCTGCATAGGCCTTGAGAATAGGGAAGCTTATGTAGTGATCCCCCCCCAGCGTGACGCTGGCTGCGCCACCCGCAAGAATGCCCCTGATATGGGCCGTAAGCGCCTCAGGAAAGGCAGGGATATTGGCGTAATCAAACGCCAGATCGCCATAATCAACAATATTCATCTCATCCAGCGGGTTATACCCCCAACCATAAGGCGCATCGGGGCTTTGCAACGTGCTCGCCTCACGAATGGCGCGGGGGCCGAGCCGCGTCCCTGGGCGGTTGGTCACCGCTTGGTCAAACGGGACGCCCGTGACAGCAATGTCCGCGCCCGCCAAATCCTTGGTGTAACGGCGGCGCAAAAACGAAAGCGCCCCGCCAAAGCTGTTTTCAAAGCTCACGCCGCGGTCAGAAGTGCGTGTAAACGCCTCGTCCACATAATTTTTGCTGTCTTCCAGTGCCATGTCGTCTCTCCATTCGCTTTCGCAGGCCTTAGCTCAGCGGTGCAGCCTTCTCAACCAGCCGCGCGAGAAACGATGCTCCGATCGGCGCAATCCCGTCATTAAAGTCATAGGCGGGGTGATGAACCATCGCCCCTTCGCCGTTGCCGACAAAAGCATAAACCCCAGGCCGCTGCTCCAACATGTAGGAGAAATCTTCTGCCGCCATCATCGGCTTGGCATCGTCCGTAACATTGGCTTCCCCGACAATCTCACGCGCCACATCGGCGGCAAAAGCGGTCTTGCCAGCGTCATTCACAGTCGCAGGGTAGCCGCGATCATATTGCAGCACGGAGTCAACGCCAAAGCTCGCCGCCTGCCCCGCAACAATCTCGCCCATACGCTTTTCCACCATGTCGCGCACATGAGGGTCAAACGTGCGCACCGTCCCGCAAACCCTTGCACTGTCAGGGATAATATTCGTCGCTGTTCCCGTGTTGATCTGCGTCACAGAGACGACAAGCCGCTCCTGCGCGTCATTGTTTCGGCTCACAATGGTCTGGATCGCCTGCACCGTGGCCACAGCCGCCACCACAGGGTCAACGCTCTCGTGCGGCATGGCCCCGTGCCCGCCCTTGCCCTGAATGTCGATATAAAAACTGTCGACCGCCGCCATGATCGGCCCTGCAACCGTACCGATAATTCCGGCTTCAAGCCCCGGCCCATTGTGGATCGCATAGACCTCATCAATCCCGAAACGCTCCATCATACCTTCCTTGACCATGGCCTCGCCACCACCAGACAACTCCTCGTCCGGCTGGAAAATAAGCACAGCCTTGCCAGCAAAGTTCCGTGTCTCGCTGAGATATCTTGCAGCACCAAGTAGCATCGCTGTGTGCCCGTCATGGCCGCAGGCGTGCATCTTGCCGGGGATCTTACTGGCGTATTCCAGCCCCGTGATCTCCTCCATCGGAAGCGCATCCATATCCGCACGCAGACCAATCGCTGGTCCCTCGCCCTGCCCGTTGATCACGGCCACAACACCACTCTCGGCCCAGCCTGTGGTGATCTCATCGACGCCAAATTCCTTCAATCGCTCCACAACAAAAGCCGCCGTCTCATGGCACTCACGCCCCAATTCGGGGTTCATATGAATATGCCGCCGCCATGCCTTCATCTCGTCAGCAAGCCCCGCAATACGGTTGATCACAGCCATCGGTCGTCTCCTTATCTATGCAGCGTCTCAATCAGACGCGCAAAAAACGAAGCGCCAATCGGGGCTACCTCGTCGTTAAAGTCAAATTCAGGGTGGTGCACAGACGGGCCAAGCCCTTGGCCCAAAAAGTAAAACGCCCCGGGCCTCTCATTGAGCATATAGGAGAAATCCTCCGCGCCCATCTCTGGCGGCAGAACGGTAATCACCATGTCATCGCCCACAACCTCGCGCGCCACTTTGGCAGATTTCTCAACCTGTGCCGCGTGATTAACCGTCGCGGGGTAGCTGCGCTCGTAAACCACCTCCGCAGACATCTCAAAACTCTCCGCCTGTGCCCGCGCAATCTCGCCAATCCGCCGCTCGGCAAGGTCACGGTTTGTCTCGCTAAAGGTGCGCACGGTCCCGCTCAGCTTAACTTCGTCGGCAATGATATTGCTCGCAGTGCCGCCATGAAACTGCGTCACCGAAACCACAATGGGATCAATCGGGTTCGCATTGCGCGCCACAATGGTCTGAAGCGCAAGCCCCGTCTGCATCGCCGCAATCATTGGGTCTTTGCATGCGTGTGGATAGGCAGCATGCCCACCCACACCTTTCACAGTGATCTCCCATTCATCCACCGCAGCCATAATCGGCCCCGCGCAGGTGCGCAGCTCACCCGCCTGCGCAAATGGATCGGTGTGAATGGCATAGACCTCATCAATCCCGAAGCGCTCCATCATGCCCTCTTCGACCATGATGCGCCCGCCGCCAATCGCCTCTTCCGCAGGCTGGAAAATCAGCGCGACACGTCCCTTAAAATTGCGCGTCTCACTCAGATATTTCGCTGCACCAAGCAGCATCGCCGTGTGCCCGTCATGGCCGCAAGCGTGCATCTTGCAGTCCACCTTACTGGCCCACTCGGCCCCCGTCTCTTCCTGCATCGGCAGCGCGTCCATATCCGCGCGCAGCCCTGTGCAAGGCCCAACACCCTGACCGTTGATAATGGCAACAACGCCCGTCTTCGCGATGCCCTCATGGATCTCGTCTACACCAAACTCGCGCAGCCGCTTGACCACAAAGGCCGCCGTCTCGTGACAGTCCAGCGCCAGCTCTGGGTGCATATGAATATGCCGCCGCCAGCCCGCCATTTCTTCGGCAAAGCCCGCAATCCGATTTATCACCGCCATGTCTTGCGCCTCCTGTCCGCTCAGATACCCTAGCACTCAACACCGAAGAGAAGGCATAGGCAATGGCTGACGACACGCTCATTCACACTCCCAATGGCGGCCTCCCGCGCCTCCGCGCGATCATGCGCGCCTTGCGCGACCCCGAAACAGGCTGTCCGTGGGATATCGAACAGACTTTCGCCACCATCGCCCCCTATACCATCGAGGAGGCCTATGAGGTCGCTGACGCGATTGAGCGAGAGGCATGGGACGAGCTCAAAGGTGAGCTTGGTGATCTCCTGTTCCAGTCCGTCTTTCACGCCCAGATGGCCGAGGAAGCGGGACTCTTTAGTCTTGATGATGTCGCTGACACAATGTCGGATAAGATGGTCACGCGGCATCCACATGTTTTTGGTGCAGAATCGCGCAACAAATCCGCCGAACAACAGACCCGCGACTGGGAAGCCATCAAAGCGGCCGAGCGCGCGGACAAAGCCGAAAAAGGCACACTCGACGGCGTCGCCCTGGGCTTGCCCGCGCTCTTGCGCGCCCACAAGCTGCAAAAGCGCGCCGCCCGCGTTGGCTTTGACTGGCCAAGCGCCCGCGAAGTTCTCGACAAAATTCTTGAGGAATCCCGGGAACTTGTCGAGGCGCAGGCTGAAGTAGACCAAGAGCACATCCTGGAGGAATACGGTGACCTTATGTTTGTGATGGCCAACTTGGGTCGGCACCTTGGCGTTGAACCAGAGGCCGCTCTCCGCGCGGCCAATGCCAAGTTCGAGCGCCGCTTTGGCCGCGTCGAAGCCCTGCTCGCGGCGCGCGGCAAGCGCCCCGAAGACAGCACCCTTGCCGAGATGGACGCGCTCTGGACCACTGCAAAAGAAGAAGAACGTGAGCAAAATAATACCTGATATAAAAATTCAGGTATTGACCCGACAAAAAGACTCAGGATAAAACCGCTTCATCAGAAACGGAGACTCACATGACCCCCCTGCCCAAATTTGCTTTCAGCATCGCAGCCTTCGCCATGGCCGCACCCGCACCCGCGCTCGCGGAAGAAGTGAATATCTACTCCTATCGCCAGCCAGAGCTGATCAAGCCACTGACAGACGCCTTCACCGCCGAGACAGGCATCGCCGTAAACGTCGCCTACCTTGAAAAAGGCATGGTCGAACGCCTGCAAGCCGAGGGCAAGCGCTCCCCTGCCGATCTTATCTTCACAGTCGATATTTCGCGCCTGAATGCCGCCGTGGAAGCGGGCCTCACTCAGCCCGTCACAAGCGACGCGCTCACAGCCAATGTCCCCGCGATCTACCATGACCCGGAGGGCCATTGGTGGGGCCTCACAACCCGCGCTCGCATCGTCTACGCAAGCAAAGAGCGCGTCGCAGAGGGCGAAGTGACAACCTATGAGGACCTGGCCGATCCAAAGTGGAAGGGGCGCATTTGCACGCGCTCGGGAACCAACGCCTACAATGTCGCCCTCACCTCCGCAGCGATCTATCATCACGGCGAAGAGGGCGCAAAAGCTTGGCTTGAAGGCGTCAAAGCAAACCTCGCCCGCAAACCCCAAGGCAATGACCGCGCCCAAGTCAAAGCGATCTGGGCTGGAGAATGCGACATCGCCATCGGCAACACCTACTATATGGGCCAGATGCTTGCGGACCCTGAACAAAAGGAATGGGCGGATAGCATCAACATCGTTTTTCCTGTCTTTGAAGGCGCAGGCACGCATGTAAACATCTCCGGCGTTGCCATGACAAAAGCCGCACCAAACAAAGACAATGCGTTGAAAATGATGGAGTTTCTTACCTCTCCCGCGGCACAGGAAATCTATGCAAAAGACAATTTCGAATACCCAATCGCACCCGGCACAGTGGCCGATCCTCTGGTCGAAAGCTGGGGCAGCTTTACGGCCGATCCTGTCAATCTGATGGACCTCGCCCGCCTGCGTGACGAAGCGCTCAAGCTCACAGAAACGGTTGATTTTGACGGCTAGTCCCTTGGTCGTCAAACCACTGAGGCGCTCCTTCGGGAGCGCCTTTTTTACATCACGCGCCTCACGCTCTAAGCGTGACGCCCTCCATGCTCCCGATCAGCGCAAGGTCGTCTCGATAGCGTGTCGCCAGCGCCTCTGATTGCGCCTCTGAGAAGCGTGCAAAGCCACGGTCCTCGCCGTGCTCAGCAAACTCGGTAATCACGGCCTGCCAGTCTTCCCGCTCAAGCACTTTTCCCGCCTGATAAATACCCTGCAAATGCTCAAGCGCCGCATCTGTCGCACTGACATTAAGATCATATTCAGGTTCCACATATGCGCCCGCCTCAGCCCCAAGCAGCCGCACCAAAAGCTCAGAACTCGTTCCACGCGCGCCATACTCAACCACAGTCATGCTTTTTGGCTTCAAAACGTTCTGCAAAGCCTTCACAGCCTCAGGCCAGCCGCCACGAAACGCGGCCATCGCCTCTGCATGGGTCTCAAACGGCTCCACCGCATTATCCTCGGCATGTTTGCGAAACCCCGAGACAAACAGGTCCCCATAGGGCCGTACTATCAGCAGGATATGCTCCGCCTCCGCGCCCACCGCTTCAAGCTCGTCGCGAAACACACGTAGCCGCTTTCGCCGTGCAGGGTAGAGACGCCCAGAAAAGAAATGAATGATCAGCCCGAGCAGGTTTTCTTCTGACAAGACAAGGGGCTGGTCCTCGCCGCTCACATGCTTCTTGAGCGCGCGCGTAACTTTACCCACAAAAGCACCGTGCTGGTCCTCGCCATGGCTCGGCTTGGGAAGTCGCAAGTGCAAATGTCCCTCTGGCGCGCCGTCGCGTCCGGGATAAGCGAGGTCATACCCCTCCGTTTCGAGCTGCTGGCGATTGGCCGCAAGACAGAGCTGGAAACTGGACGTCCCCGTACGGTGCGCCCCCGCATGCAGGTAAAGTTTACGAACCATCTGCCACCTCTTTATTTTTTACCCCGTAACTGTCCGCCAGTTTCGGCCCTTATGCAACGCTTGGCTGGACAGCACGCACAACTGTTGCCAAGGTCGCCCAAACTCAAAGAGGCTCAAAGCGTGCGTAAAATCATCATTGATACAGATCCAGGCCAAGACGACGCGGTCGCAATCCTATTGGCGCTGGCCAGCCCCAAAGAGCTCGATGTGCTCGGAATTACCTGTGTTGCAGGCAATGTGCCACTACATCTAACGGAGAAAAATGCGCGCATAATCTGTGAGTTGGCAGGCAAACCTGATGTTAAAGTCTTCGCGGGTTGCAACGCGCCCTTGATGCGCAAGCTTGTCACAGCCGAGCATGTTCACGGCAAAACAGGCCTCGATGGTCCAGTCCTGCCAGATCCAAAGATGCCCTTGCAAGACGATCATGCCGTTGATTTCATTATCAATACCCTGCGCGCGGAGCCCATCGGAACAGTGACGCTCTGCCCCCTTGGACCCCTCACCAATGTCGCAACCGCCTTCCAGAAAGCGCCCGATATTGTCAGCCGCGTGCAAGAGATCGTGCTGATGGGCGGCGCATATTTCGAGGTCGGCAACATCACTCCCGCCGCTGAATTCAACATTTACGTTGATCCGGAAGCAGCTGATATTGTTTTTAAATCTGGCGCTCCCATTACAGTCATGCCGCTGGACGTGACCCACAAGGCTCTTGTCACCAAAGACCGCAACGACGCGTTTCGCGCCATAGGCTCAGCTGTCGGGGTCGCCGTTGCCGAGATGACAGAGTTCTTCGAGCGCTATGATCGCGAAAAGTACGGATCTCTCGGCGCGCCCCTGCACGACCCCTGCGTGACAGCTTATCTCTTGCAGCCTGAGCTCTTCACAGGCCGCTCGGTCAACGTCGAAATCGAAACCCAATCAGAGCTCACGCTTGGCATGACTGTCGCCGATTGGTGGCGCGTCACAGACCGCGCGCCCAATTGCACCTTCATGGGACAGATCAACGCAGAGGGCTTCTTCGCCCTGCTCACAGAAAGACTGGCCCGCCTATGAAGCTGCTGCACCTCGCTCGCCCTGATGACATGGAGAAACTCCTGCCACTGGTCGAGGGCTTTCACGCCCACCATGGCATCACTTTGTCAGACGAAAAGCGCCAAGCCGCCCTGATGCCACTCCTTGAGGGCATTCCACACGGGATGATCTATCTCGCTGGCCCGCGCAAAGCGCCTGTCGGCTATATCATCATCACGCTCGGGTATTCCGTCGAGCTTGGCGGCATCGAAGGCTTCATTGATGAATTTTTCATTCGCGAGAAAGTCCGCGGCCGCGGCATGGGCCATGAAGTGCTCACAACCCTGCTCCCCGCCCTCAAGGATCACGGCATCAAGGCCCTGCACCTAGAGGTCGAACGCAACAATGAAACCGCCCAGCGGCTCTACAAGCGCGCAGGCTTTGAAGCGCGCGAAAATTACATTCTGATGACCCGCACGCGCTAGCGTGGAATGCGCGGCCTACGGTTGATCAAGACAAGCCCAACAGCAACAAGACACAGCCCGCCGATGATCTCGGGGCCGATTTCCTCGCCCAATACAAGCCAGCCGAGCGCAACGCCGCAGACGGGCGACAAAAAGCTGAACGAGGCCACGCCCGACGCTGGATAAATCTTGAGCAGCATAAACCAGAACAGATAGCCAAAGCTCGCCACAGCCAGCACCTGAAACGCAAGACCCGCCCAATGGATCGGCGCCAGATCACGCGTCAGCGGACCAAACAGCGGGGCAAGCGCAAACAACAGGAGCATAGACACGCCGAGCTGCCACAAAAGCTGAACTTCTGGGCGCTCTTGCGACACAGGGTGAAGCCTTAAAAACAGGGCGATCCCGCCCCAGCCAAGTGCTGCGCCCAGCGCCAGAAGATCGCCAAACAGGCTTGCTTCCGCGCCCTCATAAGGCTTCGCCAAAACCCAGATCACACCCGCCATCGCCAGCGCAAGGCCAAGCGCACGCGGTGCGCGCATCTGCTCCCCGGGCAGCAGAAAATGTGCCACAAGCGTGAGCCAAACCGGCATCGAATAGAAAATAATCGAGGCCCGCGACACTGTTGTGTAATCCAGTGCCAAATACAGACAGACAAATTCAAAGGTAAAGAGCAAGCCCAGCACAAGCCCCGGGAAAAGCAGATCGCGCCGTATCCCATGATGCACCCCGCGATAGCGCATCCACGCCAGAATCACGAGAAAGGCGCATGCCGAGCGCAACCCCGCCATGAAAATGGGCTGAAAGCCCCCGTTGCTGAGCTTGATCACAACTTGATTGAGCCCCAGCACAACCGCAAAAACAGTCAGCGCCACAGCGCCCGCCAGATCCATATGTGATTTACGTTCCATCGCGCCATCTGCTCAGGCGGCAGCCCCAAGGTCAAGAGCCCAAACGCTTGGCCCGCGCCCCGCCCCCATGCTAGGCTTCAGCCAGCAGAGCGGAGCCTTTTTCATGACAGACTACATCGTGCTGGATGTCTTCACAGACACGCCCTTTGGAGGCAATCCCCTCGCCGTGATCCCCGACGCCACAGACCTGCCCGAAGCAGAGCTGCAAAAGATCGCACGCGAATTCAACTTTTCGGAAACCGTCTTTCTCTATCCGCCTGAAGAGCCTAACGATACAGCCCGCTTGCGCATCTTCACCCCAACAATGGAGATCCCCTTCGCAGGTCACCCGACGATAGGCGCAGCCATCGCTCTTGCCCAACAGGGCCACGGCCCCGCCATGCGCCTTGCCCTTGGCGTCGGCCCTTTGACAGCCCGCGCCACGCCCACAGAGGCCAGCTTTGACACCGCCGTGCCGCTCGACATTCTGGGCCAGCCATCGCCTGCCCTTGTCGCCCGCGCACTCGGGCTGCCCGAAAGCGCAATCTGTCTCGACAACCACGCGCCCACGCTCGCCTCTGTCGGCCTGCCCTTCACCCTCACAGAGCTGACAAGCCGCGCCGCGCTCGCCGCCTGCTCACCCGATACCGAAGCCTTCCGCGAAGGCGCAGCCGTCTACAAAGGCGCACTCGACTTTGCCCAATTCGCCTATTGGCAAGACGGCGAGACCTTGCATGCGCGCATGTTCGCCCCCTTAGACAATATCGCCGAAGACCCCGCCACAGGCTCCGCTTGCGCAGCCCTTGGCGCGTTTCTAGCCAGACTGAGCAGTGCCCCTGTCGCCTTCACAGTCCTACAAGGTTCAGATATGGGCCGCCCCTCGCGCATCGGGCTACAAGCCCGCGACGGCAGTGTCACAATCGCAGGCCAAGCCGTCAAAACCATGCAAGGTCAGCTCACGCTCTCCCCCTTACCACTGGCCAAAAGCCCAGAGCTCGGCTAAACCCACGTCACCCTTTGATGAGCCACGCCATGACCGATACAATCACCTCCCGTTGCGAAGCCAAAGGCCTGCGCATGACAGGCCAGCGCCGCATCATCGCGGCTGTGCTGCAAGATTCTGATGACCACCCCGATGTCGAAGAGCTCTACGCCCGCGCCGTAGCCCTCGATTCAGGGATTTCGATCGCCACAGTCTATCGCACAGTAAAGCTTTTTGACGAGGCTGGCATTCTGGACAAGCTTGAGTTCGGGGATGGTCGTGCCCGCTATGAAGATGCTGAGCGTGAGCACCATGACCACCTGATTGATCTCAATTCAGGCGAAGTGATCGAATTCGTCGATGAGGAAATCGAAGCTCTGCAAGAGCGTATCGCCCAAAAGCTCGGCTACACCCTCAAGGGCCACCGCCTTGAGCTTTACGGCGTACCGCTCAAAAAGCCCTGATCCCGCTCTTTTAAAACAAACTCCACAACTCGTTAACAAGCGAAAGAGCTTGCACAGACCTCCGCTTTCCGTGATGCACGGCCCGTAACCCTTACGGACGCACATCCCATGAACAACCTGCGCGGCATTCTCTTCATCACAGCGGCGATGGCGGCTTTTTCGATTGAAGACAGTTTCATCAAGCATCTTTCCGGCTCGGTCCCCAAAGGGCAGATCATGCTGTTGCTCGGCCTTGGCGGCGCGTTGGTTTTCTTCCTTGTGGCCCTGCGCCAACGGGTCAATGTTTTTGCAAAGCGACACTTCTCATGGCCCCTCTTTTGGCGCACCGCGTCCGAATCCGTTGCAGCCCTCTTCTTCATCACCTCGCTGTCGCTGGTTCCGATCACGACAGTGGCAGCGGTCTTTCAAGCCACCCCGCTGGCAATTACCCTTGGCGCCGCGCTTTTTCTTGGCGAACAAGTTGGCTGGCGGCGCTGGAGCGCGATCATGGTCGGGTTCCTTGGCGTGCTGATCATCATCCGTCCCGGCATGGCGGGGTTTGACCCCGCATCCCTCTTTGTGGTCATCACCGTCTTCACCATCGCCGCGCGCGATCTGCTTACGCGCCTGATCCCCACAGAAACATCCTCAACGGTTGTCTCCTTTTACGGCTTTTTCGCCCTCGTGGTCTCAAGCCCCCTGCTCATGGCAATAACAGGCTGGCCCGAGGCGGTCACAGGGACAGAAGCGCTCTCACTTGGTGCAGCCGTGGCCTTTGGCGTCATCGGCTACTACCTCATCGTCACAGCCATGCGCATGGGCGAAGCCTCCGCCATCATGCCGTTCCGCTACACGCGTCTGCTCTTCTCAATCATTCTTGGCGCGTGGATTTTTGGCGAATCCCCCGACGCACTGACATACCTTGGCTCAGCCCTGATCATCGCATCTGGCCTTTATACCTTCCTGCGCGAGCGCAAACTGGCCCGTGCAATGGCTCGTGAGGCCTCAGCCACGGCATAATCCTTCATGTTGGCGCTATCGTCCTTGCGCTCATAGCTCAAGCGCCTACAACCCGTCTCAACCTTACATTTGAGACGAAAGAGCGCCCCATGAGCATCATCATCGACATCCACGCACGCGAAATCCTCGACAGCCGTGGCAACCCAACAGTCGAAGTCGATGTGGTATTGGAAGACGGCACACTGGGCCGTGCCGCTGTCCCCTCAGGAGCCTCAACAGGCGCCTATGAAGCCTCCGAAAAGCGCGATGGCGACGCAAGCCGCTACATGGGCAAAGGCGTGCTTGAGGCCTGCGCTTCTGTAAACGGTGAAATCGCCGAAGCGCTCATCGGCATGGACGCCACCGAACAGGAACTGCTCGACGCTGTCATGATCGAGCTGGACGGAACGCCTAACAAATCCCGCCTCGGCGCAAACGCGATCCTCGGCGTTTCCCTCGCCGTCGCCAAAGCCGCAGCTGATTTCTGCTCCCAGCCGCTTTTCCGCTACGTTGGCGGCACATCTGCCCGCACGCTTCCCGTCCCAATGATGAACATCATCAACGGTGGTGAGCACGCAGACAACCCGATCGACATCCAAGAATTCATGATCATGCCCGTCAGCGCAGAAAACATACGCGACGCGATCCGCATGGGTGCAGAGGTTTTCCACACACTTAAGAAAGAGCTGACAGCCGCTGGTCTCTCAACAGGCATCGGCGATGAAGGAGGCTTTGCGCCCAACATCGCCTCCGCCCGCGAAGCCCTCGACTTTATCCTGAAGTCGATCGAAAAAGCAGGCTACAAAGCAGGCGAAGACATTTACCTCGCCCTCGACTGCGCCGCGACAGAGTATTTCAAAGACGGAAAATACGAGCTCAAAGGCGAAGGCAAATCGCTCACACCCGCCGAAAACGTCGACTACCTCGCCGCCCTCTGCGCCGACTATCCGATCATCTCGATTGAAGACGGCTGCTCTGAAGACGACTGGGAGGGCTGGAAAGCGCTCACAGACAAGCTCGGCGACACGGTCCAACTCGTCGGTGACGACCTCTTCGTCACAAACCCAGAGCGCCTCGCCATGGGTATCGAACAAGGCTGTGCCAACTCAATGCTGGTCAAAGTGAACCAGATCGGCACGCTTTCGGAGACACTCAAGGCCGTTGACATGGCGCACCGCGCCCGCATGACCAACGTGATGTCGCACCGCTCTGGCGAGACCGAGGATGCAACGATCGCCGACCTCGCAGTCGCAACAAACTGTGGTCAGATCAAAACAGGCTCTCTCGCACGCTCAGACCGGTTGGCAAAATACAACCAACTGATCCGCATCGAAGAGGCGCTCGGCGAGTCCGCGCAATATGCAGGCCGCTCAATCCTTAAATAATCGGCCCCAAAAATGAAGCCGCCGTTCGCTTAAGTAACGAACGGCGGCTTTTTTGTGCGTTTCCAAAAACTGTTCAGGCGGTGCACGGGTTGTGCACGCATTGTGCACGCTTTTCACCCCCCTAGAATCAGCGATTTTCCAAAAGTTAACGCGCTCTTTCAGGTGGCCTATCTTGGGTGATGTCATAGCCATAGAGCCAGTCAAACTGGCCAAGCATCCGCCTAGGCGCAAGCGCTCCGCCCAGCCTCAAAGCAGTATGCGCCGCAAAGCGCAGCGGGCCAAATCCGAGGTGGTATTTCCATGCGTTTCCCGTGGCAGTTTTGATCACTCTCGCAGCACGATCGCGCCGCCATAGCTGATAGTCTCCAAGACCTTGCTCAAGGCCCCCCCCGCCATCCAAAGCCACACCCATAGCCCAAGCATCCTCCAACGCCATAACCGCGCCCTGCGCCAGAAACGGCAATGTCGGATGCGCAGCATCGCCCAAAAGCGCAAGCCCCTGCCCATGCCAGCGCGGGGCAACCTCATGGCGGAACAAGCCCCACAGCCGAACCTCTTCCACAGCCCCCAGCATCTCCTGCACCACAGGCGCAAAATCCGTAAATGCCGCCCGCAAATTGGCAGGCTCGTCCGCGAGCGTCCAGCTTTCCTCAAGCCAGTCGCGCTGCTCCTCAACAGCCACCAGATTAAGCATTTTGCCCCCCATCACGGGATAGCTCACCAAATGCCGCCGCGGCCCCATATGGACTTGCACATCGCTCTGCCGCATCCAAACATTGGGCACAACAGCCCGCCACGCAGCATTGCCTGTAAAGAAGGGTGCACTCGCTCCGTTGAGTGCTGGGCGTACGACAGAATGCACGCCATCGGCTCCGATAATCAGATCGGCCTCTCGTCGCGCGCCACTGTGCAAAACAACAGCCGCAGGGCAGCCGTCTTCAACGTGTTCAACCTTTTGCAAAAGCTGGATTTTTGCACCTGCCGCGCGCGCGCCCTCCGCCAACAGCGAGATGAGCTCGGCCCGATGCACAAAGTAGTATTTCTGCGGCGACATCTGCGTCAGATCAAGCTTTAGAACCTCTCCGCCGCGATAGTCCATAAGCCGGACTGTATCCGCCAGAACAGCCCCGCTTTTCACAAGTTGCGGCTCAAGCCCCATGGCGCGCAAGACGGCCAGCCCATTGGGCGAAATCTGTAGCCCCGCACCTACCTCTTTGATCTCGCCAGCCTGCTCCAGCACGGTCACATCCGCGCCCCGCAACGCCAGCACGCGGGCCAAAGCCAGTCCGCCGATCCCAGCACCAATAATGTAGGTTTTTAATCCCGCAAGCATCATTTGCCCCTAACAAAAAGGCGCTGGAACTGCTGCTCCGGCGCCCTATTTTTTGTCTCGTTCCGCCGCGCAGATCAATCGTCGCGGTGGACTTTCTCGCGCCGCTCATGCCGCTCCTGAGCCTCAAGGCTCATGGTCGCAATCGGACGTGCATCAAGTCTCTTGAGTGAAATCTGGTCGCCTGTCACCTCACAGTAGCCAAACTCGCCCTCACCAATACGGCGCAGCGCGGCATCAATTTTGGAAACAAGCTTGCGCTGACGGTCACGGGTGCGCAGCTCAAGTGCGCGGTCCGTTTCCTCAGAAGCGCGGTCAGACGCGTCAGGAATGTTGCGAGTACTCTCTTGAAGCCCTTCGATCGTGTCGCGACTGCCTTCCAGCAATTCCTCGCGCCACGTGATGAGTTTTCTGCGAAAATACTCGAGCTGACGCTCGTTCATAAAAGGCTCGTCCTCTGCTGGACGGTAATCATCAGGCAGAAAAAACTCTGCTTTCATTTCCTTTTCCCCTACGTTTGAGCGAGTCAATGACACGGGTTACTCTCCTACACTGCGCGCTTCGTCTGCGCCGCTCTTACCTCTAAGGAAGCTGAATGTCACTACCCGATAACATCAGATTGCGGTGAAATTGCGTCTCGGCTAGTTTGCCTTGGAAATCAACAATCAAGAAGGCAGTGCTCACATGAGATTTGAAGGAACCGAGGCCTACATCGCCACCGAGGACCTCAAAACAGCCGTCAACGCCGCTGTCACGCTGGAGCGCCCGCTCCTTGTCAAAGGCGAACCGGGAACAGGAAAAACAGAGCTTGCACGTCAAGTTGCCAGTGCTCTGGGCCTTCGCATGATCGAATGGAACATAAAATCCACCACCAAAGCCCAGCAAGGCCTCTATGAGTATGACGCCGTCAGCCGTCTGCGCGACAGCCAGCTTGGCGAAGAGCGTGTGCATGATGTTAAAAATTACATCAAAAAAGGTAAGCTTTGGGAGGCGTTCACATCTGACGAACGCGTTGTCCTGCTGATCGACGAAGTCGACAAAGCAGACATCGAGTTCCCGAACGATCTTCTCCAGGAGCTCGACCGCATGGAATTCCACGTCTACGAAACGGGTGAAACGATCCGCGCCAAGAACCGGCCCGTGATCATCATCACCTCAAACAATGAAAAAGAACTTCCGGACGCCTTCCTGCGCCGCTGCTTTTTTCATTACATCCGTTTCCCCGATATGGACACAATGCGCCAGATCGTGGCGGTACATCACCCCTCAATCAAAGAGCAGTTGCTCACAACAGCCCTCACGCAGTTCTATGAAATTCGCGATCAATCAGGCCTCAAGAAGAAGCCGTCGACCTCCGAAGTACTCGACTGGCTCAAACTGCTGCTGGCCGAGGACTTGAGTGCAGAAGATCTCAAGCGAGACGCCGCAAGCGCTTTGCCAAAACTCCACGGCGCCCTCCTCAAAAACGAGCAAGACGTACATCTCTTTGAGCGCCTTGCCTTTATGGCCCGCCAGAAGCGCTAAGCGATCCCCCAAAACAAAAAACGCCCGCGTAAATCACGCGGGCGTTTTTATTTTCAAATCGGCAGAATAAATCCGGATCGGAGCGTTTACGCGCCTGTAACCTTCACCGATGTATTCTCTTCAAGCGTGACAGTGCCCTGTTTGCGAATGTGATTTTCCACCACATCCCAAATCTGCGGGCCTTCTGTGCCTTCGTTAACACTGGCCCAACCAGCAACAACGTAGTTCTTCGCAGGATCAATCGCTTCGCCCGTCTTGAGGAGCGTCATTTCAGAAATCCGCTCGCCTTGTGGCTTGCTTACGTCGATTTTGTAACCCATGCCGCCGATGCGAACCATATCACCGCCTTGTTGGTAATAAGGGTCTGGATTGAAGAGGTTGTCGCCCACATCTTCAAGAATCACCTTGATGAATTCACCGGTCATTTCCGAACGATACGCTTCACCGTAAGTCATTGAAGTTACGTTCCAAATATCTTCCCGGGTGATCTCCTGACCTGGGAGAATGCTCGGCCCCCAACGCACACCAGGGCTCATCGCGATATCAGCTTCGCGCTCTGACATCAGAGCATTGCAGATCAGGTCATCCCAAGATCCGTTAAAGTTCCCGCGGCGATAGAGCAGCGTGTCGGTCGTGCCGATCACTTCTTTCAGCTGATCCTCATAAGGCGCACGCTGAACATCAATGAGCTTGGCCACGTCGGCATCGGGCGTAATTACATCTGAGAAAATCGGGATAAGTTTATGCCGAATTCCCTTCATTTCACCGTCGCGCACATCAAGATCGACACGGCTGACAAACTTACCGTTTGAGCCTGAGGCGATGATATGCGTCTTGCCCACAAGCACTGGCTCAGGGAGCGCGTCATGCGTGTGACCTGAAAGGATCACGTCAATGCCCTCGACATTGCCAGCCATCTTCTTGTCCACGTCAAAGCCGTTGTGGCTCAGCACAACAACAAGCTCTGCGCCTTGGTCACGAACTTCCTGCACCATGGCTGCCATGTTGTCTTCACGGATGCCAAACGAATACTCAGGGAACATCCAGCGTGGGTTGGCAATCGGCATATAAGGGAAAGCTTGCCCGATCACGGCGATTTTCACACCACCGCGCTCAAAGAATTTGTAGGGTTTGAAAAGCTCGGCGGGCTCGTCCCATTCGGCATCAAAAATGTTCTGGCCAAGAGACGTAAACGGCAGGCTGGAGACAAGCTCATTCACCCGCTCGGAACCCAAAGTGAACTCCCAGTGGAAGGTCATCGCATCTGGCTTCAACGCGTTCATAACGTTGACCATATCCTGACCTTCGGTCTGATAGCAGGTATAGGAACCGTGCCATGTATCACCGCCATCAAGCAGCAGCGCATCAGGGCGGTCCGCGCGGATCGAGTTTACCACAGTGGCAACGCGGTCAAGGCCCCCAACGCGGCCATATTGCTGCGCAAGAGACGTAAAATCATTATAGCTCAGCGCATAGGCCGAGGGGCTGCCATCAGCAATACCGTAGAGCTTACGGAAATCAGCGCCCGTGATGTGCGGCACGTGCCCGTTGTTGACACCCACACCAATGTTCACTTCAGGTTCGCGGAAGAAAATCGGCTTCATTTGCGCGTGAATATCTGTGACGTGGATCAAGCTCACGTTGCCATAGGTTTCAAACTCAAGAAGCTGATCTTGCGTCAGCGCCTGCTGCGCCGCGAGGCGGGCCCAATTGCCAAAACCGCTCGCGCCATAAAGCGCTGACGCGGCCATAGAAACTTGTAGAAAATCGCGGCGTGAGATCATGGCTTGAGAACCTTCCTTCGGGCATTGGCGGCAACATATGCACAAAACCTAATGCGTTCTGACAAAAAGAAACCCGCAGCTACGAAAGCTGCGGGTTTCGGGTGTTTTAGTTGCGGACTGATGGGCCTTCGATAGAAAGACCATTGCCGCGGCTTGCAACGTAAAGCTCAAGTGCAACAAACTCTGGGCCACCTGGGCTAAATGTTTCGGCACGTGTATCGCGCACACAACCTTTGAAGCGGCTGTGCGTGCCATTCAGCTTGGCGTTTTTCAAACGGTATGTTGGGAAACCATTGATCTGGCCTTGGCTCAGGTGATCCGCGCGGATCATATTGCCATAGTTGTCTTCGTGGCAGTTGGCGCATGACAGCTCGAGCTGGCCGTAGCGGGTATAGTAAATCTCTTTACCTTTTTCCCATGTCGCCTGAGCTGGACCGTCAATAGCCACGTTTACAGGCATACCGCGAGAAACAGATGCGAGAAGAGCTTCCATCGGAATGGAGCCACCTTTGTCTGTTTTCCAAGGCTTAGCGCCCATACGGGTTTCACGGCAGTCATTCACCTGCATTTGAAGTGTGCGAACTTCACCAGCAGCTTCGTTCCACTTAGGATAAACAGCTTTTACGCCAGCCATTTCCTCTGGAGCACCGTGACAGCTGGCGCAGGACTTGCCTTCGCCACCGTCAACCGCATTCCAGATTTCAACGCCCTGTTCGACAAAAATCATGCCGGGGTTGTCGAAATCATCCATTTCCATGGCCTGCGTTTCGTCTGAGCGAAAGTGCCAGCCAGACATTACTTCATCGAGTGAGTCTGACAAATGAGCAGGAGCTGGAGCTTTTGTGGTGATGGCGATTTCGCCATTGATCACCAGCGTGTCATCGTCGGGGTCAGCCATACCAAATGTTGGCAAAGCCAGCGCAACCGCGCCGATGAGGGACATTGTCTTGAAGTTCATGCATTTCCTCCCTTGGAAAGCACCCTGCCCTTCTGCGGGGCAAGGCACTCATGCGTGTTGATCAGGCGATTGCGACTGATTTTGCGTCTTCGTAGACAGAACCGTCGTCGTCATACCAAGTGAATTTGAAATCACCGGCTTCAGGAACAGTTGCTTCGAATTCGAAGTAAGGGTTTGTCGAGATCGCTGGCGCGAGTTCAACATCGATAACCATCTTACCGTTATATTCCGCGGTAAAGCGGTTGATGATCGAGCGCGGAATCTTGTTGCCATCGCTGTCTTTGCGCTGACCTGATTCCATGCTGTGGCTGATCAGAGTTTTGATCACCACAACTTCGCCAGCTGCTGCTGACTTTGGCGCTTTGACACGGGGTTTTACACCATCTGCCATTTTAGTCGTCTCCTCTGATTAGCCGCCGCAGCCGCCAATTGTCACTTTTACTGTTGAGCTTGCGCGTGCAAACGTGCCGTCAGCCATTTTGGCCACTGCAACAACATCTTGCGTACCTGCAAGACGAATGCGCGTAGAAGCACTCTGGCTGCCTGAAAGCTCACCAAATTTAAATGTCGCCACATCAGGTGTCGGGTTGCCGGCCGCCAGAAGCAGAATCGCCTCTGCGCCTTCAGCCGATACGCTGACTGGGACAGTGTTACCATTTTCGGCGATTTCAGGAGCTGTCAGCGTTACGCCGCCTTCAGCTACATCCGCGCCACCTGTAAACGCTGCAATCATGTCGTCCGCGGCCGCAGCGGCCTGAAACGGCAGAATTGTCAGAGCAACAGCGCCGGCCCCAAGGGCGAGCGTATCACGTCGTGAGAATTCCATATCTAACTCCTTTTACGTCTCTCTCAAAGTGCTCCGGAAACCCGGATCACTCGTCTTTCAGTGTCATAAGGAACGCAACAACATCTTCGATTTGCTGCGCACTCAAAAGTGGATCAAGCGCACCCTCGGCAGCTTTGCCCGTATAGGCATTGCCAGGGCGATCAAAGCCTTCGACTTTGTAGTAGCTTGGCATCATCGTTCCGTCGTATGTCAGCTTCGCGTTTGAAACGATGCCGCGCAATTCGGCTTCATTCCAACGATCCGCCACACCATCAAGCGCAGGGCCGATGTTACCTGGAAACGCAACGTCTGGCAGCGAGCTGACGACGTGACAAGCAACGCAGTTGCCTTTGCTGCGGCTAGAGTAGACACCGATGCCTTCCTCTACGTTGCCGGCAACGCCGCTCAGCGACATTTCAACCGCGCCATCTTCCGTGAAGACGACATTTGCTGGCTCAACTGTTTCGGCATATGCCGCTCCAGCTGTAAGCGTTGCCGCCAGTGCAAGTGTTGTGAACCTCATATTTCCTCCCTTGGCCACCCGTGTTCTAAAGCTAGGTTAGCTCTGCATACCGTAGTGGACAGGCAAGAGACTCGCAACAACAAATTCAGAAAAATGAATTTACCTATTTAAATACCAATCCCCGCCCGACATTCCCGAAAGGCGCAAAGCCATCAGAATTCATTGCGAAAGTTGCGTTTCCAGCATGCGTGCATGATATTTTTGGAAAGGTTCGTCGCCTGCATAGCCCTTCTCGTTCACCCAAGTAAGCATATTCAGCGTTGTCCACTTCCCAAACGCACCGGGCACTTGCGCCACAGCCGCTTGCGGGGCTGTCAGGCCCTCCGCGACTTCCTCGGGGAAGTAAATCATCAAGGGGGTAAATAGTGCGCCCCACTTCTGGACCATCTCTTTTTCTGGCAAGGTCTCGCCATCAAAATCCGTAACTTCAACGTCACCAAACATATTGATCTGAACGAAAAAATAGTTGTCCGTGATGTAACTATCGATCGCAAGGTCAACAAAAACCTCTTCGTGCAACTTCTTACAATAAATGCACCCGCGCTGCTCGATAATAATGGCGAGTCGTTTGCCCTCGGCATTTGCCTCAGCCAGATCTTCACGCAGATCTTTGAACGTATCTCGCATCCATGCCGTCTTGTGCAGCCCATCGTCTCCAACTACGGATGCGAAAACAGGTAGCGCGAGACAGAGCGCCGCGACCATTAGCAATAGCTTTTTCATTTTACTCTCCCGTTTCACTCATCATCCCAGCGTTTGAAAGCTGGGGAAAAAATCGATCATCCAGTTGGCAATCACGTTGACGGTATTTGTTGCGATGAGAATAGCAAAAACGATCAGCATCACTCCCATGACCTTTTCAACATGACCTTGGTATTGGCGAAACCGCCCCATGAAGCCAAGGAAAGGCTTGGCAAAGAAAGCAGCCAAGACAAAAGGCGCCGTCATGCCTAGCCCGAAGCAGGCCAGCAAAAGCGCCCCTTTCCAAAGCTCGCCCATGCCACTCGCCATAAAAAGAATCGACGCAAGCACTGGCCCAACACAAGCCGTCCATCCAAAGCCAAACGCCAGCCCCATGAGATACGCGCCCAAGACAGTTGATGGGTCAGCTTTGCTCTCAACCCGCGCCTCTCGATATAGAAAGCCGATCCGTATGATGCCAAGGAAATGCAACCCGAAGACAAAAATAACCGCCGCCGCAACATAAGACAGTGGCTGCTTCCACTGTGCGAAGGCCTGCCCCAGTGCCGTTGCACCCAAGCCAAGAAGCATAAAAATAGTGGTCACGCCCAAAGCAAACATAAACGCCGAAACAACAAGCCGCTTCTGCGCGCCAGGGGCAATCTCGCCCTCCTCACGCAGCTCACTCATCGAAATGCCCGCCATGTAACTCAGGTAGAACGGGACCATTGGCAGAATACATGGCGTGAAAAACGCCACCAATCCGGCCAGCGCTGCGCCCCAATAGCTGATCTCGCCGAGCATCGCCCGCGCTCCTTGTCATATTAACATATTCAGATTATGTTGAGTGTAATTGAAACAGTCAATGATGTTACCATGTTCATTCGTCTTATTTCCTCGATGGCCATTGCCATATTTCTGGCGGGCCAAGCGCTTGCCGTCGAGTTGATTATGGTAGAGCAAAAAGGCTGTAGCCATTGCCAAGCTTGGCACAAGGCAATAGGCTCCATTTATCCAAAAACAACAGAAGGCGCGTTTGCCCCGCTGAGGGTCGTAAATATTTCTGAAGGCGCACCCGAAGAGGTTCAATTCGCCCGCAAGGTTGTTTTCACGCCAACATTTGTTCTCGTAGATGAGGGCGCAGAAATCGGCCGTATCGAAGGCTACCCTGGTGAAGATTTTTTTTGGGGTCTTCTCGAAATGATGTTAAGAGCCAAAACAAGCTATATAAAACCTGACGGCTCGACTGCCAGCAATTAGAACAACAGGGGCATCCAGCTCCGCGTAGAAGGATACCCGATGGGACTTCCACAATTCACTGACGATCTGACCGATGCAGAGATCGACAACTTCATGGACAATGCCACCAAGGCATCAAACTTCCTCAAGACAGTAAGCCATGAAGGCCGCCTGATGATCCTCTGTCACTTGGTAACGGGAGAGAAGTCGGTGACCGAGCTGGAAAGCCTCTTGTCCGCCCGCCAAGCTGCAGTCAGCCAACAGCTGTCACGCTTGCGTATGGAGGGCCTAGTCATCCCGCGTCGTGACGGCAAAGCCATTTACTACCGATTGGCAGACAATCGCCCCAAACGTATTTTGGAGCTTGTTTACGAGCTGTTTTGCGACGACGATAGCTAAACACGCCGCATCGTGACTGGGGAGGGTTGCAGGTGCTTGAGATGATTTCTGAAAACAGCTTCGTGACGCTTGCTGGCGTTTTTGGTGGCGTTTTGCTCGGGCTTGCAGCGCGACTCGGCCGGTTTTGCACACTTGGTGCAATTGAAGACACACTTTACGGCAATAACACCCTGCGTTTGCGCATGTGGGGTCTCGCCATTGGCGCGGCGATCATGGGTACATATGCCCTCGACGGCGCAGGCTTGGTTCCGCTAGAGCAGAGCTTTTATCTTTCGATCACGTGGATGCCACTCGCCTCCATCATGGGCGGGTTGCTCTTTGGCTATGGCATGGCGCTTGCGGGCAACTGCGGCTTTGGAGCTTTGGCGCGTCTTGGAGGCGGCGACATGCGAGCCTTCGTTATTGTTTTGGTGATGGGCGTCTCGGCATATGCCGTGCTTTCGGGTCCTCTCGCTTATCTGCGCATTTGGGCCTTTCCGCAGACCCAAGCGACAACGCCCCCTGGTATTGTTCACTTTATCGCGGCCCAAACGGGCATTGGCATATCATCACTTGGGATGTCGATTGGCTTGCTCATAGCCCTTGCCTCTCTCGCCTCATCCGCCTTTCTCAAGCGGCCCGCCTCCGCGTTCTGGGCATTGGTTGTGGCCGCGGCAATTGTCAGCGGCTGGGCCGCTTCGGGCTATATTTCGGCCTACGGTTTTGGTGCTTTTCCCGTTGTGTCCCATAGCTTTAGCGCTCCCGTTGGAGCAGCCCTTCTCTTTGCCATGACGTCATCAGCGGGCCTGCCCTCGTTCGCTGTAGGTTCTGTCGCGGGGGTTCTGATCGGAGCCTTTATCGGCTCTCTCATCAAAGGACATTTCCGCTGGGAAGCCTGCGAAGACCCGCGCGAATTGCGCCGTCAACTCTTGGGAGGAGCCCTGATGGGCGCAGGCGCTGTGATCGCCATGGGATGCACCGTTGGCCAAGGTCTTTCGGCGTTTTCTACGCTAAGTTACTCGGCTCCAGTTACATTCGCAGCTATTTTTGCAGGAGCGGCCTTCGGCTTGAGGCAGCTCATTGAAGGCTTTCAACCCGCAGAATAAACCGATTTCGTTTCAGTCTGCGCGTGCCGCTGCCAAAATCGGTCCATGACCGCGTGTTTGCAAGATAATTGCCGTTTTCTCGGAACCACTGGCGCGCTCACTTGTCTCAAACGGGCTCTTCATATCCCAGATATCGAGTACTTTGATCTCGGTGACAATATTCGCGTAGGCAATCTCTCGGCCCGCGTTTTCGCCCTTTTGGATTTGGGTCACGCCTTGCGGCATATAGCGGACCATAAGCACGGCCACAGGCTGTGCCGCACCTTGCGCCTGTGCCGAGATACGCAGCTTTCCCGCGTCGCGAACCACAGTCAGGCTCGCCTTACCCGCCTGCTCCTGATGTCGCTTGATCAAGCTATTCACCTCGACGGGGTGGTTTCCGACAACATGCTGCTCACCCTGGACAATCATCTGCGGCGTATAAACGGAGCGGCGCCCACCGACATGGGCGTAGGCGCGCTGACGCTCGGAATGTGCCTTCTGACCAAACACATCTTTCCAGCCAATATAATCCCAATAATCAACATGCATCCCAAGCGCGAGAACATCCTCGCGCTTTGCAAGCTCATGCAAAAACGCGTCAGCTGGCGGACAACTCGAACAGCCCTGCGACGTGAAGAGTTCAACAACAACGAGCCGGCGCTCGTCGGCACCAGCCGATGCTGCGAAGCCCGCAAGCATAAGTATGACAAATGTTATGATGCGCCACATGGACTTCTCCTTCACGCTTTCGCTAATCATGACATAGCGCAAAGAGGGTCTCACTCACCAATCAAGGTTTCGAGAGACTTGGGCGGGTTTTGTTTCAAACCCGCCCAAAATCGCTTAGTTTACGGACACGAGTTCAATCTCAAAGGTCAGATCTTTGCCTGCCAACGGGTGATTGGCGTCTAGAACAACTGTTTCATCCGTGATCTCCGCAACTGTGAGCGGCATAATTTCGCCGCGCTCGTTCTTGGCTTGAAGCTGCAAGCCAACCTCAAGAGGAATATCAGCAGGAATTTCTGTACGGGGCACAGCTTGGCGCGCTTCGGCGTGATGGGGGCCATAAGCATCTTCCGAAGCAATCTCGACACGCTTCTCGTCACCGACTTTCATTCCAGGAAGCGCAACGTCAAGACCTGGAATAATCTGGCCGGAACCAACCACAAACTCCAGCGGATCATTGCCTTGGCTCGAATCAAAAACAGATCCGTCGCTCAGGGTTCCAGTATAATGAATGCGTACGGTATCACCGCTCTTTACTTCGCTCATAGCGTGTCCAGTTCTATTTGGGGGAAATGAATTTAGAGGCCGCGGCAGCTGCGCAGGTTCTCAGGCTCGCAAATAAACTAAACGTCAAATCTCCTGAATGCAAACACCCAGCGCATTGACCTTTCCTATCCCCTACCCCAGTGTTTTTCGAAATCACCAAGGGAGAATGTGATGTCTATAAAAGCCTGCGTCTTTGATGCCTATGGAACTTTGTTTGACGTCACAGCGGCAGCGCGGGAAGCGGCCGCGGACCCCGCCTTTCCAGAGTTGGCCGACAAGTGGCAAACCCTTGCCGCTCTTTGGCGCGACAAACAGCTCAATTACACGTGGCTTCGCGCCGTTACAGGCGATCATACAGACTTCTGGCAAGTGACGGGCGATGGACTTGACTGGGCGCTCGAAGCGACTGGTCTCCACGGCAATCCCGATCTGCGTGAGCGGCTGTTGCAGCTCTATTGGTCCCTCTCGGCCTTTGCCGAAGTCCCTGAGATGCTGCAACGACTGCGCGCAGCAGGGCTTCAAACGGCAATCCTCTCCAATGGATCTCCCGATATGCTCAATGGCGCGGTCTCATCCGCTGGCTTATCGGGCCAGTTTGACGCCGTGCTCTCGGTCCAAGATGTTGGCATTTTCAAACCCTCGGGCAAAGTTTATCAGCTGGTTGAAACCGTGCTGGGCGCCAAGCCAAATGAGGTGATCTTTGTCTCGTCCAACGGTTGGGATGCCTCCTGCGCTACATCGTTCGGTTTTGAAACCGTATGGGTTAACCGCACAGGCCTGCCGATGGATCGCCTCTCAGGAAAGCCCAAGCATATCTTGAGTGACTTGAAAGAACTGCCTGAACTGGTCGCTGAGCGCAACAATGCCTAAGTTCCAGACATCAGACGGGCTATCGCTTCATTATGAAGACGAGGGAGTGGGCACGCCCCTCCTCTGCCTGTCTGGCCTCACACGAACGGTGCGCAACTTTGACTTTGTGGCACCGCACCTTGCCCATATGCGGCTTGTCCGGCTGGATTACCGCGGTCGCGGGTTGTCGGACTGGGCCGATCCAAGCACCTATACACCTCTCATAGAGGGCCGTGACGTGCTCGAACTTATGGATCATCTGGCCCTGTCTCAAGCTGCGGTATTAGGCACATCTCGTGGCGGGCTTATCGCCATGACACTCTCGGCCATAGCCAAGCCGCGCCTGCTTGGTGTGGCACTCAATGATGTCGGGCCAGAGCTTGCTCGCCAAGGCCTTGAAAAGATCGCGCTCGTGATCGGTAAAAAGCCCAACTTCAAGGACTTTGACAGCCTTCTGAAAGTTTGGCCCGACCTTGCACAAGGCTTTGACAATGTCCCAACCATCCGCTTTCGTGAAGAAATTTCTCGGCTGTTTACCCAAGGCGATACAGGGCTAGAACTCAATTACGATCCAGCCCTACGTCAAGGTGTTCTTGCTGCACTTGATGCGGATTTGCCCGATCTCTGGCCGCGCTTTGAGGCACTCTCAGATTTGCCCCTCTGCGCATTGCGCGGAGCAAACTCCAACCTGCTAAGTGAAACGACCTTCGCGCACATGCGCGAACGACGCCCCGACATGATCGCCGCCGTGGTCCCTGACCGTGGCCATGTGCCATACTTGGACGAACCCGCAGCGCTTGAAGCGCTGCTTCAATGGACAAAACGCCTATGAATATCGATATGATCCACGCCGCAGCCATTCGCCTTGAAGGTCATGCGCGCCGAACGCCCCTCCTTTCGTCGCCCTTTCTTGACGAGATCGCCGGCAAGCCTGTGTTTGTCAAAGCCGAATGCCTTCAGCACACTGGCTCCTTCAAGTTTCGCGGGGGCTGGTCGGCCCTGTCTGGCCTACCAGAAGATCAGCGCAAAAACGGCGTGATCGCTTTCTCTTCGGGCAATCACGCCCAAGGCGTTGCCTACGCAGCAGCCCTTCATGGTGTCAGCGCGGTGATCATCATGCCCTCGGATGCTCCCCGTCTCAAAATCGAAAACACACGCGCCCTCGGCGCGGAAGTCGTCCTGTACGACCGCGCGACGGAGGACCGTGACGAGATCGGCGCAACCATCGCGAAACAGCGCGGCCTGACCTTAATCAAGCCCTATGACGAGCCACTTGTCATCGCAGGCCAAGGCACGACAGGCCTCGAGATCGCCGCTCAAGCCGCAGGCCTCGGTGTGCGAGACGCAGACGTACTGGTCTGTTGTGGCGGTGGCGGGCTCACCTCGGGAATCGCCCTCGCACTCGCGGCAGAAGCGCCTGGTTTCAAGGTACGCCCGTGTGAACCAGAGCGGTTTGACGATGTGACACGCTCGCTGGCCTCAGGCAAAATCGAACGAAATGAGCAGCTTACCGGTTCTCTATGTGACGCCATCATCACCCCACAGCCCGGAGATATGACCTTCCCGATCATGGCAGAGCATTGCGGCTCAGGAATTGTCGTCACAGAAGAAGAAGCGCTCAAAGCCATGGCCCATGCTTTCCAGCGTCTCAAAATAGTCGTCGAGCCGGGCGGCGCGGTCGGCCTTGCGGCTGCGCTCTTTCACGCAGAAAAGACCAATGCATCCACACTCATCGCTGTCACCACAGGTGGGAATGTCGATGTTTCAGTCTTTCAAAAGGCGCTGGCCTATTTAGACTGACGCCCAAAACCCGACGCTCTGGCCTATACTTTGGCCATAGGGGCCGTTTATAACCTCTTCACCCTGATTAAGGCCCCAAAAGCGCTAAGCTGCGGAGACATGCACATGAAGATAGCCGACCTCGGCGATATCCGCCTTCACTACAAAGACGAAGGTCCCAAAGATGGGCCTGTCGTTGTTTTCGCAAATTCCCTCGGAACGGACTTGCGCCTATGGGACTCCGTGCTGCCACATCTGCCCAAAGGCCTACGCCTTATTCGCTATGATAAGCGTGGCCACGGCCTGTCTGACTGCCCTGATGCGCCCTATTCGATGGGCACATTGGTGCGCGACGTCGAAAGTCTGCTAGATTATTTGGCCGTGAAAGACTGTGTCTTTGTCGGGCTCTCAATTGGTGGGATGATTGCCCAAGGATTGGCCGTAAAACGCCTTGATTTGATGCGTGCCATGGTGCTGTCCAATACAGGTGCCAAGATCGGTACGCGCGAGATGTGGCAAGATCGAATCGAAGCCGTAAAGGCGGGTGGGATAGAAGCCTTGTCCGACAGTATCCTTGAGCGCTGGTTTGCCCCTGCCTTTCGTGAAACGCCAGCGTTTACCGCATGGCGCAATATGCTCATTAGACAGCCAAAAGAGGGCTATATCGGCTGCTCTGCCGCCATTGCAGGCACAGACTTTATCACGCCGACCTCAGGCCTACGCCTTCCTACATTGGCGATTGCAGGCTCAGAAGATGGTTCCACGCCGCCTGATCTTGTGGCTGAAACCGCCGCGCTTATTCCCGGCTCGCGCTTTGAAATTATCCGCCGCGCAGGACATCTGCCGTGCGTTGAACAGCCCGAAGCTTACGCTGCCTTGCTCACCACATTCCTTTCAGAGATCGGACATATCTGATGGCCGCTTCCGCCTTTGACAGCCAGCACCTCGCCAAACTCTTTGACACAGGCGAACTGGCCGCTCTCTTCACCGACAGCGCCGAGATGCGCGCGCTTCTGCTCGTCGAAGGCGCTCTGGCCAAAGTCCAAGGTACACTTGGCGTCATCCCCGAGATCAGCGGTGCATTCTTACATCGCGCAGCGATGGAAGTTCAGGTTGATCCCTCAGGGCTGGCCGCAGCAACAGCGCAAAACGGCGTCAGTATCCCTGCTTTTCTCGCCGCCCTCCGCAAAACCTTGGAGGCCCCTGAACACGCACAATATTTGCACTGGGGAGCGACCTCTCAAGATATTCTTGATACGGCCCTCATGCTGCGCCTCAAGCGCGCGTTTGATCACATCCAAACCACGCTCAAGCAACACCTCACAAACCTTGCGGATCTCGCTGAAAAAAATAGCGAAACGCCAATGTCAGGCCGCACTTGGGGACAACACGCCACCCCAACAAGCTTCGGTGCGGTCGCCGCCGCATGGGGCCATCCACTGCTCACACTCGTAGCAGAATTTGAGTCCACCCGCGATACTGCTTTTTGGGTCTCCCTCTCGGGCGCAGCAGGCACAAGCAGCGCGCTTGGCCCCAAAGCAAGCGAAACACGCGCCGCACTCGCAACGGCCCTCGGACTTCATGATCCCGCGCACAGCTGGCACAGTGACAGAACACCCATCGTCAAACTGGCGTCTTGGGCGACACGCCTGACCAATGCTCTGGGTAAAATGGCGGCGGACCTTTCAGAACTGACCATGACAGAGCTTGCCGAAGTGACACTTGGCGGTGCGGGCAGCTCCTCAACCATGCCCCAAAAACAAAACCCCGTTTCCGCAGGTGTGATCGCAGCCTTAGCGACCCATGTCACAGCGCTCAATTCAAGTCTGCAAGCCAGCGCCCAACACGCCCAGCAGCGGGACGGCGGCGCATGGATCACCGAATGGCTTACCGTTCCACAGCTCGTGCTCGGCACAGGTGCCGCGCTTGGCCATGCAGAGCGTATGGCCGCGGCGCTCTCCCCCAACACGGAGCAAATGAACGCGACGCTTCACAGCGGCCAAGGCCTGATCTTTGCTGAAGCTTTGTCTTTTGCGCTGGCCAGCGCAATGCCACGCCCCGAAGCACAGCTCAAAACCAAAGAGCTTTGCGCAAGCGTCATGAACACAGGAAAAACCCTCGCAGAGGCCGCTTCGGAGCTGTTTCCCGAGATTGATTTCAAAGATGTATTTGAGGCCAAAGCCCAGCTTGGCTGCGCCTCCGAAGAGGCGCATGCCTTTGCTGTTGCCGTACGTGCTTTAGCCTAAAGCGAAGCCTTCAGTTCAAGGCGGCGCGCGTGCAAGACAGGCTCAGTATAACCTGACGGCTGTGTACGCCCCTTGAAGACCAGATCGCAGGCCGCTTGAAACGCAATTCCATCAAAGCTTGGAGCCATTGGCTTATAGGCTGGGTCGCCAGCGTTTTGTGCATCTACAACAGCAGCCATTTTGCGCATTGCAGTCATAACTTCCTGCGCATCTACAACCGAATGATGCAGCCAGTTGGCGAGCCCCTGAGCCGAAATACGGCAGGTCGCGCGGTCTTCCATCAGCCCTACATCGTTGATGTCAGGCACTTTGGAGCAGCCCACTCCCTGATCAACCCAGCGCACCACATAGCCCAGAATGCCCTGTGCATTGTTTTCTACCTCGCGGCTGATCTGCTCTTTGGTCCATCTGCGATAAGTCGCCAGCGGAATATCCAGAATTCCGTCCACATGCGCGCGGCGCCCGCCCTTGCGCAACTTCGCTTGCACGGCAAGCACATCTACCTTGTGATAGTGCAACGCATGCAGGGTCGCAGCGGTCGGAGACGGAACCCAAGCACAGGTTGCTCCGGCTTTCGGGTGCTCGATCTTCTGCTCCATCATTGCCGCCATGAGATCGGGCATCGCCCACATCCCCTTGCCAATTTGCGCTTTGCCCGAGAGGCCACACTCAAGGCCGATATCGACATTGAGGTTTTCATAAGCCCCGATCCAACCTTTGCGTTTGATAAAGTCCTTGCGGCTAAACGGTCCCGCTTCCATGGAGGTGTGAATTTCATCGCCCGTGCGGTCAAGAAAACCTGTGTTGATGAAAGCAACTCTCGATTTCGCGGCACGGATGCATTCTTTGAGGTTCACAGAGGTGCGTCGCTCTTCGTCCATCACACCGATTTTCACGGTATTGGCGGGCAATCCGAGCAAGCCCTCAACGCGGCTAAATATTTCATCCGCAAAAGCGACTTCCTCGGGCCCGTGCATCTTGGGTTTTACGATGTAGACTGAGCTGTGTACCGAGTTGCCGCTGTCACGCTTGAGGTCATGCATCGCAATCATGGTGGTGATCGCAGCGTCCATCAGCCCTTCAAATACTTCGTCTCCTTGCGCATCAAGAATCGCTGGGTTGGTCATCAAATGCCCAACGTTGCGCACCCACATCAATGCGCGCCCCTTCAGCACAAGCTTACCCCCGTCAGGCGCGGTATATTCACGGTCGTCAGCAAAGCGACGGCTCACAGTTTTGCCGCCCTTTTCGATATCGGCGCTAAGATCACCCTTCATCAAGCCCAGCCAATTGGAATAAGCCAGCGTCTTGTCTTCCCCGTCCACACAGGCAACAGAATCTTCGCAATCCATAATCGCCGACAAAGCACTTTCAAGCTGCACATCGGCCAGCAAGGCCTGATCATGGCTGCCAATCGGATGGGCGCGATCGAATACCAGTTCGACGTGCAAGCCATTGTTTTTGAGCAAAATACTGTCAGGCGCCTTCGGGTTCCCCGTGTAGCCCACGAACTTTTCCGGGCTTTGGAGCGGCCGTTCATCAACAAGGAGCCGCCCATCCTGAACATGATAGCGCCGCGCATCCGCATGCGATGTGCCCTCAACGGGAAAGGCGTCGTCCAGAAACACGCGCGCCCGCGCCACAACCCGCGCACCGCGTCCGCGCTCATATCCACCAGCAGGCGGCATCGAGCCCATCGCATCCGTGCCATAGAGAACGTCATACAGACTGCCCCAGCGCGCATTGGCAGCATTGAGGGCATAACGGGCATTGGTGATTGGAACCACAAGTTGTGGCCCAGGGATCGAGGCGATCTCAGGGTCAACATTTTGCGTATCGATCTCGAAATCAGGCCCCTCAGTGATCAAATAGCCAATTTCATGCAAAAAGGCCTTGTAGGCGGCGTGATCATGCGGCTTGCCACGATGCGCGATATGCCAAGCATCAATCTGGGCCTGCAAGCTCTCGCGCTTCTCCAAGAGAGCACGGTTTTTCGGCGTCAAATCTGCGAGCATCGCCGCAAAGCCAGCCCAAAAGCTGTCGACCGCCACGCCTGTGTCGGGCAAAGCAACTGTATCGACAAACTGCGCCAACTCCGCATCCACTGAAAGCCCTGCTCGCTCTACCCGCTGTGTCATGACACGCCCTATCTTGCTAAATTTCTCCAAGAACCTTGTAGCCCGCGAAGCGCTCAAGGCGCAATCTTTCGGATGTTCGAGACGAACAGAAAAACCTTCAGGATTTTCAAGGCAATGAAACTGCCAATATAGGATGCCCTATTGAAGCTCCGCGCTGGCGCGCTTACCGTCTGTACAACTGCAGGACAGGAGCCTCCCATGAGCCAGACGAGCGCCGAAACCATCTACCTCAAAGACTACGCACCTTTTGGCTGGACTGTGGAAGAGGTGCATCTGACGTTCGCTCTGCATCCAACCAAAACGCGGGTGAAAAGTCGTATCCGCCTCGTTCCCAATCCTGCTGTGCAACCTCAAGAGTTCTTTCTACATGGCGAGAATCTCAAACTCATCAGTGCTGCGATCAACGGCGCAGCGATATCGCCCAAAATCACAACGAAAGGTCTGACAGCGGATGTACCCGCGGGCCCGCTTGTGTGGGAGAGCGAAGTCGAAATCAGCCCTGAAACAAACACCGCGCTTGAAGGCCTCTACATGTCCAACGGCATGTATTGCACGCAGTGCGAAGCCGAGGGCTTCCGCAAAATCACATACTACCCAGACCGCCCAGACGTGATGAGCACGTTCACAGTGCGCGTCGAGGGCTCAGAGCCCGTACTCTTGTCAAATGGCAACAAAGGCGACGCTGGTACTGGCTTTGCCGAGTGGCATGACCCGTGGCCCAAGCCCGCTTATCTCTTTGCTCTCGTTGCCGGCGATCTCGTGAAACATCCAGACAACTTCAAAACCCGGTCAGGCCGCGATGTTGAGCTGAACATCTGGGTGCGCAAAGGCGATGAGGACAAATGCGCCTTTGGCATGAAAGCGCTCAAAGCGTCGATGACATGGGATGAAGAGGTATATGGCCGCGAATACGACCTTGATATCTTCAATATCGTCGCGGTTGATGACTTCAACATGGGCGCGATGGAAAACAAAGGCCTCAATATCTTCAATTCCTCCTGCGTCCTCGCCAGCCCGGAGACCAGCACAGACGACAATTTCGAGCGTATCGAAGCCATTATTGCGCATGAATATTTCCACAACTGGACAGGCAACCGCATTACGTGTCGTGACTGGTTCCAGCTCTGCCTCAAGGAGGGGCTCACTGTCTATCGCGACAGCCAGTTCACCTCCGATCTGCGCTCCGCTTCTGTCAAGCGCATCTCGGATGTGATCGATCTGCGCGGCCGCCAGTTCCGCGAAGATGGCGGCCCGCTGGCCCACCCTGTGCGCCCCGAGAGCTTCGTTGAGATCAACAACTTCTACACAGCTACCGTCTATGAGAAAGGCGCAGAAGTCATCGGCATGCTCAAACGACTTGTCGGCGATGAAGACTATTACAAAGCGCTTGATCTCTATTTCACCCGCCATGATGGCGACGCCGCCACGATTGAGGACTGGTTGAAAGTGTTTGAAGAGGTCACAGGCCGCAACCTGAAACGCTTCAAGCGCTGGTATAGCTCCGCAGGCACGCCCCGCCTCACTGTGACCGAAAAGTTCAAAAACGGACGCTATACACTTACATTCAAACAAGAAACACCACCCACACCTGGTCAGCCTCAAAAGAAACCACGCGTCATTCCCATTGCCGTCGGCTTGCTCAACCCCAATGGCGACGAGGTGCAGCCCACAACCCTGCTCGAAATGACAAAGCGTCAGCAGAGTTTTTCCTTTGAGGGCCTCGTCTCAAAGCCTGTAGCTTCAATCCTGCGCGACTTTTCTGCGCCCGTTGTTCTGGAGCATGAGCGCAGCAATGCAGAGCGCGCCTTCCTGCTGGCCCATGACACTGATCCCTTCAACAAATGGGAAGCGGGACAAGCCCTGCGCCGCGCCAGCCTCATCGCCAGCGTCACAACAAGCGCCGCGCCCGATACAGCATTCCTTGACGCCGTTGTGCGTGTTGCGCGCGACGACAGCCTTGATCCCGCGTTCCGCGCGCTTGTCCTCCAGCCCATTGGCCAAGACGATCTCGCCGCCACTTTGCATGCCCAAGGCCATACGCCTGATCCGCAAGCCATCTATGACGCCAGCGAGACAATGGCGCAAAGTCTTGCGCAAGAGCTGGCCGACAGCCTGCCACGGCTCTACGCTGACACAACCGTTGATGGGCCGTTTGTTCCCGATGCAACAGGCGCGGGCAAACGTGCGCTCAACGGGCGCATTCTCTACATGCTTACACGTATGGACGGTGGTGCGCAGGCGCGCGCGCAATTCAAGACCGCCGACAACATGACCCTGAAGCTCGCCGCACTCAACGCCCTTTTGGGACAAGACACAGGCGCCGACGAAGCCGAGAGTTTTTTCCAGCTCTGGAAAGGGGACCGCTTGGTGATGGACAAGTGGTTCGCGGCCCAAGTGGCTTTGGCCAAGCCCGAAAAAGCGGCAGATGTCGCCGAAGCTTTGACAGCGCATCCCCTCTTCACCCTGAAAAACCCAAACCGCTTCCGCGCGGTCTTCGGGGCGCTGTCCATGAACCACGCAGGCTTTCACCACAGCTCAGGGCGGGGATATGCGCTGCTCGCAGACTGGCTTATCAAGCTCGACGCGCTTAACCCACAGACAACCGCACGGATGTGCACCGCCTTTCAGACTTTCGCTAGGTATGACGATACGCGCCGAAGCCTTGCAAAAGACCAACTGACGCGCATCCTTTCCACAAATGATCTCAGTCGTGATACCACCGAAATGGTCACGCGTATCTTGGAGGGCTAAGCCAGTGCAGCGCCCTCAAGGACAGCGGCAGTCGTTGGTATCGGGTGGCAAATGAGCTTGCCTATGATGCACACCTCCTACGGCCGCTCCCCTGCCGCCCTGCTTACACTTGCTGGCGTCTATGCGGTCCTGCTTGGGCTTGTTTGGATGATTGATCTCAATCTCTATATCGCGACATTTTTGGCTCTGTTCACGCTGCCTGCCCTTTGGGAGGCGGTCCAAAACCCGATCAGCACGTTTGAGCTCACAGAAACGCATATGCGCTGGAGCACGCCAAGGCTGACCGATGAAATGCCCGTTGGCCTGATCCTGCGCGCGCGGTTTGACACACGGCTTGATCTTTCCGTTAAGGTCACGCTTTTTCTGAAAGACAATCGCAAGCTGCGTCTACCACATGCCTGCACACCGCCCCATGAAGTCCTTGAGGCTGAGTTGCGCGCTCTGGGCATCCCAACTGAGCGACATCACTTTTCACTTATTGGCTGATCAGCCTTCGTTTTGCGCCAAAAGATCTTCAGGGCGCGCTTTCGGGCGCAGGCTTTTATGCGAGACACAGTAGGCTTGCTTGCGCGTCCATTCTGCCATTTCCGCGCGCTTGGAAGACGAATGCATCGGTCCCCAGTCTTGCGTCACACCCTGATACTTGCGCTTCTTTTCAGGGAAAAACCCGTGGATCACTTGATCGCGCGCAACCGTCTTGCTCATGATCCGAGTGGCACAGCTCAAGTTTAGCCCACCATCCTTGAGCGCCTCGCCCGTCTTGGCCTGACATTTGTATAGCCGTGCTGTGGACGGCAAAATCTGGAGCAAGCCATACCAGAGCCCGCCGCCCCCCACTGCATCAGCGCGGTAGGTACTCTCGTGCTTGGCCAAAGCCGACATAAACCCAACCCAGAACATCGCACGGCGGAACTCGTCATTCTCTGCGTAGGCAGGACACCAGTCACGGTAGTCATTGGGCACAGTCTTCGTCAAAGGCTTGCCATGAGACAAGACCGCCTTCATCGCAGTGGTCGTCCAGTCCTTATGGCCCGGGCGGTGCTCCCACCGCGTATGGGGCAAAGCAAACTCATAGGGTCGGCCTTTTGGCCTGATCTGGGCCAGACGCGCATCACTCGCTGTGGAGTATGACGCCTTGCGCGCCTGAGGCCGTATCTTGGCAAACTCAGGCCCAGGGGCAAGAACGTGATCATCAAGAGAGCCCTCGTCCTCTTCCCCGCGAGGGTCGATCAAGGCCATCGTTTGCGCAGAAAGCTCCGCAATAGGATCCCCCATGGGAAGGGTCTCAGACGCAAAAGCAGCGCCCCTACTTAAAACAAGCAACAGACCCACACACAAAACATTATGAAACTTGGCAGCAAACATCTTTTGGGTCTTAAGCCGATTGGGCCCTATTTGGCAATCTTTTCGCTCAGACATGAGTGATTGTTTCCGAGGCCTGCACAGTCCACTAAATCTTGCCTAGTTTTCCCGAAATCCAACCCGCATTTGCCCTGTTTTGGCCCGATTGCGCCGACACAAAGGGGTCCTGATATGGGAACGAATCAATATGGCACTTCTGTCAAATCTTCCAGAACTGGCGGCAAAAGCCCGTCAAAATCTTGCGCTTCTGCCCCGCGCAAAGCGTTCTGGCAGTACAGACACCCCCGTTGAAATGACACAACGCCAGCTTGCCAGCCGCTTGCAAGAACAACTTCTGATCCCGACAGCTGTCGAGCCCCCAGAAGAAAGCACGCGCGTGCGCATTCAGGATCGTGGTCAGTTTCTCGCTCGGCAGGAGCGTTGGGAGGAACTCAGCCGCCTGATCCGCGCCGCTGACAACCGCAAAGTCGCGACCCACTGCGGCATGCCCCACGCAGATCTGCTCAGCCTGGGCGCCCGAACAGATGTGGTGCTTGCGACAGAGCACGCCATTGCAGACGGGTTCACGCCAGGTCTGGCGGGAATAGAAGCCCTCGAAGACATTCTGTTTGAATTCCCTGATGACTACGCCATCGCCGAAATCGTTGCGCAAGCACACATGGATATCGGCTGGGCATGGCGTGGCTCAAACTGGTCTCATGAAATTCCCGCGCGCAACCTCGCTCTTTTTGAAGCACATTTTGAACGCGCAAGAGACATTCTCGACAGCTTCTCCCGCACGGCCCTCGCCTCACCGCTTCTGGCAGCGGCGCAATGCTCGCTTGTTGTGGCAAAGCCTCAGCCCGCCATGCATATTGCCGATGCCTATGAGCGTCTCATTGATCTTAACCCAGCCAATACCGCACCGATGCGCAGCTTAGGCAACTTTCTGTTGCCGCGCTGGTTCGGCTCCTATGATGCGCTAGACCTCGAAGCCCGTCGCACAGCGGCACGGTGCAGCAAGTTTTGGGGAAACGGCGGCTACACATGGGTGTTTCTTGATGCCCTGAGGGTTGATCAAGGTGCTGCACGCGCATTGGATATCGACTTCTTCCTCGATGGCCTGCGCGATATTCTTTATCTTCAACCCGACCAACATATCGCTAACCTCTTGGCCGCATATACAGGCATTACGATGTCGCCCGTGCGCACACCTGTTGAAGCGCCAGATATCGTGCGTGAAGTGCGTCAGAACATTCACTCGATGTTTGATCACATCCTGCGGGAAAACCTGCGCGAGCTTCATCCGCTCCTCTGGGCCGAAGCCGATCTGGGCCCAAACCCCGGAACATGCCTGCCACCGCGAGGCGCACTTTTGCGTAAAGGGCGCGACACCGCACTCAATGCCATCGCAAGTCACTTCAAAAACGATATCATCAGCGGCAAAATCCTTGAGTTTGGCAAAGGTGGGCTCACACTTTCCCCTCAAGCCTAACTCCCCCTTGCCCCGCCCCTAAGGCTGGCCTAGAACCGACCTCGAATTTGCATAAGACGCACAAAGGACGAGGCAATGCTGGATCTGGCCTATGAAACACCGCAGCCCAAAGTGATCGCGGGCGCGAAATACGACTGGGAACTTGTGATCGGCATGGAAGTCCATGCGCAGGTCAGCTCCAAGTCAAAGCTGTTTTCTGGCGCTTCAACACTGTTTGGTGCCGAGCCAAACTCTAATGTCGCCTTTGTTGACGCTGCCATGCCTGGCATGTTGCCTGTCATCAACGAGTTCTGCGTCGAACAAGCCGTGCGCACGGGCCTTGGCCTCAAGGCCGAAATTCACCTCAAATCAGCGTTTGACCGCAAAAACTATTTCTACCCTGATTTGCCGCAAGGCTATCAGATCAGCCAACTCTATGAGCCCATCGTCGGTGAAGGCGAGATCCTTGTGGATATGGCCCCTGGTGTGGCCCGTCTCGTACGCGTCGAGCGCATTCACCTTGAACAAGACGCTGGCAAATCGATCCACGACATGGACCCGAACATGTCTTTCGTCGATCTCAACCGCACAGGCGTTGCGCTGATGGAAATCGTCTCGCGTCCAGATATTCGCAGCCCAGAAGAGGCCGCCGCCTATGTCGTCAAGCTGCGTCAGATTCTGCGCTACCTCGGCACATGCGATGGCAACATGCAAAACGGAAACCTGCGCGCCGATGTCAACGTATCGGTCTGCCGCGCAGGTCAGCATGAAAAATACATGGCGACGCAAGACTTCAGCCACCTCGGCACCCGCTGTGAAATCAAAAACATGAACTCGATGCGTTTCATCCAGCAAGCGATCGACTATGAAGCGCGTCGCCAGATCAAAATTCTTGAAGAGGGCGGAGAAGTCACACAAGAAACGCGCCTCTACGATCCAGACAAAGGCGAAACACGCTCCATGCGCTCAAAAGAAGAAGCGCATGATTACCGCTACTTCCCTGATCCAGACTTGATGCCGCTTGAGATTGAGCAATCATGGGTCGATGAGATCGCTGCCTCCTTGCCCGAGCTGCCAGACGCGAAACGCGCACGCTTTATGTCAGACTATGGCCTCACAGAATATGACGCTTCGGTGCTCACAGCCGAAGTTCAAAACGCGACCTACTTTGAAGAGGTGGCCGCAGGCCGCGACGGCAAGACAGCTGCAAATTGGGTTATCAACGAGCTCTTTGGTCGCCTCAAAAAGGATGAAGACAAAGACATCAGCGAAAGCCCCGTCTCGCCGGCCCAACTTGGCGGGATCATCGACCTGATCGCAGTCGACACGATATCTGGCAAAATTGCCAAAGACCTCTTTGAGATCGTCTATACCGAAGGCGGCGACCCCGCCGAAATCGTTGAGACCCGCGGCATGAAGCAGGTCACAGACACAGGCGCCATCGAGACCGCACTGGACGAGATCATCGCAGCCAACCCCGCTCAGGTCGAAAAGGCACGCGAAAACCCCAAGCTCGCAGGCTGGTTTGTTGGTCAGGTCATGAAAGCCACAGGCGGCAAGGCCAACCCCAAGGCTGTGAACGATTTGGTCCAAGCCAAGCTGGGCGGCTGAGCCCGACAATGACCAAGCCGTTTATCTCCGAGCCAATGGTCGTGCGCCCTGAGTGGATCGACTTTAATGGGCATCTCAATATGGCCTACTACAACGTCCTCATGGATTTGGGCGTTGACGCACTCTGGCACGAGATCGGCTTTGGTGGTGATTATCTCACTCGCACAGGGCACACGACCTACTCCGCCGAATATCACATGCACTACATACGCGAGGTCCACGAGGGAGACCGCTTGCGCGCAACTTTCCAAGTGCTTGATACGAATGACAAGTCTATCCACTTTTGCCAAGAACTCATCCATGAAGATGGGTGGGTGTCTGCTGGCGGAGAAGGGATGTGCCTGCACATTGACCAGTCAGGTCCAAGGGTCGCGTCCATGCCCGGAGATATTCTTGAGACATTCAAGACGATGCGCACCGCGCACGCCAAACTCCCCATCCCAAGTTTCGTTGGTCGCCCTATGGGCATCCGCCACAAGAGCTAAACAAATACAAACAATGGAAACTGCCGCGTGTGCCTGTTAGGGTCAAACCGCGTCATGAGCTGCAACAAGGGTTACAAAGTGTACGAATACAAAGTTATCTCCGCACCACGCAAAGGCCTCAAGGCCAAAGGCATCAAGTCACATGAAGACCGTTTTGCCAATTCTCTTCAAGAGCTTATGAATTCAAAAGCACACGAAGGTTGGGAGTTTGTGCGCGCTGAAACTTTGCCAAGCGAAGAGCGTTCAGGATTTAGATCCACGAATGTGGTTTACCGCTCTGTGCTCGTCTTTCGCAAAAAAGTCCAAGAGGCCGCCGATGAATTTGCCCACACACCCCAGCCTGTATGGGAAGACACTGCGCCCTCACAGTTCTTTGAGACCCTGCCCGAGCCCGTCGAAGCCGAGTCTTTAGATGACGATCAGGACAGCTCCAAAGCCAACGCGTGAATCTGTTCGTTGAGTGGCCCTAAAGCCGCATGCACAGCACGGTGACGCGCAACTCGGCTCATCTCCTCAAAGCCAGCCGCCTTCATTCGAACTCGAAAATGGCTCTCGCCAGAGCCATCGTCGCCAGCATGCCCACTGTGCAAACGCGACTCATTGATCACATCGAGCGTCTCGGCCTCGAAAGCTGCCGTAAGGGCTTCACGAATTTTTGCTTCCATATTCATTTTTTACGCTCTTTCCTCTTTCCCCCAGTTTCAAACACACTAGAGTACTAAGCCAGTCGCGAAAAGAGAGTTCCCATGCCCAAACACGATCCTTTCGGTTTTGACATGTCTGTGTCATCCGCCAAAAAGAAAAATCCACGTGGCCGCCGCGGCATGTCTGGCGCGTCAGAAACCTCTACACGCCAGTGTGAGCATGCAGGCTGCGAAGAAGCCGGCAAGTTCCGCGCGCCCCGTGCGCCTGATGTGCTCGATGAATATCTATGGTTCTGCAAAGAGCACATTCGCGAGTACAATCTGAAGTGGAACTTCTTTGACGGCACAACAGAAGCCGAAATGAACGCTCAGATGTCCAAGGATAAAGTCTGGGAGCGCGAAACCAAGCCGATCGGAGATCCTGAGGCCCGCGCATGGGCACGCCTCGGTATCGAAGATCCTCATCAGGTGCTTGGCGCAAACGCGACAAAGAACCCGGGCAAAGGCGGCGGCGGCTCACGCCGTTTGCCCCCAACAGAGCGACGCGCCATCGAGATCTTGGAAGCCAAAGACCATTGGTCCAAGGCCGAGATTCGCAAGGCTTACAAAAAGCTCATCAAAGTGCTTCACCCCGATATGAACGGCGGCGACCGCTCTCAAGAAGAGCAGCTCCAAGAAGTCGTATGGGCGTGGGATCAGATCAACGTGAGCCGCAGCTTCAAGTGAAGCGGCGGCGCAGCCTGCCCGCTGACCAGTGCAAGCCGGCGCAGAGCGCAATCCACAAGAGCGCAAAGGGCGTGAGAAAGTGAAGCGTCAACCAGAGGGTGACGAGGCCTAGGTTGTAAAGCGGTAAAGCCAGGAAACCGGCAAGATAGGCTGCCAGGACGGTCGCCATCAAGAAGGCAACAAACGACAGCAACACCCCGCGCCAGCCCTCGCGCCCCATCAGCGGCCCAAGCAAAAAGCCCGCCAGCCCCGCGCTAAAAACGGCAGCCACAACAAAGACAGGCGCCTCAAGGTGTCTTGTGACCATATTCCCAAAGCCTATCAGGCTGCCCACTGAGACAAGCCCCCCTGCCGCCCCCACGCCAGCGGCCATGGCCCCTCGCAGTTTCCAGTTCTGCTTTGTCATAAGTTCGATACCGTCCATATCTGCTCTCCTTGTCTTATCACCCTGATAAAACAAGAAACGCCCCGCAGCTTTTGCGAGGCGTTTGCGCAGATTTTACACAATTTCAGTGTCAGGCAGCCTTAAACACCAAGCTCACGCCATTGAGACAATGCCGTTTGCCCGTCGGCTTTGGTCCATCATCAAATATGTGCCCAAAGTGGCTGCCACAGCGGCGGCAATGACATTCGGTGCGCGGATAGATCATCTTATAGTCTGTCTTGGTTTCAATCGCTTCGGGAAGCGCTTTATAAAAGCTCGGCCAACCAGTGCCACTGTCATATTTATGCGCTGAACTATAAACTGGTAGGTCACAGCCGCGACAGTGATACATGCCTACATCATAGACTTTATCGAGAGGCGAAGACCCAGCACGCTCTGTGCCCTCTTGGCGCATCACCTTGTATTGCAAGGGCGTGAGCATGGCACGCCACTCAGCATCGCTGCGCGTGATATCAAACTCTTTTGAAGCCGCCGCACGCACAAACGGCAGCCCCGCAGCTGCGCCAAGCCCTGTGACCATAAACAACCGTCTCTTAATAACATGATGCTCCTTCGCATATTCACGTCTATCATACGTCAAACCCAATCACTTGGCAGCTCAAGCCTGCGCACCTTCGCGTGAACACCTAGTAACACACCCCCATAGAGCCAGCTCTCCCAATTCCGTATTCCAAAGTGGCAATCTTCTGGCTTGGCCTTGCCCTCGCCCCGAAATTGTTGCACCACAACTACAACATTTTCGAGATATGAAGGAATCCGGCTATGGCGGACGGTATGATCGACATTAACGCAAAACCAACCGAGAAACTTTCTGTGCGTGATGTCTTCGGCATCGACACCGATATGACTGTGCCCGCCTTCGCTGAGCGCAGCTCACGCGTGCCTGACATGGACAGCACCTACAAGTTTGACCCAGACACAACGCTGGCGATCCTTGCAGGCTTTTCTCACAATCGCCGTGTAATGATCCAAGGCTACCACGGCACGGGGAAATCCACCCACATCGAACAAGTCGCGAGCCAACTCAACTGGCCTTGTGTGCGCGTAAACCTCGACAGCCACATCTCCCGTATCGACCTGATTGGCAAAGATGCCATCAAGCTGCGCGATGGGAAGCAAGTCACCGAGTTTCAGGAGGGTATCCTGCCGTGGGCGCTGCGCAACCCGACAGCGATCGTCTTTGACGAATACGATGCTGGCCGCGCTGATGTCATGTTCGTGATCCAACGGGTTCTGGAAGTGGATGGGAAGCTGACACTGCTTGACCAAAACGAAGTTATCACGCCCAATCCGTACTTCCGCCTCTTCGCCACAGCCAACACTGTTGGTCTCGGCGACACCACGGGCCTCTACCACGGGACACAGCAGATCAACCAAGGTCAGATGGACCGTTGGTCGCTTGTCGCCACGCTGAACTATCTCTCGATCGATGCTGAAACCCAGATCATCTTGGCCAAAAACCCGCATTACAACACGGATGCTGGCCGCAAAACCATCAAGCACATGGTTCAAGTCGCAGATCTCACCCGCACAGCCTTTATGAACGGTGACCTGTCAACAGTCATGTCGCCGCGCACCGTGATCGCATGGGCTCAGAACGCGGAGATTTTCCGCAATGTGGGCTATGCCTTCCGCCTGACGTTCCTCAATAAATGTGACGAACTCGAGCGCCAAACGGTTGCAGAATTCTACCAGCGCTTGTTTGATGAAGAGCTGCCGGAAAGTGCTGCAAGCGTAAGCTTGGGCTAAGCGCAAGAGATGTCAAAGCCATCCGATAACCCAGCAGATCCTTTCAAAAAAGCCCTCGCCGAGGCCACTAAAGTCTTGGCTAACGACTCCGATCTGACGGTCAGCTATTCGGTAGATCCTTCCGGCATGTCGGGCGACACAATGCGCCTGCCGCAAGTCTCGCGCCGCATGACCCGCGATGAGGTCTTGCTCGCGCGCGGTACAGCGGATGCTTTGGCCCTCAAACATAAGTATCACGACACAGCGACCCACGCCCGCTACGCCCCTGCAGGCGACCTGGCTCGCGACATTTACGAGGCGATGGAAACCGCGCGATGCGAAGCGATGGGCGCGCGCGATATGCCAGGGACGGCAGGCAACATTGATGCAAAGATCGCCGAAGACGCCCGTCGCGCAGGTTATGCCGAAATAACCGACCGCGCCGATGCCTCCCTCGCGACAGCCGCAGGCTACCTCGTACGCCACCTCGCCACAGGGCGTGATTTGCCTGCAGGCGCACGCAATGTGATGGAGCTTTGGCAGGGCTTCATGGAAGAACAAGCCGGCGACGCGCTCGAAGACGTCTCAGAACGCCTCGCAAGCCAGCAGGATTTTGCCCGCTTCGCCCGCCGTGTCATCTCAGATCTTGGCTATGCCGACCAGCTTGGCGATGATCCAGACGCCCCCGATGAGGAAAGCGACGAAAGTCAGGACGAAGCCGAGCAAGACGAGGATCAGCCAGATAGCACGGGGCAGGACGACGCCCAAGAGGATGAGTCCGACGCCAGCCCAGAGCAATCCCAAGAAGAGACCCAAGACGCTGCCGAGGCGCAAGTCTCGATGGATGAGATGGCCGATGAAGAGCTTGGCGATGAGGCCGATATGCCTGATGGCGAGGCCCCGCTTGAGCCGCCGCCCCCACAGCCAAGTTCAGATGCAGACCCCAACTATCTGGTCTATGACGCGAGCAATGACGAAGAAATTCTCGCCGAAGAGCTTGCCGAGCCTGCAGAGCTCGAACGCTTGCGCGCCTATCTCGACCAACAGCTTGAGCCGCTAAAAGGCGCTGTCAGCCGTCTCGCCAACAAGCTTCAGCGCCGCTTGCAAGCGCAACAAAACCGCTCTTGGTCCTTTGACGAAGAAGAAGGCATCCTCGATGCTGGTCGCTTGGCACGGGTCATCTCAAACCCGACAACACCGCTCAGCTTCAAAGTCGAGCAAGACACCGAATTTCGCGACACTGTTGTGACGCTGCTCATAGATAATTCAGGCTCCATGCGCGGCCGCCCGATCTCAATTGCAGCTATATGTGCTGATGTTCTCGCCCGCACGCTTGAACGCTGCTCTGTGAAAGTCGAAATTCTCGGGTTCACCACGCGCGCTTGGAAAGGCGGGCTCGCACGCGAAAAATGGCTTGCTGACGGCCGTCCCCAACAGCCAGGCCGCCTCAATGACCTGCGCCATATCATCTACAAACACGCCGACAGCCCTTGGCGCCGCTCACGCGACAACTTGGGTCTGATGATGAAAGAAGGCCTCCTCAAAGAAAATATCGATGGTGAAGCCCTCGAATGGGCGCACCGCCGCATGTCTCGCCGCTCGGAGGCGCGTAAAATCCTCATGGTGATCTCCGATGGCGCGCCCGTGGATGACTCAACTCTGTCAGTCAATCCCGCGAACTACCTCGAGAAACACCTTCGCGATGTCATTGCGATGGTCGAGAAAAAACGAGCCGTGGAACTGCTCGCAATCGGCATCGGCCATGATGTCACGCGCTATTATAACCGCGCAGTGACCATCACAGATGTAGAGCAACTTGCCGGTGCGATGACAGAACAGCTCGCCTCCCTTTTTGATACTGACCCGCGTGCACGTGGGCGCCTCCTCGGCATCAAGCGCGCCAGCTAGGCTCAGGCCAGACACCGCATCAGGCTTTTTCTTTCCCCAAATATCCCGGGGGAGCACGAGGGGGCTAGCCTCCTCGTCGGTCGGATTTTGCATTGCAAAATTCGATCCCGCCTCTTCCCCCACGCCGCGTTCCCCCTTAGTCTTCCTCACGAGTTGGGAGACAAATTATGTTCCAAAGTTTTGAAAACCGCGCCGATCCAAGTCAGGGGAAGACCCGCCTGATGGAGCTTCGCAACCGCATGACCAAAGAAAATGTCGTGGGCTTTCTCGTACCCCGTGCCGATGCCCACCAAGGTGAATATTGCGCGCCCCATGATGAGCGCTTGTCCTGGCTCACAGGCTTTACAGGCTCTGCCGGCTTTGCTGCCGTTCTCAAAGACAGCGCGGGGGTCTTCATCGACGGCCGCTATCGCACACAAGTCAAAGAGCAGGTCGATCTGGCTGTGTTTACGCCGGTGCCATGGCCCGAAACCGCGCTCAAAGACTGGCTTGCCCAAGAGCTGCCCCAAGGCGGCATCATCGCCTATGATCCGTGGCTCCACGTCGCGAGTGAAATCGAAGACCTCGAGGCAAGCCTCGCCCAAAAGGGGTTCAGCTTTCGCGCCAGTCCCAACCTTGTTGACAAAATATGGCCTGATCAGCCCGCGCCGCCGCTGGGGCCGATCGCGCCCTACCCCGAAGCACTTGCAGGCGAGGCACATGCTTCCAAACGGGCCAGACTTGCCAAAGCCCTACGCACTGCAGGCCAATCCGCAGCCGTGATCACCCTACCCGATTCTATCGCATGGCTACTCAACATCCGCGGCAGCGATATTCCACGCAATCCCGTGCCTCATGCCTTTGCCATTCTCTATGAAACAGGTCATGTGACGCTTTTTGCCGATCCAAAGAAAATAGACGACATGTTGCGCGCCCACCTCGGCCCAGAAATCAAACTACGTCCAACCTCGGCGCTCGAGCCAACGCTCCATTCCCTCCAAGGCACTGTGCGGGTCGATCGCAAAACCGCACCCATCAAAGTCGCCCAAGAGCTTGCCGAGGGCAGCGCAATCCTGTCGTGGGGCGACGATCCCTGCATTCTGCCCAAAGCTTGCAAAACATCTGCCGAAATTGAGGGTACTCAAGAGGCGCATCTGCGCGATGCCGCCGCTGTCGTCGAATTTCTCACCTGGTTTGACGCCCAGCCGATCGGCTCGCTCACAGAGATAGATGTGGTCAAACGCCTCGAAGAGGCCCGTTACGCCACCAATGATTTGCTTGATATCAGCTTTGAAACCATCGCAGGGACTGGCCCGCACGGCGCCATTATGCACTACCGTGTCACAGAAGAGACAAACGCCCCCCTTAAAGAAGGCCAGCTGCTCGTTCTAGACAGCGGCGGACAGTATATTGACGGGACAACCGACATCACCCGCACATTGCCTATCGGCGCTGTCGGAACCGAAGAAAAGCGCTGCTTTACCCGTGTCTTACAAGGCATGATTGCAATCTCTCGGCTGCGTTTCCCCAAAGGGCTCGCAGGCCGCGATCTAGACGCAATCGCGCGCTATCCCCTCTGGCTCGCCGGACAAGATTTCAATCACGGCACAGGGCATGGCGTAGGGGTGTATCTCTGCGTCCACGAAGGCCCACAAAGGCTCAGCCGCGTTTCCGATGTGCCGCTCCAAGCGGGTATGATCCTCTCCAACGAGCCTGGGTATTACCGCGAGGGCGCCTTCGGCATCCGGTTGGAAAATCTCATTGTTGTTCAAGACGCCCGCACGCTTGAGAGCGCCGATCCGCGCCCAATGTTTGACTTCCTAACGCTCACGTATGTGCCTATTGCACGCGCGCTGATTTGCACAGAGATGCTCAGTCTTGACGAGCGGAACTGGCTCAATCTTTATCACAAGGCCTGCTATGAGAACATTGCACCGAGGCTTTCCCCCGAGGCTCAAGTGTGGTTAAGTCACGCGACCCAAGACATTTGACATTTTAGTGTAACAGTTTGACGCCATATTGCGCGCAAACGTATCTCAAGGATTGAACACATGGCCCCCAAAATCACGATCACCCGCGCCACTGGCACTTGGGTTGTGCGCGCTGGAGGCGCTGTCTTGGGCGAGAGCAAAAACGCACTGGAGCTGTCAGAAGGCGACCACCCGTCAGTGATCTATTTCCCTCGCAGCGATATTGCGACCGCTTTCCTAGATGCCAGCGGACATACAAGTCATTGCCCGCACAAAGGGGACGCCAGCTACTACTCAATCGTGACCAAATCCAAAACGATCGAAAATGCCGTCTGGAGTTACGAAGCCCCACTCGACGCCGTTTCCAAAATCAAAGACCACCTCGCCTTCTACCCGTCAGATGATGTCGCTGTAGAGCGCGTCTGACTGCTCGCGCTCAGCTGTGTTCTTCTGCCGCTGTGGCCGCCAATGCGCGGTTGTAGGCCTTCAGCGCATCAACATGCATGAGCGCCCCCCAGAGTTCGGGCGGCGCATCTTCTCCCGATAGGCTCACGACAGGCAAGAAGCGCGCGCCCGTCCGCTCAAAAAGCGGCATCGCAGTTTCCAGCGTCGCGTTGCCATCCACATAAACTCCCTGCTCGACAAGCTCCCAAAGTTCCTCTTCAGAGGGGCAGCTCTCATCGTCTTTGTCGCGCATGAGCTTGGCGACACGGAACATCGCTAACAAGTAAGCCTGCGGGCCAGCCGCAAGGTGTACATTGCGCCGCTCAAGCTGGGTGAGAAAGAAAGAACGGTCCACGAGCCGCGAACCAAGCGCCGTCGACATACTCACCGCTACCATGACAGCAATCGCGGTCTGCCAGTCTCCTGTTAGCTCAAAGACAATCAAAGTTGTCGAAATTGGCGCGCCCAAAACAGCCGCTGCCACCGCGCCCATCCCCGCCAACGCGTAGAGTGCACTTGTGCCTGACACCTCAGGAAAAATACTGGTCGCAATGGTTCCAAAGGCAAGACCCGTAAGCGCCCCAACCATCAGCGAGGGTGAAAACACACCGCCCCCCATCCGCCCCGCCATAGTGATCACGACAGCCACGACTTTGAGCATCGCATAGACGACAGCCTGCCAGAGTAGAAGCTTGCCCGTTAACGCCGCAGACGTCGTCTCATAGCCGACACCAATGATATGCGGGAAGAAGACCGCCAGCCCCCCCAGCAATGCCCCCGCAATCGCAGGGCGCAACCAGCGCGGCACGTTAAATTTCTGCTGCAAATGGCTCGCAATATCGTCGCCAATAAAGATCGAACGCATCAGCGCTGCAGCGATCAGCCCACACAACAGACCAAGAATGAGAAACGCTGGCAATTCGACATAAAACGCCAAGGCAGAACTGACAGGCAAGCTGAATTCTGTAACATCGCCAAAAGCGAGCCGATTGATCACAGTCCCCGCGACAGAGGCAATCACAATAGGCGCAAAGGCATGAACCGCAAAGTGCCTCAGAACGACTTCTAGCGCAAAAAGAGCGCCCGCGATCGGCGCGTTGAACGAGGCGGAAACGGCAGCAGCCACCGCGCAGCCGAGCAAGTCCCGCCCCGTAATGCCATCGGCATGGAGCTTGTTTGACACCCAGGACGAGATCACCGCAGCCAAGTGGACAACAGGCCCCTCCCGCCCCGATGAGCCACCTGTCCCAAGCGTAATCAATGAAGCAAACGCTGAGGCCACGCCCTCACGCCGCTCGACACGCCCATCATTTAGCGCCGCGCCCTCTATCACATCTGCGACAGAACGCACCCGCCCATCTGGTGTGAAATGATGCAGGATTTGCCCGACAACCAACCCACCCACAATCGGGATCACCAGCACCCAATACCAAGACATATTAAGTGCAAAACTATAGAGATGATCGACATCATCGGTCCCATAGGCCCACGCCTGCAAGCCTTCGATGCCCCAACGAAACAAGACCGCGCCAAAGCCCGCAGCAACCCCAATAGCGAGTGCAATAAACCAGAATTGGACCTGACTCGGCCCCCTGTCGCGAAGAACACGCAAGGCGCGGCCAAGGTCATCCCCCGCCGCAGCCAGCTTTTCTTTCACAAATCTAGAGGCCATCGCGCACCCAAACCCTTTTATGCAGCATTTTAATAAAATATTAACGAGCCACGCTTTCCCCTGCGCTCCCAAAGCCCTAACCTCGCAAAACAAATGCAGCAGGGGGCAATCATGAGCGTGACACGCGCCATTCACAGGTTAACTTCATTACTAGGCGAAGGTCTAAGCCTGTCCAAGCCCGTTCTTGAAGATCATGGTCGCTCCGAGACATATTTCCCTCTTGCCGCACCAGATGCCGTTGCCTTCCCAAAAAGCACCGAGGAGGTCAGCGCAATCATCAAGATCTGTGCCGAAGAAGGCTGTGCCGTGATTGGTTTTGGCGCAGGCACCTCCCTTGAAGGCCAAGCTCAAGCCCCTTTTGGGGGTATTTGCGTCGACTTCTCAAAGATGAAGGCAATCCGTCGTCTTGCCCAAGAAGATATGGTTGCCGTCGTAGAAGCAGGGATCACGCGCGAAGAGCTCAATGAAGAGCTGCGCGCCACGGGCTTGTTCTTTCCCGTCGATCCGGGCGCAAACGCCTCGCTCGGCGGTATGGCCTCGACACGCGCCTCTGGAACAACAGCTGTGCGCTACGGAACCATGCGTGACAATGTCATCGGCCTTGAAGTGGTTCTCGCCGACGGGCGTATCATCCAAACAGGCACAGAAGCCCGCAAAACATCTGCCGGCTATGATCTGACAGGCCTCTTCGTCGGCGCCGAAGGCACACTTGGCCTCATCACTGCCCTCACCCTGCGCTTGCGCGGCCAGCCCGAAGCCATCACCGCCGCCGTCTGCGCCTTTCCAACGGTGGACGCTGCCGTAAACTGCGTGATCGACACAATCCAGATGGATTTGTCTATGGCCCGTATCGAAATTGTCGACACTGCAACCGTTCAGACTTTCAACACGATGGCAGGTGCAACCATGCCAGAGACACCACACCTCATGCTTGAGTTTCACGGCACCGAAAACAGCGTGCAAGATATGGCCGAAACCTTTGGTGATATTGCCGCCGATCACGGCGGAATGGGCTTTCAATGGGCCTCGCGTGCCGAGGATCGCGCCGCTCTCTGGCATATGCGCCATCACGCCTACTGGACGATCCTACAGTCTCGCCCTGGTTCAACCGCCTTGGTCACTGACGTCTGCGTGCCAATCTCGCGCCTCGCCGAAGCCGTCGCCGCCGCGCAAGACGATATCGCCCGCTCTGGTCTCATCGGACCGATCCTCGGCCATGTTGGCGATGGCAATTTCCACTCAATCCTGATGTTTGACCCCGCCAAACCAAAAGAGCTCGCCGCCGCCAAAGAAGCCTCAGAGCGGATGGTCTCCCGTGCGCTTGATATGGGCGGAACCGCCACGGGCGAGCATGGCATCGGGATTGGAAAGTTACACTATATGGAGCGTGAGCATGGCGAGGGCTGGAACCTCATGGGAGACATAAAGTCAGCGCTAGATCCGCAAAACATCATGAACCCAGGCAAGCTTGTCCCGCCCAAAAACTGATTTAAAGCAAAGCCTTCGCGGCCGCTCGCGCCTCGACAGTGATCGTGTCGCCAGAAATCATCCGAGCCACTTCGTCAATGCGCTCCTCGACCCCTAATGGCTTCACCGTTGAAAGCGTTTGCCCGTTGATGACGCTCTTTTCCACCCGCCAGTGGTGTTGTCCAAGCGCAGCAACCTGTGGAGAGTGCGTGACGACAAGCACCTGCCCGCCCTCCCCGAGAGCGCGCAAACGGCGGCCCACAGCATCTGCTGTCGCCCCCCCCACACCGCGGTCGATCTCGTCAAAAATCATCGTCACATCGCTTGCGCCACCTGTCAGACACACCTTAAGTGCCAGCAAAAAGCGGCTCAGCTCTCCGCCCGAGGCGATTTTGGCCAAAGGCCCCGCTGGCGCGCCAGGGTTCGTGGCAACAACAAAGCTCACGGAATCACTGCCTTCAGGCCCTGCTTCGCCCTCGGTAAGTTCAGTGGTAAAGACCGCGCGCTCCATCTTGAGCGGCGCGAGTTCTGCCATCACAGCCGCATCAAGCTTTGCCGCAGCCGTGCGCCGCGCCGCGCTCAAGGCTTCAGCGGCAGCACGGTAGGCCGCGTCCGCTGCTTTGCTCGCGGCTTCCAACGCGCCAAGCTCTGCATCGCTCGCATCTACCTGCTCAAGCTTTGTACGTAGGGTATCTGCGTGCTCCGCCAGATCGTCAGGCTGCACCTCATACTTGCGCGCCAGCCCGCGAATAGCGAAAAGTCGCTCCTCACACGCTTCAAGTTCAGCTGGGCTAAACTCCATAGCCCGTAATGTATCCTCAACAGCGTCTGAGGCCAGAACCAGCTCGTTGAGGCCACGCTCCAGCGCTTCAATCGCTTCAACAAGCAACTCAGCCGCCTCACCGCCGACAGCCTCAAGCCAACGCAGTGCCTCGCTTGCACTGTCCTCCGCGCCCTTTTCGTCGCGTAGCACGCTCAGAGCGCGCACAATATCAGTACGTACCTTCTCAGCACCTTGCATCTGGCGGCGCTGACGGTCGAGCGCTTCATCCTCGCCCGCCTTTGGCGAAAGCTTATCAAGCTCGGCAACGGAGTACCGCAAATACTCCTCCTCCTCGCGCAACTCCTCAATAGCCTTGTGCGCTACCGTCAGCTCAGATGCCGCTTTGGCCCGCGCCCGCCAAAGCCCGCGCAGCTCCGCCAGCTTAGGGCCAAGGCCGGCAAAATCGTCCAAAAGACTGCGATGACCACGCGGATTGAGCAAGCCACGGTCATCATTTTGCCCATGCAACTCGACCAAATGCTCCGACAGCGCCCGCAACACATCACCCGAACAGCGCCGATCATTGACCCACGCGGTCTTGCGACCATCGCTTGTGTTCACCCGCCGCAAAATAAGTTCGCTCGCTTGTGGAATGCCCGCTTCTTCCAAGACAGCAAAGGCCGCATGCCCGTCAGGCAAATCAAACACGGCCGTAACTTCCCCTTGCGCCGCACCGCTGCGCACAAGTTCTGCCCGCCCCCGCCAGCCAAGCACAAAGCCAAGCGAGTCGAGCAAAATAGACTTACCTGCCCCTGTTTCGCCTGTGAGCACGTTGAGACCAGCCTCAAAGCCGAGCTCAAGGTGATCAATCAGCAGAATGTCTCTAATCTCTAGCGCCCGCAGCATCTTGGCTCAGCTTTCCTGTCACAGAGGGCCCAGAACGGGCCCCGTCACAACCACTCGCCCTTGATGGTCTGGCGATAGGCCGACGCAAGCCAGTTGCCTTTGAAGAACTTCGGCTCAAGCCCTTGCCCGGAAAGCAAAGCAAAGCTGTCTTCATACCATTCAGAGCTGCGGAAGTTGTGCCCCAAAATAGCCGCCGCGGTCTGCGCCTCTTGAGCCAGACCCAGCGACAGATAAGACTCCACCAAGCGGTGCAGCGCTTCCGGTGTATGTGTGGTGGTCTGGAAATCCTCAACAACCACACGGAAACGATTGATCGCGGCGGTGAAACGGTCACGCTTAAGGTAATAGCGTCCGATTTCCATTTCCTTGCCAGCGAGATGATCAAAAGCCAGATCGAACTTGAGGACAGACGCCCGCGCATACTCGCTGTCAGGATAGCCCTCAATCACAGCACGCAAGCTTTGCAGCGCTTGAAAGGTCAGGCCTTGGTCGCGGCCCACATCATCGATCTGGTCGTAATAGCTCAAGGCCAGTAAATACTGTGCATAAGCGGCGTCTTCATCGGTGGGAAAAAAGTCGATGTAGCGCTGTGCCGATGAGCGTGAGTTTTCATAGTCTTTGGCCCGATGGAACGCATAGGCCTGCATGATGACAGCGCGCTTGGCCCAAGTTGAATAAGGGTAAAGTCGCTCAACTTCACCAAAATACTTGGCCCCATCTTCAAAACGCCTGCGGTTCACTTCAAACTCGCCACGTTCAAAAATCTGTTCGGCAGTGTAGGTTTCCAGCGGAACCTCACCACGCGCCAGCTTGCCTTCCTGACCACAGCCAGCCAACGACAGGCACAGCAGTGCAAAACCGAAAATTCTCACCCGAGAAAGCCCGCTCTTCATGCTCGTTATCCCACCTTCGCCTTGTGCGTGGCCTAGCGCCACTCTTGCCCGAGTCCTAGCATAGAAAATTCTAGGGCAAAACGCCTTAATGCGCCTTTTAATCCTGCCGTCTCAAAGACGCGCACATCGAATATTCCCAATGCTACAGTGAATGTAAAGCGCCGCTCAAGCGACCTGAGGCATTTCGCCCAAATGAACGCCTGCGCCAGGAAGACGCGCGGCTTGTGCAGGGGTACAGCGGACAAAACAAAACGCACCCTCCGCTTCAAAAAACTTGCGCAGCAATGCGTTTGTCATAGCGTGGCCAGCCCGTGCGCCAGTATAAACGCCCAGAATTGGGGCCCCTGCGAGGGCAAGATCGCCCAAGGCGTCCAGCATTTTATGGCGCACAGCTTCATCAGCGTGGCGCAGACCACCAGGACTCAAGACTTTGTCGCCTTCAACCACAACCGCGTTTTCCAGCGAGCCACCCAGAGCAAGCCCCTGCTCATGCATCGCATCCACGTCTGCCTGGCGGCAGAAGGTGCGGCTGTCGCAAAGCTCGCGCACAAACGATCCATTGGCCATGTTCAGCGTCTTTTGCTGACGGCCGATGGCCGCGTCTTCAAAATCAATCGAAAAATCGATCTGCATTTCATCCGCAGGACTCAGCCGCGCCCAGGCATCGCCACGGCGGACTTCAACGTCGCGCAATATGCGGATCGCCCAAACAGGCTCTTTAAGCTGCGCCAACCCTACCTCAAGGAAACGTTTCACAAATGGCGCAGCGCTTCCATCTAGGATCGGAACCTCGGGGCCATCAAGCTCGATCAGCGCATTATAAACGCCACAGCCCGCCAGCGCGGCCATCACATGCTCAATGGTTGAAACATCAACGCCGCTTGCGTTCACAATCCGTGTGCAAAGCGGGCCTTGCTCAACCGCATCCCAACGCGCAGGAACGATCGCATCCCCGATCGCAATGTCTGTACGGCAAAATTTGATTCCATGGCCCGCCTGCGCAGGACGCACGGTGAGGTGAGCAGGCTTTCCACTATGGAGCCCAACGCCGTCAAATGTGACCGATTGTTTGAGAGTTCTCTGCACGCAGTATGCCTATGTCTTGTGTTGGCTGCACTTTAGGTCTTGGGCGCGGCAGGCTCAATTCACTCTTTGCAACCAGATGTAACATGGACTGTTACAATCGGCAGAACCCCGCCTCAATTCAGATAATACTCTGATATAAAAAAAAAAGCCGCCCATCTGGGGCGGCTTTTTTGTGATAATTTGGGTGCTTCAGTTCGCTTGGCGGCGCAAGAATGCTGGGATTTCGATGCGCTCTTGATCAGCATCTGGCTGCTGTTGTGGTTGCGCACTGCTCACTTGTGGCTGCACACGCGGCGCCGCAGCAGGGCGTGGCGCTTGCTGTGGCGCAGCCGCTTGTGGCGCGGCTGGCTTCTGCGCTTGCTCATGACCCGTCATACGGTTGATCAATGAATTGATCCCAAAGCGAGGCTTTTCCTCGGCCTGTGGCACATCTGCTTCTTGCGTCGGGCGGTTGTTGTGAACCGCTTGGCGCAAACGCGCGAGGGCTTCGGGCGAAGGCGTGCCCGGTGCTGGAGCGCGTGGCGCGACAAACTCTTCTGGCGCGGCATCAATCGTTTCTTGACGCTGGGCTGCCTGAGGCTGGTACGCGGGCGGAGGAAGATCATCTTCTACCAAACTTGCCGCAGGTGCCTCATAGGCCTCACGGCGAGGCGTGAAAATATCTTCCATTTGCTCTTCTGCTGCCGCGTTCTCCGCGTCTGGGAAGTCTTCAAAAAGCGTGCGCTCGACAGGTGCCGACGAAACGGCTGGCTCAGCAGCTGTAAAGGCAACAGCCGCTTCTTGGGGCTTAACAGGTGCTTCTTCAGCAGCCACTTTTTGGCGCAGAGGCTCGGCCAATGAACGGCGCGGCACAGGAAGTTCGTTGCGCACTTCACTTGCGTCGATCCCAGTCGCAACAACGCTCACGCGCATTTTGCCGTCCATCGTTGTATCCAATGTGGAACCAACAATGATGTTGGCCTCTGGGTCGACTTCTTCACGAATGCGGTTGGCGGCTTCATCAAGCTCAAACAATGTAAGGTCGTGGCCACCTGTGATGTTGATCAGAACACCTTTGGCGCCGCGCAGGCTGATCTCGTCGAGAAGCGGATTTGCAATCGCTTTCTCGGAAGCCTGTGTTGCACGATCTTCGCCATCGGCTTCGCCCGTACCCATCATGGCTTTGCCCATTTCGTCCATCACGGCGCGAACGTCTGCAAAGTCGAGGTTGATAAGACCAGGACGTACCATCAGGTCTGTAACGCCCTTAACACCCTGATAAAGAACATCATCTGCGAGCGAGAAGGCGTCAGCAAATGTTGTTTTTTCAGTGGCAATGCGGAACAGGTTTTGGTTTGGAATGATGATCAGCGTATCAACAACTTTTTGCAGCGCCTCTACACCATCTTCAGCCTGACGCATGCGCTTTGCGCCCTCAAACTGGAAAGGCTTCGTGACGACGCCGACGGTCAGAACGCCAAGTTCGCGCGCGGCTTGTGCAATAATCGGAGCAGCGCCCGTGCCCGTGCCGCCGCCCATACCCGCAGTGATGAAGCACATGTGTGCTCCCGCGAGGTGATCGACGATCTGCTCAATGCTCTCTTCGGCAGCGGCTGCGCCGATGGTTGCCTTCGCGCCTGCGCCAAGACCTTCGGTAACCTTGATCCCAAGCTGCACCTTGCTAGCCGACTTGCTCTGCTGAAGCGCTTGCGCGTCAGTATTGGCAACCACGAAGTCTACGCCTTCGAGCTCCTTTTCGATCATGTTGTTAACCGCGTTACCGCCAGCGCCACCGACGCCAAAAACGGTGATCCGTGGTTTGAGGTCTTCTTGACCGGGCATTGTGAGATTGAGTGTCATAATTACTGTCCGCCTGATGTCTTTGTCCGCTTGCGCGGGTGCGATTGCTGCCTGTTCCGCCCTATTTCTACCGCGCCTTTCCCGTATCGTCACGTAAAAAACGGCAAAATGCTACAAAATATAGTCGATTTAGGTGGAGTCTCCGCGGTATTTCGCCTACGGCCCGAAATCTTGCGGAATACAATACCCCAGACACAAGACGCAAAAAAACGCACCTCAAATAAGAGGCGTGTTTTGAGATTACGATGTCATTGGGCCCTGCTCGGCCTAGTCGCTTCTTTTGTGAGCGTTAGGATTAAGTCTATCACAAGATTTTCATAACTTCCAGCCCTGCCAAGCCCCACCGCGCCGTTTTTAAACTGCAGTATCCTATTGTCTATTTGCCAGCCACGCTCTCTGCGCCCTATAAAGACAAAGGGAGGAGCACATGCTCAAAGGATGGATAGCAATACTCATGATCGCCTTGGTCGGCTTCACCCCCGCCAAAGCCCAAGATACATTGCCAACAGCTCGCATCGGCGTACTTGCTTATCTCGGCTATGAAGATGCGCTCGCCCACTGGCATGGCCTGAAAACCTATCTTGATGCCTCCCTGCCCAGATATCGCTTCGAGCTTGTCCCTGTCACACTCGCGTCCGCCTCAACTCAGATCGCCTCGGGTCAGGTCGACTTTGTACTGACCAACCCAGGGCACTTTGTTGACCTAAGCGCCAAGCATGCGATGAGCGTGATTGCCTCTCGCAGCGTTCAGCAAAGCGACGGCAGCTATGCGGGCGACTTTGGCAGCCTCATCTTTGCCCGCGCCGACACTGGCATAACAGCGCTGATCGATGCGGCAGGCAAGACAGTTGCCGCAATCGACAAGATGGCCTTTGGCGGCTTTCAGACCGCATGGCGCGAGTTTGAGAATGCTGGCCTGAATCTCTTCACCGATACCGCCGAACTGGTCTTTGTCGGGTTCCCGATGGATGAGGTCGTGGCACGCGTCGCCACAGGACGCGCCGATATCGGTATCGTACGCAGCGGGCTCATCGAACGACTGATCGCTGATGGGCACTACAAAGCAACCGACTTTACTTATCTCAATACCAGCGCAACTTACGCGCACCCTAACCGCATCAGCACACGCCTTTACCCCGAGTGGCCCTTCGCCGTTCTGGCAGGCGTTGATCCCGAATTAAGGGACAGTCTGGCGCTCGCACTTCTCAGCGCCAAGTCAAGCCCGCGCGCCGAAGCGTCGCGGCTGCGCGATATCTGGACGGCGCCAGTTGCCTATCATGCGGTCCAAGAACTCAATGATGCCTACACCAGTCGCATCGAAGCCCTGAGCCTCGTGCAAAAGATCTGGCGCAGCTGGCCGCTTTTGGTAGGCACCCTTCTGCTGCCACTTCTTTTGCTCGCAGCAATGCTTCGTTTGCGCCGCCCCGCATCGCGCACTCCGTCCGCAACGCCACAGCCCGACCTGACCAACCGCGAACGCGAAGTTCTAAGCCTGATTGCGGAAGGGTTTTCCTCAAAGGAAATCGCGCGCAAACTCGGCATCAACCCCAAGACAGTCGAATTCCACCGCGCCAATCTCCTCAAGAAATATGAGGCGCGCTCCTCAAGCCAGCTGATCGCGCTGGCCAGCTAAGAGCGCACCCTAGGCATAGCCCTAGCCCCAAACCCGTGGTTCCTCCTAGCTTTGCATTTGGCTCCAGCCTGTCATCCTTCTCAAAGCGTTGCAGCAAGCAACCAAACCAAGAGGGAGACTATTATGAAGAAACTTATCTCAATGGCCATGGCGCTCACAATTGCCGCCGCCAGCTTTGTCTTTACAGCCGCCGATGCCGACGCAAACGAGCGCTATGGCAAACAGAAAGTCGTGTATCACATCAACTACGATGGCGGTCCGGACGACAAAAAATACCGCGGTGCGATGCGCAACATCCAAAACCACATCAATGCCGTTGGCGCTGAGAACATGGACATCAAAGTGGTGCTTCATGGCAACGGCCTCGGCCTTTTGTCCCAAGCCAAAGCCAATGAAGGCCTGCGCGGGCAAGTGCTCGAACTCAAAGGTCAGAACGTTGCTGTTCATGTCTGCAACAACACCCTGAAGGGCCGCAAGATTTCCTACGAAAATGATCTCTTTGATGTTTATGCAGAAGACATCGTGCCAAGTGGCGTTGCCGAGCTCTCACATCTTCAAATGCAGGGTTACACCTACATCAAGCCATAAGCTCACACCCCTAAAGACAAAGGCCGCTCCTCTTGGGGCGGCCTTTGTTGTTTTACCAGTTGTCGCGGAACCAGCGCATCACCCGCTTCAAGGAGCGCGCAGGATAGCGGTCCACAGGCAGTTCGAAGTCCCACCACTCGTCCTGCGGATGCGCCGCAAAGAGCGATAGGCCCACCGCGCTCGCAAAGCCTGGCCCAGTGGCCGCCTGCGGCAAGCCTTGTACGCGGATCGGACGCCCAAGCCGCACTTGCTGGCCCAGAATGCGGCTTGCCAACCCGTCAAGGCCGGGGATCTGGCTTGCGCCACCCGTCAAAACAATCTGCTGGCTCGGCAGGTGGTCAAATCCCGCTGCATCGAGCTTGGCACGCACCTCTTCGAGAATTTCCTCCACACGCGGACGCATAATCCCGATCAGTTCGGTACGGCTCACGGAGCGACGGTCATGCTCCCAATCACCTGTGTCACCGCCCATATCAATCATCTCGCGGTCATCCATGCCGGTTGCGACAACGCCGCCGTAAAACGTCTTAATGCGCTCTGCCGTGCTCATCGGCACTTGCAGACCCATCGAAATATCGCCTGTCACATGGTCTCCGCCAAGGCGCACAGCATCAGCGTAAATCATGTGCTTCTTCATAAAGATCGAAACACCCGTGGTCCCACCGCCCATGTCGATACACGCCGCGCCAAGCTCTTGCTCATCTTCGACAAGCGCCGCATAGCCCGAGGCATAAGACGACGAATAGATACCCGCGAGTTCCAGATCACAGCGGCGCACACAATGCGCGAGGTTCTGGATCACCGAGCCCTCGACAGACAAAAGATGCATATCTGTCGCCAACCGCGCACCCATCTGTCCACGCGGATCAGACAGGCCCGAACGATGATCAAGAGCAAAGTTCACGGGCTGCGCGTGAAGCACTTCACGCCCCATGCCAATCTCAGGCACATCACAAGCACTGAGCACACGGCTCACATCTTCATCACTGACCACGTGCCCATCAATATCCACATCGCCCACAAGCCCATAAGAACGAGGGTCGCCACCCGAGAAGCAAGCAACCACATGGTCGACACGGATATTGGCCATCTTTTGGGCCGCCTGTACGGCCGTGCGGATGGCACGTTCAGTTTCCGCCATCGTATCGATCTCACCAAAACGCACCCCACGAGACCGCGTTGTCGCAGCGCCAATCACACGAAAGCCGGCCTGCCCTGCCATAGAGGCAACTGTGTCCCCCAAAACTTCACTGCCATCAAAGCGCAACACAAGGCAGGCAATCTTTGAGCTGCCCACATCGAGAATGGCAATCACACCCCGCTGCATAGCTGCACGGCGCATATTGCGCATCGCGCGTTGGGATTCATAAAGCTCGATCATTGCTCTTCCACTTTCACTTCCGTTGCGCGCACTTTCCAGCGCTCGCGTGTTGCCGCTTCACTCATTCTTATCGTCGGGCGATGCGCCACGCGCATGTCCACCACTGTCACATCGCGCCCCAAAAGGTCGCGCGCCGTGTTCAGCGCCAGCACCCGTTGAAGCGCCTGCACAGGGCGCTCCTCAGGCAGCATAATCCGCTGATCACGGTCCAAAACAACATCCCACCGCCGGTCTCCAATCCGCGCAACGCCGCGCAAACGGGTCTGCAAAGGCGCCGCAACAACAAGGATTTGCATCGCTTCAGCCAATGCTTGCGATGCCCCGTCTCCAGCGATCAAGGGCAGGTCGGCGCGTTCGAAACGACTGTCCAAAGCCCGAAACGCCACACCTTCAGCGTCCAGCAGCTCAAGCCCCTGGCTCGTACGCCAAACAGCCACAGGCTGCCGCTCTTCAATATCGATCTGCAAAATCCCGCCAGATTTAATCTTCACCCGCGCGGTTTTCACCGCCTGCAAACCTGCCACATCCTGACGGATCGTCTCCAGATCAAGCTCAAAGGACGACAGCGGAAAATCGAGTGGCACAATCTCACGAATGTCTTCGGCCAACTCAACAGTCGCACCGTCAATCGCCATCAGCTTGACCATAAACTCGGGACGGTTTTCAAATTCGGCGCGCATCTCTGCAACCGCAAGGTTAAACCCGTCACGCCGCGCCTCATTGGCAAAATAAATCAACCCAACGCCAAGCGCGAGCGTGAAGGGCACGCCAACGCGCAGCACCCGCCGAAACAATGGCGTGAGCATCAAGCGTTGATAGCGATAGTTCCAACGGCTTGGCGCAGGATCGGACTTGTTCATGTGGCGAGGCGCTCTCATCTCAGACATGACGCATCATCCACCATCCAGGCGCAAAGTGCCCCAAAGCTCATTCCGACGGCGCGCGCCTGCTCTGGGCTGAGCGACGTTGGCGTCATACCCGGCTGCGTATTGGTCTCCAAAAGCACAAGCCCCTCTGCGCCGCGCGCTTCATCCCAACGATAATCTGTGCGGCTCACTCCACGACAGCCAAGCGCCTGATGCGCAGTGACCGCATATTCCATGCAAAGGTCAAAAATATCTTGTGGAATATCAGCAGGACAGACATGGCGCGAGCCACCCTCTGTGTACTTTGCATCATAATCATACCAGCCCTCGGTGATGATCTCGGTCACAGTCAGCGCCTGATCCCCCATCACGGTGGTCGTCAACTCGCGGCCAGCCGCATAAGCTTCAACCATCACAGTTTCGGGCATATTCTCGTCGAGCTTGGGCGGCCCGTTCGCGGCCTCCTGCACGATGTAAACACCCACAGACGATCCTTCATTGTAGGGCTTCACAACATAGGGCGGCGCCATCACATGCGCCGCGCTGACATCGGCTTTTGACGCCAAAAGCGACGGCACGACAGGCAGCCGATGAGCGCGGTACACATCCTTCGTGCGCTCTTTGTCCATCGCCAGCGATGAAGCCAAAATGCCCGAGTGCGTGTAAGGAATGTGCAGCCATTCAAGAATACCCTGCACGCATCCATCTTCACCCCAGCGTCCGTGCAAAGCATTGAAGACAACATCAGGGGCAAGCGCGCGCAAACGCTCGGCAATATCTTGCCCAGCATCCAGCTCTGTTACGTCATAGCCCTCTTCGCGCAATGCTTTGGCACATTCTCGGCCCGACACGAGAGAGACCTCGCGTTCCGCCGATGGTCCGCCCATCAACACTGCTACTTTGGGGGTTGTCCTGCCCGACATCCCGATCCGCCTAAATTTGGGGCCTTTTTTGGCCCTCGTTGCTGTTTATCGTCTGTTTTTGGTCGTTAACTAGTGCCTGACTCACGGGGTTGGTTCGCCAACCCTCATAATTTCCCACTCTAGCGTGATCCCGCTGTTTTCGTAAACCTTTTTTCGTACGTCTTCACCAAGGCCCTCAAGGTCTGCTGCCGTCGCACCGCCAGCATTGATCATGAAGTTGGAGTGCATCTCACTCATCTGCGCACCGCCGCGCCGCGCGCCACGCATGCCTGCGTCATCAATGACTTTCCATGCTTTCAGCTCGTGAGTGTCGTCGGCTTGCCCCGTGGAGCTATAGCCCGCGGGATTGCGAAAGGTACTGCCCGCGCTGCGCTCTTTGGTTGGCTGGCTGGCGTCGCGTTTTTTGAGCTGCTCCTCCATCCGTGCATGGAGCGCATCAGGTTCACCACTGGGCCCCTCAAGGGTCGCTTCAACCAAGACCATTCCATCAGGCAAGGCACTTTGCCGATACGCAAACTTAAGATCATCAGGCCCAAGCGTGACAATTTTCCCGTCTCGCGTCACCGCTTTGGCGCTCACAAAAACATCAGCGGTATAGCTGCCATAGCAGCCCGCGTTCATCTTGACCGCGCCACCAATCGCGCCTGGAATGGTGCGCAGAAAGGTCAGATCGATCCCTGCGTCTGCAGCCTTGCGCGCCACATGCGCATCCAACGCCGCAACACCCGCGCGCACGCGGTTTCCCTCAATCTCGATATGGTTAAAGCCGCGTCCCATCTTTACAACAACAGCGCGCAAGCCGCCGTCGCGCACAATAAGATTAGAGCCGACACCCATTGGGAAAACTGCAATATCGGGATCAATGGCCGCAAGAAACGCAGCCAGATCGTCCACATCGGCAGGATTGAAAAGCCAGTCCGCAGGCCCGCCCACGCGCAGCCATGTCAACTCTCTCAATAGCTTCCCTTGGCTCAAACTGCCACGCACCTCTGGCAGTGTGTGGCTCATTGCACCCGCCCCAAACCGCGCAGCCAGCGCATCAGATAAATCACTGGCCAGCGCAGCATGCTCATCGCCGCCACCAGAACCAACAGGCCGACCCAGGGCCCGTTTTCATAGGTCACATATCCCAAGAGCGGTATCCCGACGCCAATAAGCCCATAAGCGCGGCGCCAGTGGTTATCTCGACTCGGAAGCATCCCAAGCAGATTGGCCGCTGCCGCCCAAAGGCAGGCAAGTGTCAGTGAAAACGTCATGCGCTCTTCTCCAACATCTCGGGCAAACCATTCGCCCAGGCGCTGATCGTGCCCGCGCCAAGACAGACAACCATATCACCCGCCTTGGCCTCGGCCTTTACAAGCGCCAGAAGCGCCGCCTCATCAGGTATCGCCTGCGCATTGCGGTGACCATGGGCAATCAGCCCGGCAATCAGATCGTCACGGCTCGCGCCTTCAATCGGAGCCTCACCAGCGGCATAAACATCAGCGATGCCAACAACATCCGCCTCGTTAAAACAGGCGCAGAACTCGGCAAAATGGTGGTGCAGCCGCGTATAGCGGTGCGGCTGATGCACCGCGATGATACGCCCGTCGCAGGCCTGCCGCGCTGCCTTGAGCACAGCGGCAATCTCGGTGGGGTGATGGCCGTAGTCGTCAATAATCGAAACGCCATCCACCACGCCAACACGTGTAAAGCGGCGATTTACCCCGCCAAAGGCAGCCAGAGCGGCGCGAATTTCATCAAGCTTCATACCCAAATGCCGCGCAACAGCGACAGCGCTCAAAGCATTGGAAACGTTGTGATCCCCAGGCATAGGTAGCGTGCAGCCGTCAATCCGCTTGCCCTCGCTCTGCAACACAATATCAAAACATGCTGCACCGTCTTTGTAGTGCAGGTTCACCGCACGCACATCTGCCTGCGCATTGAAGCCATAGGTCACAACGCGGCGGTCGGTAAGCTTGCCAACCAGAGTTTGCACATCACTGTCATCGGTGCAGCAAACCGCAATCCCGTAAAACGGAATACCCGAGACAAACTCATAAAACCCGCGGTGTAGATTTTCTTCTGTGCCCCAGTGCTCCATGTGCTCAGGGTCGATATTGGTCACAATCGCAATCGTTGCAGGCAGGCGGTTGAACGTGCCGTCGCTCTCGTCGGCTTCAACAACCATCCACTCGCCTTCGCCCGTGCGGGCATTGGAGCCATAGGCGTGGATGATCCCGCCATTCACAACCGTAGGGTCAAACTTGCCGTGGTCCAAAAGAGCAGCGACCATTGTCGTGGTCGTTGTCTTGCCATGCGTACCCGCCACCGCGATGTTGGATTTGAGCCGCATCAACTCGGCCAGCATCTCGGCACGGCGCACAACAGGCAGCCCTTTCAGGCGCGCTTCGTCAAGCTCTGGGTTGCCTGGCTTGATCGCTGATGAGATCACAACAACTTGCGCCTCAGCGAGGTTTTCAGCCTTCTGGCCTTCAAATATCTTCGCGCCCATTTCGGCCAAACGGTCAGTGATCTTACTGCGCTTTAGGTCCGAGCCCTGCACTGTGTAGCCATGGGTCAAAAGAACCTCGGCAATCCCCGACATCCCGATCCCGCCAATTCCGACAAAATGGATAGGCCCTACATCGCCCGGAAGCTTCGTCGCCGCTGCACTCATATTACTTACCTTTCTGCGCCAGTTCTTCGACCAGCTTTTGCAATTCTTCTGCCGCCTCGGGTTTTGAAACAGAGAGCGCCGCCTCTGCCATCATCCGCGCGCCGACTTCTGTGTCCATGACACTCAAGATCTGTTCACTCAGAACCTCTGCCGTCAGCTTGCTTTCGGGAATAACGATCGCGCCACCCGCCTCAGCCAGACCACGCGCATTTGCGCTCTGATGATCGCCCGCCGCCACAGCATAGGGGATCAGGATCGAGGGCCGCCCGATCACTGAAATATCAGCGACCGATGAGGCCCCCGAGCGGGAAATAATCAGCTGCGCTTCGCTCATCCGCGCAGGCACGTCGTGAAAAAAGGGTTCAACCTCAGCAGGAATGCCGTGATCTGCGTAAAATGCAGCCACGCGCTCACCATCTTCATCGCGCGCCTGATGCGCCACACGCAAATGCATCAAAAGCGCCTCTGGCAGCATAGCGATTGCGGCAGGGACAACGTCGCTCAAAATCCGCGCGCCCTGCGAACCGCCAATCACCAAAAGAGACATCGGGTATGGCCCAGGGGTGATATATCCAGCCCCCGCGCGCTCAAGCACAGTGCCACGTACGGGATTGCCTGTGTGGATACTCTCAACGCCTTCAGGCAATGTGGTCGGCCAAGTGCCGCACGCCACAACATCAACCCGCTTGGCAAAAATCTTATTCACACGGCCCAAGACACCGTTCTGTTCATGGATCATACATGGCTTGCGCAAAAGCCATGCCGCCGCCATCGCAGGGATACTGGGATAGCCGCCAAAGCCGACCACAACAGCAGGCTTGTCACGCAGCATCTTGAAGCTCGCGGCCAAGACGCCGCCCAAAACCCGAAACGGAACCAAAAGCTTGGCCAAGGCCCCGCCGCGCGCAAAAGTCGAGGAGGCCACCTCTTCAATCTCAACCGAGTGAGGAAAACCGCCCGTGTAGCGCGCACCGCGCGCATCGGTGCTCAGTTTAACACGCCAGCCCGCACGCAACATCCGCTCCGCAAGAGCCTGCGCAGGAAACATGTGTCCACCTGTTCCGCCCGCAGCAATAATCAGCAGCGGTTTTTGCTCACTCATCTCTTCTGACCCCTGAAGATATCATCGATCTCCCCTTGGGGCCTTGTGCGCGTAAATGCAAGTAACATGCCCACGGCAATCCCCCCTGCAATCAGCGAAGACCCGCCGTAGCTCACGAAAGGCAAGGTCATGCCTTTGGCTGGCAAAAGCCGCACCGCAACACCAAGATTGATCATCGCCTGAACGCCAAAAATTGCTGCAAGCCCAGTACCGGCAAGGCGCACAAACGGGTCGCGCTCACGAATGAGGCGCAGCATCGAGCGCACAACAATACTAGCATAAAGCGCAATAATGCAGATCACGAGGATGAGGCCGTATTCCTCCGCCGCAACCGCAATGATGAAATCTGTATGCGCATCAGGCAAGCTCCACTTCACCTGCCCCTCGCCAACACCCACGCCAAAAAAGCCGCCCTCGCGGATCGCGTTGGTTGCATAGCCAAGCTGTGTGCGCGGGTCGATGTCTGGATTCAAAAAGCCGTCAATCCGCCGCGCAAAGTGCTCAGAGGAATTGTAAGCAAAACTGCCCGCCGCCACGACCGCCCCTGCAAGACTGATCAGCAAGATCATCGGCGCACCGGCGATAAAGTACATGACACCCCAACCAAACAGCAACAAAGCCGCTTGGCCAAAGTCAGGCTGCATCGCCAAAATCAACACAATGACGAGAAGCAGCCCAAACGATAGCGCTTTGCCGGGAGGTCCGTTTATCTGAAAACTTGCCGCCATCAGCCATGCCGTTACCACAATAAATCCAGGCTTCAAAAATTCGCTCGGCTGCACCGAGGCAAAGCCAAGGCTATACCAGCGCACAGCGCCTTTGCCAAAATCTGTTCCAAAAACAGGCAGCCCCAAGAGCGCTACAAACGAAACGAGAAAGCCGATCACGGCCAAACGCCGCACAAGCTGCGGCGGCATCATCGAAGTGATCAGCATCGCCACAAGCGCAAGCCCACCAAAGAACGCCTGCCGCTGCACATAATGAAATGCGCCAAAGCCGTTGCGTTCTGCCAAAGGCGGACTGGCCGCCAAACCCAACAAAAGCCCGATACCGAAGAGAAGCAAAATGCACGAGAGCGTCCACTTATCAATCGTGCGCCACCACTTTGGAAGCACAGGTTCGCCCGACTGCACGGGAACCGTGCCATACACCATCTCTGTCATTTTAACTTCACCGCTAGCTGCCTCAACCGCCCCTTTTCGGGGTCTGTTCCTCTTAGTTTAGCATGGCGATTCGCCTTTGGGAAGTAGGCGATTCGCGTCAAACTGCTGAAAAAGAAGCCCAATCGTGCAAGCGGCAAGAGCTTGCCAAAGCCCCCACTTGAGATTAGCTCCGCCCCATGCAAGTTAACACGCTCATCCTAGGCGCAGGCGCCGCTGGCCTCATGTGTGCCGCCCACGCAGGGCCAAACACGCTCGTCATAGATCATGCCAAGAAACCGGGCGAGAAAATCCGTATTTCCGGCGGCGGTCGCTGCAACTTCACCAATATGTATTGCACGCCCCAGAACTTCCTCTGCGAAAACCCGCATTTCGCCAAATCCGCACTGGCCCGCTACACCCAATGGGACTTTATCGAGCTAGTGGCAAAGCACGGCATCGCCTACCATGAAAAAACGCTCGGCCAGCTGTTCTGCGATGGCAAATCCACCCAGATCATCGACATGCTGCTCGATGAAATGGCCCACTCTGAGGCCGCGCTCTGGCTCGAGACCACCGTTGTGAGCGTAGACTATGACGGCACAGATTTCGTGGTCGGCCTGGAGCACAAATCAAAGCGCAAAACTGTCCTCGCGCGCAATCTCGTGCTCGCAACAGGCGGCAAATCCATTCCCAAAATGGGCGCGACAGGTCTGGCCTATGACATCGCCGCGCAGTTCGGTCACAGCCTCACAGAGACGCGCCCCGCCCTTGTTCCCTTTACCTTCTCTGACAACCCCTTCACGCCGCTGTCGGGCACAGCCGCCGACACACGCGCAACAGCGGACCACACAAGTTTTGAGGAGGCCACGCTCTTTACCCACCGTGGTCTTTCTGGTCCCGCCATCCTTCAAGTTTCGTCCTATTGGCGCGAAGGTGAGGCGATCACCCTCAATCTTGATCCGCAAAATACGCTCTATGAGGCCCTGCGCAGTCAGCGCCAGACGCAAGGCCGCAAGCAGCTCACAACTGAGCTCGCTCGCCACCTGCCGACCAAGCTCATCGAACATCTCACAATCCCCCTCGCTCTGTCAGGCAATCTTGCCGATCAGTCCGACACCCGTCTCACCGAAATCGTGAGCGCCCTACAAAACTGGCAGCTCAAGCCCACCGCCACAGAGGGCTACCGCACTGCCGAAGTGACACTCGGAGGCATCTCTACAGTCGAGATCAGCTCCAAGTCGATGGAAAGCAGCCTTCAGAAAGGTCTCTACATGATCGGCGAATGCGTCGATGTCACAGGCTGGCTGGGCGGCTTCAATTTTCAGTGGGCATGGTCCTCTGGCGTTGCTGCTGCGCGCGATATTGCCAGCCGCGCCCAAACCTCCCTATAACAGCCCATGGCCATTGATCACGACATCACATCCCACCTTGCCGCGCGGCTAAAAGAGGCCCGCGCCGAGCGTGGCCTCTCGCTTGAGGCGCTCTCGCAGCTTTCGGGTGTGTCCCGCTCGATGCTCAGCCAAATCGAGCGCGGCGCCTCCTCGCCAACGGTTGCCAGCCTCTGGAATCTCACCCGCGCTCTCAACGTCGACTTTGCTGGCCTGCTCGACAGTTCAGCCGCCCCCGCGTCTCCGATCCTGGAACACATTCGCGCAGCCGATACGCCTTCCTTCAGCGAAGCAGGCCGCGGCTGCACCATCCGCATCCTCTCTGCTCCTGCTGATGCAGGCAAAACGGAGCTTTATGAACTTGTCTTTGAGGCAGGCGGCAGCCTTGTCTCCGAGCCGCATGATGCAGCGGCAATCGAGCATCTCACGGTGCTCACAGGCGCGCTCACCGTGACAAGCGGAGAGGCCGAAGCAGCGCTCTCTACGGGCGACACCCTACGCTACCGCGCCGATCAGCCCCACGCTATTCGCGCCAGCGCCCCCGCTCGCGCCCTACTTGTCGTCAAGCATGTCAGTGGCGAAAATCCATTATAACGGACAAAGTTCTTTTATATTGACATTTTCCAACCTCGCGATACCTTTGAACAAACCTTCAAGGGAGCGCCCCCATGTCCGCCTTTCTCACCGATATCAAAGCCACACTCGCAGAGATCGAGGCAGACGGTCTTTACAAACGTGAGCGCGCGATCAGCACGCCCCAATCGGCCCACATCACCGCCGAGGGTCGGCCAATGCTCAACCTCTGCGCCAACAACTACCTCGGCCTCGCCGACCATCCCGCGCTGATTGAGGCCGCCACCAAGGCTATGAACGAGCACGGCTACGGCATGGCCTCAGTGCGTTTCATCTGCGGCACGGCCGATCTTCACCGCGAACTTGAAAGCGCCCTTGCGCGTTTCCTTGGCATGGACGATGCCATCCTCTTCGCCGCCTGCTTTGATGCCAACGGCGGCCTGTTTGAACCGCTCCTCGGCCCTGATGACGCCATCATCTCCGATGCGCTCAACCACGCCTCCATCATTGACGGCATCCGCCTCTGCAAAGCCAAACGCTACCGCTATGCCACTTCCGATATGGACGATCTGGAGGCCCAGCTCAAAGCGGCCAAAGCAGCAGGCGCGCGCCATATCATGATCGCCACAGACGGCGTCTTCTCCATGGACGGCACGCTCGCCAAGCTCCCCGAAATCAAGGCACTGGCCGATCAATACGGCGCGCTCACCATGGTCGATGACTGCCACGCCACAGGCTTCATGGGCCCCAAAGGCCAAGGCACGCCTGCCCATTTCAACACATCGGTCGACATCCTCACAGGCACGCTCGGCAAAGCCCTCGGCGGCGCGCTCGGCGGCTACATCGCAGGCCCGCAGCCCGTGATCGACCTTTTGCGCCAGCGCGCGCGGCCCTATCTCTTTTCAAACGCCTTACCGCCCATGATCACAGCCGCAGGCATCGCCGCGCTCAAACTTGTTGAGGAGGGCGACATCCTGCGCGCCCGGCTCTTTGAAAACGCCGCCCACTGGCGCAAAGGCCTCACTGACCAAGGCTTCACCCTGCTCGACGGCGAACACCCGATCATCCCCGTGATGCTGGGCGAGGCCCAACTCGCGCAGGATATGGCGCGCGCGCTCGACAAACGCGGCGTCTATGTCTCGGGCTTTTTCTTTCCCGTCGTGCCCAAAGGAAAGGCGCGCATCCGCACCCAAATGAACGCAGCCCTCACCCGCGCAGACCTCGACACTGCCCTGCAAGCCTTCGCCGAAGCAGGCCACGAAGTGGGCGCCCTGTGATCCAGCCTGAGATCCTCCCCGACATCACCCATGCCATCGGCAACTCGCCCCTCGTGGCGCTCGACCGCCTCACAGACCATCTCGGCCTTTCAGGCCATATCCTCGCCAAATGCGACTACCTAAGCCCCGGTTTTTCAAAGAAAGACCGTGCCGCTCTGGCGGTCATCCAGTCCGCCCGTGCCTCTGGCGAGCTTGCCGAGGGCCAAACAGTCGTCGAGCTCACCTCTGGCAATATGGGCACAGGTCTCGCCATCGTCTGTGGCATCTTTGGCCATCCCTTCATAGCCGTCATGAGCGAAGGCAATTCCCCCGAACGTGCGCAAATGATGCGCGCGCTAGGGGCCGAAGTGCTCCTCGTTCCCCAAGCCACAGGCGCGCGTAAAGGCGAAGTCTCAGGTGAAGACCTCGCCCTCGTCGAAGCCGCAGCGCAACAGCTCACCCGCGAGCGCGTCGCCTTCCGCGCCGACCAGTTCGCTCACCCCAGCAACCCCGCCGCGCATGAGCAAGGGACAGCCCCCGAAATCTGGGCACAGTCGAAAGGCTCCGTCACAGCTTTCTGCGACTTTATCGGCTCTGGCGGAACCCTCGGCGGAGCCGCCCGCTTCTTTGCGCGCCACGGCGTCAAAAGCTACGCGCTCCACCCCGACACCCCCGCCCATCCCATTCAGGGTGGCGGCTACTCCATGCCCGATCTCGCTCACCTCAAAGGCGCACCTCTTGCAGGCCATCTCACCATCACAGGCCCAGACGCCCAGCGCTATGCCCGCCTCCTCGCCCGCCATGAAGGTATATTTGGCGGCTACTCCGCAGGCGCAAACCTTGCAGGCGCAGTTCATCTGCTCAAAACCAGCGAAAAAGGCGGCACAATCGCGATCGTGGTCTGTGACTCTGGCCTCAAATACCTCTCAACCGATCTCTGGAATGCCCAGCCATGAAAAACACCATGCAAGCCCTCGTCAAAACTGCGCCAGCGCCCGGCCTCACGCTTCAGCAAGAGCCCGTGCCCGAGATCGGCCCCGAAGACGTGCTCATCAAAATCAACAAGACAGGCATCTGCGGAACCGATCTGCACATCTGGAATTGGGATGACTGGGCACAACGCACAGTGCCAACGCCGCTTATAACAGGCCATGAGTTCGCGGGGGAAGTCGTCGCCATAGGCCGCGATGTGCATGACATCTCGATTGGCCAGCGCTGCTCTGGCGAAGGCCACCTCATCGGCAAAAAGTCCCGTCAAAGCCGCGCAGGCAAGTTCCACCTTGATCCAGAAACCCGCGGCATCGGTGTGAATGAACAGGGCGCATTCGCCGAGTATCTGCGCCTGCCCGCCTTCAATGTCGTGCCCCTACCTGATGCAATTGACGACGAAATCGGAGCAATCCTCGATCCCTTGGGCAACGCGGTCCACACCGCTCTCAGCTACGATCTGGTGGGCGAAGACGTTCTCATTACAGGCGCTGGACCCATCGGCATAATGGCCGCCTGCGTCGCGCGACATGTGGGCGCGCGCCATGTGGTGATCACAGATATCGACCAGCGCCGGCTTGATCTCGCCAGCACAGTGGCCGACGTGGTTCCCGTCAACGTCGCCCGCGAAGATCTCAAAGACGTAGAAGGCGCGCTCAAAATGCGCGAAGGCTTTGACGTTGGCCTTGAGATGTCAGGCAGCCAGCAAGCCCTCGATCAAATGGTCGAAAATCTCGTCATGGGCGGGCGCATTGCCCTCCTCGGGATTCCTCCGGGCAAAAGCCCCGTCGACTGGTCTCGCATCGTCTTCAAAGCCATCACGATCAAAGGCGTCTACGGCCGTGAAATCTTTGAAACATGGTATAAAATGATCGCCATGTTGGAAAACGGCCTCAACGTGCGCGGCGTCATCACCCACCGCCTCAAAGTGCGCGACTACGCAAAAGGCTTTGAAGCCATGCAACAAGGCTCAGGCAAAGTCGTCCTCGACTGGACCTGACCCTTCACCCGTATTTTTCTTTCTAAAAATATCCTGGGGGTCTGGGGGCAAAGCCCCCAGCGGG
>NZ_JAQWYD010000061.1:0-16212 GCF_029254145.1 Lentibacter sp.
CTAGAAGCGCGCCGAAGTCAAAGCTGCCAGCAAAGACCTCGGGAGCGGGTGTCGGGATCGGGTTTGCACCGTAGTAGTATTTGATCACCTCTTGCAAAACGATCGCGAGGCCGAACGTCACAAGAATTTGGTCAGCATGGGGACGCTTGTAGAAGTGCTTGATCAAGCCGCGCTCCATGGCATAGCCCACGAAGAGCATGACAGGGACCGTGAACAAGAGTGACAGTGGAACGGCCCAGTCGATTATGGCATCGCCTGTGGTCTGTCCGAACCAGTCATAAATGTGGGGCACCTCGACTTTGAGCGGGTTGCCCAGAAAGTCTTTTTTGGTCTCGTCGATGACGGTGTGGGACCACGTGATAATGCGTGAAAACGTGACGGCGCAAAATGCGCCGATCATGAACAATGCGCCGTGCGCAAAGTTGACAACGCCAAGCGTGCCAAAAATTAGTGTCAGGCCCAGCGCGATCAGCGCATAGGCGGAGCCCTTGTCGAGCCCGTTCAGAATCTGCAGAACGATTGCGTCCATTGTCCCACCCCGGATGTGTTTGGAGAGCCCCTTGACGTGAGGCAGAAGGATTAGGGCGAGCCGAAGCTCGCCCTAAAATGATAGGAGCTATTAAGCGCCTGAGTTACATGTGCCGAGTGCGCCGCCAGCGAACTGGGGGTGATCAGGGGCATAAGTAACTTGATCAACAGGTGTGACTTGAACGATTTCGAGAAGGTCAAACTCTGATGTTGGGTTCTCTTTACCCTTCACGACGAGAACGTCTTTGAAGCACTGGTGGTCTTCAGCACGGTAAAGTGTCTTGCCGTTGCCCATACCGTCAAACTCAAAGCCTTCAAGCGCTTCGACAACGCCACAAGGGTTGAACGTACCGGCACGCTCACAAGCATCTGCATAGAGCAGGGCTTGTACGTAGCATGTGTGAGCAGCCTGTGAGGGCGGGAAGCCGTACTTTTCGCCGAAGGACTTAACGAATGCTTTTGAGCCTTCGTCTGTCAGTGACCAGTGCCAGTTTGTTGAGCCGAAGATGCCCTTAACGTTGGCGCCAGCACCCTTCGCCATCAGGCGTGAGTAGAGCGGAACGACGATTTCGAAGTTCTTGCCGTTAACTTGCTTGTCGCGCAGGCCGAACTGAACCGCGTTTGTCAGCGAGTTTACCATGTTCCCGCCGTAGTGGTTCAGAACGAGAACGTCTGCACCTGACTGGAGAACAGGTGCAATGTAGCTTGAGAAGTCTGTTTGTGTCAGCGGTGTTTTGACCGCGTTCACTGTTTCCCAGCCCATGGCTTCTGTTGACGACTTAACAGCTTCTTCTGTGGTGTAACCCCAGTTGTAGTCTGCTGTCAGGTGGTAGGCTTTACGGTCGGAGCCGTACATTTTCTGAAGCACGGGCGCGAGAGCTGCGCCTGACATGTAAGAGTTGAAGAAGTGGCGGAAGCCATTTGCCTTCTTGTCTTTACCTGTCGTGTCGTTTGAGTGCGTCAGGCCTGCCATGAAGATAACGCCTGCTTCTTGGCAGAGCGCTTGAACAGCAACAGCAACACCTGAAGACGAACCGCCTGTGATCATCACAGCGCCGTCTTTTTCGATCATTGACTTTGCAGAGGCGCGGGCCGCGTCAGACTTTGTCTGCGTGTCGCCTGTGACATATTCGACTTTCTTGCCGAGGATGCCGTTGCCTTTGAGGGCTTTCGAGCTGAACGTGTTCATCAAGCCGCCATCGCCGCCACCGTTGAGGTGTTCGACCGCAAGTTCGTAGGCGCGCAGTTCGTCGGCACCTTCGTCTGCGTATGGGCCTGACTGTGGAACGTTGAAACCAAGTGTGACTGTGCCACCCTTTGGCTCGTTCATGTAGGCAGCAGCCGATGAGGCTGTAAAGATTGTGGGCATTGCGACGCCAGCGCCAAGATAGGCACTCGTCTTAAGCACGCCACGACGTGTAAAGTTGGATGTGGACATATATTCCTCCCGTTACGATTGATGGGGAAGAGCCTCCTCCTGCGCTCCCCCACAGGCACGTTTGTGCAAATACAATATGCATGAGCGACCGAAAATTACGCAACAAGGCATTTTGACATAACAAAAGTTTTGTAAATTACTGAACAGATCATTTGCGCGTTTTGTAAATTTGTTTATGTTGCGATGCAGAAACATGTTGAAACTATAAGAGAATTGCCATGGCCACGCGCACACTTGCCGGCAGTCGCATCAGAGAGCGGCGCATTGCTCAGGGGCTGAGACAGGCCGATTTGGCCCTAGCTGTTGGTATATCTCCCTCTTATCTTAATCTAATCGAGCACAACCGCCGTAGAATCGGAGGCAAGTTGCTACAGTCTCTGGCGCACCGACTTGAGGTTGATCCTTCGCTTTTGGCGGAGGGGGCAGAGCAAGAAGTGATTGCGCGGCTTGGCAACGTGGCGGCGCGGCTCGGGGAAGAGATTGGCGTATCTTCGAGCGCGGATTTTGCAAACCGGTTTCCCGGCTGGGCCAATCTTGTGATCCGCGCGGGGCGACGTATTGATGAACTTGAGCGCAATGTTGAAACGCTGACCGACCGTTTGACCCATGATCCTCATTTGGCGGCAACGCTGCATGAGGTTCTGTCAACCGTGACGGCAATCCGCTCGACGGCCTCTATTTTGTCAGATACCCGCGAGATTGAACCAGAGTGGCGCGACCGTTTTCACCGGAACATCAATGAAGATGCAGGTCGTCTTGCAGACCGAGCGCAAGCTTTGGTCGGGTTTCTCGATGGCGCCAGCGATACCCAGAGCGAAGTTGGCTCGCCGCAAGAAGAGGTGGCTGGATTTTTGAGTGCCTACGGGTGGCATTTTCCTGCTCTTGAAGAGGGGCGTGCGGGTGCGGTTGAGAGCTATTTAGGCGGTGCGGTGCAAATAAAATCGTCCAGCGCGCTAGCGATCGCAGGGAAATACCTTGATTGTTACGTGGAGGATGCCGAGCGTATGCCGCTTGCCGCAATCCGTGCGGCGATTGATCAACAAGGGCCAGATCCTCTCAGGCTCTCTACTCTTTTGGGGCAGGATCTGGCCAGTGTCATGCGCCGCTTGGCGACATTGCCCGAGCATGGCTTTGGGCTTGTTGTGTGCGATGCGTCAGGGACAATGTTGTATCGCAAGCCAACCGATGGGTTTTCTATACCACGATTTGGGGCGCTTTGCCCGCTCTGGCCTTTGTTTCAAGCCTTGAGCCGTCCGATGATGCCTTTGTCGCAGCGGGTCTTGATGCCTGGACGAGGTGGGATGAGCGAGGCGCTCTTTGATACCTATGCTGTGGCGCAGGCTGTCTTGAGCACGGATTATGGCGCGGACCCGCTTTTAGAAGCGACGATGCTGATTGCGCCTCCCAATTTGGACGGGCAAGGCCAAGGACGCGAAAGCGCTGGTCGGCTGATCGGTGCGAGCTGTCGTATTTGTCCGCGAGAGAGCTGCGCGGCAAGGCGAGAACCCTCGATTGTTTCGGTCCGCTTTTGAGGCTGCGATGCATTGAACACGCGTTCTGCTTTTGACAGGCGCACCTTTTGTGGTGATAAAGGATTTACCCCAGCGATAACCCGCGCGGGGGGCGTCAGGGGAGGGACGACAATATGGGGAAAACCGTGGTTCTGGTCGAAGATGAACCGAACATTATTGAGGCAATAAGTTTTATTTTGTCTCGGGATGGATGGGGAGTGCATACGCACTCTAACGGAGATACCGCGCTGGCGGCGTTGGAAAGCAAAGCACCTGATTTGATTGTGCTGGATGTTATGCTGCCGGGGCGCAGCGGGTTTGATATTTTGCGCGATATTCGAAGCCATGAGACGCTTGGTGAGACGCCTGTCATGATGCTGACTGCGCGTGGGCAAACAAAAGACCGAGAGCGCGCGATGGAGCTGGGTGCAAGTCTCTTTATGACCAAACCGTTTTCAAACTCTGATGTGCTGGCTGCTGTGCGAGAGCTGGCAGGCGCGTGACAGAGCCTGATGCCTCAACGGCTGCACTGGCCGCGAAACCTTCTCTGAGCTCTGCGCGACGCAGGCCGTCAGAGGGCCAGCTCTTCTTGCCAAAAGACACATATCGCGAGCGGCGTGCTGTGGATGCGATTCGATTGTGGCCCATCTTGGGCGTGATTTGCTTTGTATTGCCGATCATTTGGACTGGCGCCGCCAAAAGTAACGTTGGCGCAATGGGTTATCTCTTTAGTGTATGGGCTGTGATGATCTTGGGTGGCGCGCTTTTGAGCCGACGCTTGCGTGGTGAGGCGGATGCACAGTCCGCCAACGCTCTTAAAGAAGACACAGAACTTTGAATACCGCCGTCAATATTCTAGCGCTCATTTGCGCGGCCTATGCGGCGCTCTTGTTTTTTGTTGCATTTATGGCCGAGCGGGCCGCCAAGCGTGGGCGGGGGCGCTGGCTTCAGTCGCCGATTGTCTACACGCTTTCGCTTTCGATCTACTGTACCGCCTGGACATTTTACGGGGCAGTCGGGTTTGCTGCGCGCTCTGGGCTTGAATATTTGACGATCTATATTGGCCCGAGCCTTGTGATGATTGGCTGGTGGTGGGTGTTGCGCAAGCTGGTGCGAGTGGGCCGTGCGCAGCGGATCACGTCGATTGCAGATCTTATTTCCAACCGCTTTGGGAAATCCAATACACTTGCTGTGATGATCACCCTGATGGCTGTTGCAGGGACCACACCATATATTGCGCTTCAATTGCAGTCGGTCACGTTGTCGTTTTCTGCGTTTGCAGCGGCTGGGCCAGGCGATGCGGGCCCCACCTTGGGAAACAGCGAGGCCACGGCGTTTTGGGTCGCCACGGGGCTCGCGCTTTTTACTGTGCTGTTTGGCACGCGTAATCTTGATGTGAACGAGCGCCACCACGGGGTTGTGATGGCGATTGCGCTTGAGGCTGTCGTCAAGCTTCTGGCGCTTATAGCAGTTGGTGTGTTCGTTGTCTGGGGGCTTGGGGGCGGGCTGACCAAAGTGATTTCTCAGATCGAAGCCAGCGAGATTGCCACATGGGAGATTGCGCCTTCTCGGTGGGTTGCGCTGACTGCGCTGTCAGCGGCGGCATTTTTGACGCTGCCACGGATGTTTCAGGTCTTGGTTGTGGAAAATGACGATGAGCGCCACCTGCGCTTTGCTGCTTGGGCCTTCCCGACCTATCTCTTGTTGATCAGTCTTTTCATTGTGCCGATCGCTGTCGTCGGGCGCAGTATTCTGCCTGAGGGGACAAATCCGGATCTTTATGTTCTGTCGATCCCGTTGACGTCGGGAAATACGGGACTTGCCGTGATGTCGTTTCTTGGCGGGTTTTCCTCAGCCACCTCGATGGTGATCGTCGCGGCAATTGCGCTCTCGACGATGGTGTCCAACCATATCGTGATGCCGATCTGGTTGCGGCTGATGGGCGGCGGAGCGCTAATGTCAGGGGATTTGCGAAATGTGGTGCTGCTGTCGCGGCGGTTCTCGATCATTGGCGTCGTATTTTTGGGGTATGTTTATTATCGCATCTCTGGCGGGGGGGCGGCTCTGGCTGCAATTGGTCTTGTGTCTTTTGCGGGGGTGGCGCAGTTTTTGCCTGCTTTGTTGGGCGGTTTGTTTTGGCGTGGCTCAACCCGAAACGGTGCGGTGGCGGGTCTTCTTTTGGGCTTTTCCATCTGGATTTGGACGATGTTTTTGCCAAGCTTTGGGCCTGATGCGGCGCTCACGGCGTCTGTCTTTTCTGAGGGTCCTTGGGGCATCGGTGCGCTCAGGCCCCAAGCTTTGTTCGGGTTTGAGGGTTTGGATTCGCTTGTGCACGCGGTTTTTTGGAGCCTTAGTCTGAATACTTTGGCTTTTATTGTCGTATCTCTCGTGAGCTTCCCCGCGCCGCTCGAACGCTTGCAGGGCGCGCAGATTGTCGATGTGTTTCGACATTCAACACGAGGGCAGCGCTGGCGCGGTGGGATGGTGCAAAGTGAAGATCTGTTGCTTATGGCGCAGCGGATCATTGGTGCAACTCAAGCGCAGAGCCTGTTTCGACGCGTAGCGCGCGCGCAGGGGCTTGAAGGCTATTTGCCAGAACCAACACCTGAGTTTCTCAACCAGTTGGAGCGCGAATTGTCTGGCTCTGTTGGCGCCGCGACAGCACATGCCATGGTTGGGCAGATTGTCGGCGGTGCGGCTGTCTCAGTGGATGATCTGATTGCTGTGGCGGATGAGGCGGCGCAAATCATGGAATATTCGAGCCAGCTTGAAGCCAAATCCGAAGAACTCAGCCGCACGGCGCGCCAGCTGCGAGAAGCAAACGAAAAGCTGACCGAGCTTTCGCATCAGAAAGATGCATTTTTGAGCCAGATCAGCCATGAGTTGCGCACGCCTATGACGTCAATCCGCGCGTTTTCTGAAATTTTGCGCGATGGGGAAGGGCTGACAAGCCAAGAACAGAGCAAATACAGTTCAATCATCAATAGTGAATCGGTGCGTCTCACGCGTCTTCTGGACGATCTTCTAGATTTGAGTGTTCTGGAAAATGGCCAAGTCTCGATGAATGTTGAGCAAGGCCCACTCGTTGATGTTCTTGATCGGGCGGTGTCTGCTGTCGGCCTCTCCGGGAAGCTAGAGATCGTGCGGCGGCGTGAGCGAGAACAGGTTGTGCTCAACACAGATCTTGACCGTCTAAGCCAGGTTTTCATCAATCTGATTGCCAATGCCCAAAAGTACTGTGCGGCGCCTAATCCGACCCTCAAGATCATCGCGCGGGCGAAAGACGGGCGCTTGAATGTCGACTTTGTGGATAACGGAACAGGGATCACGCGCGACGACCAGCGGGTTATTTTTGAGAAATTTTCCCGTTTGGGTGATGATCGAGAGAGCGGGGCGGGGCTTGGTCTTGCGATTTGTCGTGAGGTTATGGAGCGTCTTGGCGGCACAATCAGCTATTTGCCCGGGCAGGGAGGGACCGCGTTTAGGGTATCTTTACCTCTAGGTGAAAAAGGCTGAACAGCCCTTATTAATCTCGTTTGATAAGAAGATGGTAACGGATTGACGCTAGACCCGAAGGACACACACCGCAAAGAATGGCGGCGGAGGCTATGGGCGAAATCAGTGCAAATGACGTTTTGCGCCGAAAGGCGCGGGCAGGGCTCGAGGAGCGCAAAGCGCGGCTGATGTCGGCTGCGCGCGCGATGGGTCTGTCTTTGTCGCGTGCGGCTGAAACATTGTTTGAGCTGGCTGTGAGTGTCTCTGATGTCTTCGAAGAGCAGCTGAGCCAAGAAGCGCTGATGCGCTCGGTTGACGCGGAAATGCTGCTTGTTTTGCTGGATGGACCGCAGGGTGCATTGGGGGTCATGGGAATAGATCTGCCTTTGGTAAACGGCATCGTTGAGAAACAGACGATTGGACGTGTCAGTGAACGTGTAGGAGCAAGCCGTGCCGCCACTGCGACGGATGCGGCCCTGATTGCGCCTTATATTACGCGGGTCCTTGAAGGCATGAGCGAGGAGCTCAGCATAAAAGATCGCGCGTTGACTGAAGGGTTTGCGTTTGGGGCACGTATTGAAAGCAAGCGGCACTTGGGTCTTTTGCTGGAGGTTCCTGACTATCGAGTGCTGCGGGCGCAGATTGAGCTTGAAAGCGGAGTGAAGCGGGGAGAACTGGTTCTGTGTCTGCCGATTGGGACCCCAGAGAGCGTGAACGCGACACAGATAAAGGCGGCCTCCAAAACGGCTGATACGCAGGACGTTAGGCGGCTGCGCGATGGAGCGTTGATGGAGGCCAGAGCGGTTGTGCGCGCTGTGATTCACCGTCGCCAAATGACATTGGGTGAACTCTCCAATTTGAAGGTTGGGGAGCAGCTTCGCTTTGGAGCGGGGGCTTTGGCGCGGGTCGAACTTGATATGGGTGTCGGGGCCACCAGCTTGGGCCCTTGCAAGCTGGGCAAGCAAGACGGGATGCGCGCTTTGAAGTTGCAGTTTGGCGCGAGAGCGCAGATCAAGACGCCGTTTGAGCCTATGGGAGAGGCAGATATTTGGCTGGCGGAGGATGCCTTGCAGGAGGCGTATTCAGGTTCGGTAGCGCAGCCGCCGATGCAGCCAATCACCGTCGATGATTTGCCTGATCTAAGCCATTTGCCAGGGTTTGAGGCAGAGGGCGTCACGACAGACCCGTTTGAGCAACTCAGCGGGCTAGAGGAAGATATTTCACAAGTAGGCTGAGGCGCCTTGGCCAGGTTTTGCGAAGCTTTCACCGTTTTTGATCATGTCTCGTAGCCGATCAGGTTCTGCAAAGAATTCTGGGCGCAGGGGCTTGAGCCTGCGCAGAGACATTTGAAAACTGGTAAGTCCCATGGCTTCGGCCTCAAAGAAGGGGCCGCCGTATTCAGGCGTAAATCCAAGTGTTGCGGTTGCTATCTGATCCAGCTCCCACGGCGTTGCGACGATGCCTGCTTCGATCAAGCGTGATCCAGCTGAACAGAGTGCAATTGTCGCAAGAAGCGTCACTTCGGTACCTCTCGGAGGCTCGGGGGGTGGACCATAACCTGTCTGGCTAATTTGGCTGCGCCAATGGGCAACCGTCTTATAGGCTTCCTCTGTGAGTTTGCTACGTGATGGATCAAAAGCCGATGTGCCTTTGCCGCCTTCAAAGCCAGCCTTGAGAAATGCGGCATTGAGGCCTGGGGCTGCGCTTTCCAAAACATCGCCAAAAAACGCGTTTATCCGAAACGGTTGGGCGCGCTGGCCCTCGGCGTTTTGTGCGGCATATGGCTTGACCCGACAGGGCAAGGCGGCATCTACGGCCTCTGGACGCGCGCCTTGTGCCACGGCTTCTTCGGCTGCGAGACATAGCGCCGTAAAGAGGCGCGAGGAGACCAAGCCGTTTTGGGCAGCCTGAAACGAGGACGTTATTCCGAGACGTCTGAGCGCGGATAACATCGGCGCTTGATGACGCTCTGTGCGCGCAAACTCGGGCTTTAGTGCAATTTCCGCCAGTTCTCCGCTGCCGATGTCGGGGTGAAGTTGCAGGGCAGCGACTTTTGGCGTCATCAGCTCGCTGAACTCGGCTGCGCCACTGCGCATCCCTGACGTTAGCAGCAGGACTGTGTTCTCGGCACAATGTGCTTTGATTTGTTTGATTAAGCCGCTGATCTCATTGAACGCGTTTCCACCCGTCTGTGTGGCGCACTCAATGACAAAGTCAGATGATTTTAGACTTTCAAACCCAGCCCCTTCGGACAATAAATTCATACTTGTTTCGACTTGGCTGACTGGCAGCATCCTGCGGGCAACGCGTCTTCTCAACTCTTCTTCAATCACGTTCTGGAAGGCGGCAAAACTTTCGTTTTCTAAGGTGATAATCTGGACAGGCAGATTTGCGCGCATGGCGTGGAGCGTGATGCTGCGAGCTTGTTTGCCTGTACCCACGAGTGTGAGACCGGCTGGCGCATGGGTGTTCGGATGACCGCGCAAGCTGGCGAGCTTTGCCGCGCGGCGATAGGTTTGGCTGCGTGACAGATGTGTTTGTTGGAGATCTTCATTCTGGATGCCTGCAAACCGGAGCGCTGCGCTTTTCGGAAGGAGCTGAACGGCTTCCAGAGCTGCAAGGGCTGCCTCTTTTTGCGCAGAAGCCACTGTTGGGTTGGGGCGCTCTTGGCGTATGGCATTGATTTCGGCTTGATAGCGGATTGGGTCTGCCAGCGCAGGGGTGCGTTTTTTTGGCGTTACGTGGAGGCTTCGCGCAAGCTCGGCGGCCTCACCCACGACGTTTTGAACAACGATTTTATCGAAGAGTGGCGCGAGACGGGGTTGGGAGACGGGAATGTCTGAAAGGGTTTCGAGAAGTCTGATGCTGTAGCGCGGGCCAAGTGTTGTTGTGAGTGTGTAAATGGCCGCTGCACTCGGAAGTTGTCCGAGTTGAAGGCTTGGCAAGCAAATACGGCTGGCATGATGAATAACACGCGCTTGAGCGGCGAGGGCAAGCTCAAGCCCTGCGTCGGTAATACGTCCGCGCAATGCGGCTACAACAGGCATTGGGGCATGGCTGATTAGGGTGGTGAGCACATCAAGGCTTGGACTGGCTTGGCCAAGCTGGCGCTCGGCTAAGGGCAGGTCAATATCGAAGGCCGCGCCTTCACCCGTGATAACGATCGCGTCAATATCAGGCGTTGTGAAGATCTCTGAGAGCACGGCCTCAAGCTCAGCGCGCAAACTTTGGGAAAATCTGCCTGCGGGAGGGCGTGAGAGGGTTAAAACGGCGATACGATTGCCTATTTTTGTTGAGATAAATGCACTTGGCGGGCGTATCACAGCGATGCTCCGTTCCTTTAATGAGACGAGTTTTCCGCCCAACGCAGTTATTGGCAAGCATTAGCGTTCTTTTGGAAAAGGTTGACGAGAGTGTTTGACATATAGCATATTTTGAATATATCATATGGCAGACACCAAGACTGGCCAAGGAGGGCAAGATGAAAGCCGAAGTAAAAGGGTTTTTTGACGATGCGACCAACACGATTTCCTATGTGGTGAAAGACCCTTCGGGAAGCGCTTGCGCGATCATCGATTCTGTTTTGGACTTTGACTATGCCTCTGGGCGTACAGATACGCGTTCGGCGGATGCGGTGATTGCCTATGTTGAGCAGGAAGGTCTCAAAGTGGAGTGGCTTTTGGAAAGCCATGTGCATGCCGACCACCTCTCGGCTGCGCCCTATTTGCAGGAGCGTGTGGGCGGCAAGATCGGGATCGGCGCGCAGATCGTTACTGTGCAGGATACCTTTGGAAAAGTGTTCAACGAAGGCACAGAGTTTCAGCGGGATGGCAGCCAATTTGACCAGCTGTTTCAAGAGGGCGATAGCTTTCAGATCGGGCAGTTGCGCGGCGATGTCTTGCACACCCCGGGGCACACACCCGCTTGCATGACATATGTGATCAGTGACGCTGCCTTCGTCGGCGACACACTCTTCATGCCCGACTTTGGGACCGCACGTTGCGACTTTCCTGGTGGGTCGTCGGATGTTCTGTTTGAATCTGTACAGAAAATTCTCAGCTTGCCTGAGGAGACACGCATTTTTGTGGGGCATGATTACAAAGCTCCCGGGCGCGACGAGTTTGCTTGGGAGACAACTGTGGGCGAGCAAAAAGCGGCCAACATCCATGTGGGTGAAGGGCGTTCAAAAGGCGAGTTTGTAAAAATGCGCGATGAGCGAGACGCAACATTGGCGATGCCAAAGCTGATCATTCCGTCGTTGCAGGTTAATATGCGAGCAGGGCAGATGCCGCCTGCGGACGAGCAGGGGGACGTCTTTTTGAAAGTTCCCGTTAACAAAATATAGCTCTCATAGGCGAGACAAGATATTGGCTCATGCGAACGGGCCAAACCAACAGGACAAAAGGAAACGTGAAAATGGAACCAGATTGGATCTGGGGGCTCGGTGGCGGGCTTCTTATCGGACTTGGCGGCGCAGTGCTGCTGTGGGGCAACGGGCGGATCATGGGCGCTAGTGGCATCCTTGGTGGCTTGGTTGACGGAACGGGGCGCCATGATTGGCGTGAGCGGCTCGCGTTTCTCGGGGGCACATTTCTGATGCCTTTGGTGCTCTATCCGCTGTTCACGAAGGTCGACACACACATTAGCCAAAGCGCAGTTGTGCTTGTTCTGGCAGGTCTCTTGGTGGGAGTCGGAACGCGTGTGGCCAATGGCTGTACGTCGGGGCACGGTGTGTGTGGGATTTCACGGCTTTCGCTGCGCGGGATCATCGCAACCTTGTTCTATCTGCTTGCTGGCGGCGTGAGCGTTTTGCTCTTTCGTCATGTTTGGGAGGTGATCTGATGCGGGTTCTGTTTTCGCTTTTGTCAGGCGCGCTCTTTGGTGCAGGCCTGTTTATTTCTGGAATGACCGACACGAACAAGGTTCAAGGTTGGCTCGATATCTTTGGTAACTGGGATCCGACACTGGCTTTTGTCCTTGGTGGTGCGATTGTACCCATGTTCATTGCTTGGCGGCTCACAAAGGGGCGGCGCCCAGTCACTGCGGCGCAGTTTCCTCCGCAACCGCCTGTAGAGATTGATCGACGTTTGGCCTTTGGCTCGCTTCTGTTTGGGGCAGGGTGGGGCCTTGCTGGGCTTTGTCCGGGCCCTGCGATTGCCTCGCTTGGCTATGGCGGGACCTTTCATTGGGTGTTTTTTGCTGCGATGCTCGCCGGCATGTGGCTTACGCCGTACATTTTGCGCTTTGTTCAGCGCCCAACTGCTGCATAGAAGGAGCCTGACATGGTTCATCAAGTGACTGACACCTATTTTGTATCTCCCCAGATCACTCCAGAGGCGATGGCTCAATTGGCCGAGCACGGCTTTAGTGATGTGATTTGCAACCGCCCTGACAGCGAGATTGGCCCTGAGCTACAGCATGATGTGATGGAACAAGCAGCGAAAGCTGCAGGACTTGTTTTTCACTTTCATCCATTGGTGCACCAAAGCCTTCTGGAGACGTCTAACTCTGAGCGCCAACGTGACATTCTTTCTGGCGCTGAAGGTAAGGTTTTGGCCTACTGTGCGTCAGGCAACCGGAGTTCTGTTGTCTGGGCGCTCGGGCAGGCAGGTGTGTTGCCTGCCGACCAGATTATCGATGCGGCTGCTGGAGCGGGTTACGATTTGAGCCAGCTGCGCCCGATGCTTGGATAGGCGCCAAGATTTAGCCCAGAAGCACCCCTGCGACGACGCAGCCAAGGCCCAAGGCTGATAGACCCAGTGCGCCCAAGTTCCATGGCAAAACAGCCTGAACGCGGGCGCGCAGGGCTTCATCTGATAGGTTTTCGCGGCGTGCGGCGTTAACTTTGAAGATCGACCAAATGAGGCCGATGAGGCCCAAGACAGTCAGGGCTGCGCCAGTATAAACGAGGTATTCCATGGGACACTCCTTTGCTTGGAAGAGCGCCTAGCGCATGATTGGCCGTACGGCAAGGGAAACACCTTGCAGGACGGGCGGCGGGGCGCTAGCAAGGCAGCCTAAAGACAGCAAAGCCAGACTGGAGAGCACGCTATGGACGACACTTCAACACCATCAAGTTACCGTGTGACCGCAGACGAGCTGCGCCAGTTTATCGAGCGCTTCGAGCGGCTTGAGGCGGAGAAAAAAGACATCGCTGAGCAGCAAAAAGAAGTCATGGCTGAGGCGAAAGCCCGCGGTTATGACACAAAGGTGCTGCGAAAGGTTGTGGCTTTGCGCAAGCGCGACGCGGACGATATTGCTGAAGAAGAAGCGATGCTTGAAATGTACAAAGAAGCACTGGGTATGTGAGCGCTTTGGCCAGTCTCTCAGGGCGCGATGTAGTTCACGCCCGGGATACGGCTGATTTCAAAGACGTCTTCATCATAAATATCGCTGAGCTCATCAACGAGGGCCTCTGTCCATCCGGGCAGATCGAGCTCCTCCTCGATCATGTCATCCCGGCCAAATTTATCTAAAAACGCCGAGATCACGCGGCGTTTTTGCATTTCTGATAGATCGACGTTGTCTGCCAGATATGCGCGAAAACGCTTTATGCCCTCAGATGTCATGATCTCGGAGATCAGATCAAAACCGCCTTTTATTTTTTCATTTGGGTTTATCCCCGCGAGTTCGCGGATCACTTGCCCCCAGATGAGGGGCGTGTCTTCGTTACACCAGACAGTAAGTGAGACACTCGGATTGTTTTCGCGGATGAGATAGATCAGGTCGGACCAGCGCAGATCGCGGGAGTCTGCACCGAAAGTCATATCGGCAAAGTCTTCAAATTTTGTGCGCCGAAACTGTGCTGGCAAATAAGTTGCAGGATTGCAGATGCCCAGGAATACTTCGATGTCGTCGCCCTCAAACAGCTCCGAAAGAAGCTGCACGCGCTCATGACCTTTGTCATAAAATTGTCCACCGCGCAGCGCCATATTGGGCACGCAGAAGAAGTTCTCATTGGACAGTAGAAGGCGTTCGCAGTTTTCTTCCTCAAGAATGGCTTCGATCATAATATCGCGCGCATCTGGACTTGGCGCGTTTTCGTGCATCGCCAGAAGCGTCTGGTGCAAGAGTTTACGATAGCGGCTCGGAGGTGGGACATTGACACCAAGATTGGAAAAGTCAGGGCGGTTTTTGAGCAGGCATTTGATGATACGATCCTCATCAGTATTATGTGCGCCAGCGTGAAAGACGATTTGCATGGACGGCCCTTACTTTTAACTCACCTTCTGCTTCTCTTTTTAGCGCAGGTTTATGTCTAATATACGGTCTTTTCTGGACAGTTAAACCTCAATCGGGCATGAGCGAAGCATGGATAAAGCGCTCTCTTCTGCAAAGCCGCAGTCGCGGCTGAAGCCCGACCCTTGGTCAGTTACGGCCTTGTTGATTTCTTTGGTGGTGCTCGCGCCTATTGTGGCGGTGGGTACGCTGGCGCTCTTTCCGAGCGAGAACATATGGCCCCATCTCCTTGCAACCACATTGCCGCGCTACTTGGGAAATACGCTCATTTTGATGTCAGGCGTGGGGCTGTTGGCGGCGCTTGTCGGGACAGGTGCGGCATGGCTGATTGCGCGCTACGAATTTCCTATGGCACGCTGGTTTGAGTGGCTTTTGCTTTTGCCCTTGGCTGTGCCTGCCTATGTGGGGGCCTACGCGCTTGTGGATCTTCTGGAATACGCGGGTCCTGTGCAAACGGCGTTGCGGGCGGCCTTTGGTTGGGAGGGCGCGCGCGACTACTGGTTCCCAGAGATCCGCTCGCTGGGCTCGGCCATCATCGTGCTTGCAGCGGCGCTTTACCCCTATGTCTATCTGCTCGCACGCGCGGCGTTTCATGAGCAGTCAGGGGCGAGTGAAGAAGTGGCTATGTCACTGGGGCAGGGCGCTCTACAGCGGCTCAGACGCATAGGCCTGCCTCTCGCGCGACCTGCTGTAGCGGCAGGCACGGCGATCGTGATGATGGAAGCGGTCAATGATTTTGGTACTGTCGACTATTTTGCCGTGCAAACCTTGACGACAGGTATTTTTAGCACGTGGCTCGAGGGCAATAACGCAGGTGGTGCGGCACAGATTGCCTGTGTTGTCCTGCTCTTGGTTATATGTCTCGTAACATTGGAAAAGATCTCGCGGCGCAAGGCCCGTTTCTTTAACCAAGGGGGACGGCATAGGGCGATTTCACGCAAGCGGCTACGGGGCGGCTGGGCGCTCTTGGCCACATTGGGCTGCGCTTTGCCATTTACCGTTGGGTTTATGATCCCTGCAGGGACCATCCTGATCCATGCGCTTGCACGAGCCGAGCTCTGGGCTGACCCCGCGCTTTATAAGGCGGCATGGAACACGGTGGTTGTTGGCTCCCTGGCTGCCTTTCTCACCGTGACGGGGGGGCTTTTGCTCGTCTATGGTGTGCGGCTCTCAGGGCGTACGCTGCCGCGCTTGCTGCAGCCTATCACGACGATTGGGTATGCGGCGCCTGGGGCCGTATTGGCGGTTGGTATTTTGCTGCCCTTGGCAACGTTTGACAATGCATTGGCTGATTTTGTTCTTGGGCTGACAGGTTTTGATCCAGGGCTGATTCTGACGGGCTCGTCGTTTGCGTTGGTGCTGGCTTACTTTGTGCGATTCTTTGCAATTGGGCAGGGGGCTGCAGATGCGGCGCTAGAGCGGGTTTCGCCCTCGCTCTCAATGGCTGCGCGCTCTTTGGGGCGGCGTCAGGGGCAAGTTTTAAAAGAAGTTTATATGCCTCTGATCAAAGGCTCTGTTGGCTCGGCGCTTTTGCTGGTTTTTGTGGATTGTGTGAAAGAGTTGCCTGCGACTTTGCTTTTGCGGCCCTTCAACTACGACACTTTGGCAACGCGGGTTCATGATCAGGCAAGCTTGGAGAACCTTTCTGACGCTGCGCCAGCAGCTATTTTTATCATAGTTGTAAGCCTTTTTGCTGTGATCTTGCTCGCACGCGCAAATAGGACAAATTTTTAGCTTGCACAGGCGAGAATCCTGCCTTAAATCCCCCCGCAGTGCCCCTATAGCTCAGCTGGTAGAGCAATTGATTTGTAATCAATAGGTCCGCGGTTCGAGTCCGTGTGGGGGCACCACAATATCAATAACTTAGCAGTTTCCGGCTTCGCTCTCGCATTTTTCAGCGAGACGCTCAGCGAGACAAAACGGCGTAGAACTACGCTATTTAGCGGTATTGGTGACTTGTTTTTGGCCTCAGAGTTAAGCACGCGCGCGGGCGCACGCGGC
>NZ_JAQWYD010000053.1:0-21676 GCF_029254145.1 Lentibacter sp.
GATTACATGTGCCTTGATGGCACGATCCCTGTGAGCCAGCTTCCCTATGTCTTGAAGCGCATTGGTGAGATGAGCCAGAAATACGGCCTCGCGGTGGGAAATGTCTTTCATGCGGGCGACGGTAATATGCATCCGCTGATCCTCTATGATGCGAACAAGCCCGGGGACTTGGAGATCTGCGAGGCCTTCGGCGCTGAAGTGCTCAAGCTTTGCGTTGAAGTGGGCGGCTGCCTGACGGGCGAACACGGGGTTGGCATCGAGAAACGTGATTTGATGCTGGATCAGTTTGCGCCTGATGATCTGGATATACAGATGGCGGTGAAGGATGTGTTTGACCCCAAGTGGCTCCTGAACCCTGCCAAAGTTTTCCCGCTGGCCTCAAGTGAGGCGCGGCGGATTGCGGCGGAGTAGCCACATGAAATTTACCCCGAAAACCGAGGCCGAGCTGGCCGAGATTGTTGCTGGACTGCAGGCCCCTGTGAAACTGCAAGGTGGCGGTACGCGCGCCATTGGGCATTCCATTGCACAAGATGTTCTCGACATGAGCGGGATCAGTGGCGTGGTTGATTATGAACCAGGTGCGCTGACGCTTGTGGCCAAGGCGGGAACGCCCATGGCAGAAATCGAAGCGCTTTTGGCGGCAGAGAAGCAGCGGCTTTCGTTTGAACCTATGGATCATCGCACGCTTTTGGGGACGCAAGGCGCGCCAACGATTGGCGGCGCAGTGGCTGCGAATGTAAGCGGACCACGGCGTATTTCGGTAGGGGCATGCCGCGACTTCGCACTTGGTGTGCGCTTTGTTGACGGGATGGGCCGCGTCTTGAAAAACGGTGGCCGTGTTGTGAAAAACGTGACTGGCTATGACCTTGTTAAACTGATGGCAGGCTCTTGGGGTACGCTGGGGGCGATGAGCGAAGTGAGTCTCAAGGTCATGCCTTGCCCTGAAACAGAAGCCACGCTGGCTCTGCATGTTGCGGATGCGCCCGTTGCCGTTGAAGCGATGTCCGCGGCGCTTGGCTCGCCTTATGAGGTGACGGGTGCTGCGCAAAATGGGCCTGTGTATTTGCGTATAGAGGGGTTTGCGCCTTCGGTGGCATACCGCTTGAATGCGCTTGAAACAGTGTTGGCCCGCTTTGGTGCGGTGGAGCGTATAGAGGCCGAAGCCTCGGCCCTGCTTTGGCGGGGTCTGCGCGATGTGACTGCATTTGCGGATCATGCTTTCCTGACGCGGGTTTCCTTGCGGCCCACAGATATGCCCAGGTTCTTGGCGCCTGCTCAGGCTGAACATCGTTTTGAGACGCAGCTTGATTGGGCTGGTGGGCTGGCATGGCTTGCGTCAGACAAGGAGAGCCTTGCTGATTTTGCACAGAGTTACTGCGCGGCGCATGGTGGCCACGCGACACGCGTGAAGGGCTCATTTGAACGCTGTGCTTTTCAGCCCGAAGCTGCGGGTGTTGCGCGTTTGAGCCATGGCTTGCGGCAGCGGTTTGACCCGAAGGGACTGTTTAACCCAGCGCTGATGGTGCGGGGATGAGCTTGGGCGCGGTCTATTTCACCGTTTTTTTGGGTGGGCCGCTTTTGATGCTCTTGCTGACGCAGCGGTCAGCAACACAGATGAGCTTTGTTTTGGGCGGGTCCATTGTTGCGGCTTTGACGGCGGCAGCCTTGTTCTCGGAGCGAGCACCTGGGCTTGAGACTTTGGCGATGCTTTGGCTTGCATGGGTCGGTACGGTGGCGCTGTGCGTCCGTGCCGTGATGCGGCGGGTGGAAACAACACGGGGCTTGGCCCTGACAAAAGCGGTGGGCGCTATGGCGTGTGTGATCCCATGGATCGGGCTGGCGGCCGCAGATTGGATGACAGGCTGATGCAAACAAATTTTACTCCTGAGCAGCTCAAAGACTCTGGCACTGCACGTGCCAACGAGATTTTGCGCAACTGTGTGCATTGTGGATTTTGCACCGCGACTTGTCCAACCTATCAGATACTGGGAGATGAGCTCGACAGCCCGCGTGGGCGGATCTACCAGATCAAGGATATGATCGAAAACGAGCGCGTGCCTGACAAGAAGACAGTGATGCATGTGGACCGCTGTTTGAGCTGTTTGGCTTGTATGACTACTTGCCCTAGTGGTGTGCATTACATGCACCTCGTGGATCATGCGCGCGAGTATATCGAAAATAACTACAAGCGCCCCATAGCGGAGCGCGCCTTGCGCTGGGTCTTGGCACAAATTTTGCCCTATCCAATGCGCTTCCGTCTGGCGCTTCTGGGCGCAAAGATCGCGAAGCCTTTCAAGGCGCTTGTGCCTGATGCACGCTTGCGCGCGATGCTTGAGATGGCGCCGAAAGAAATCCCGCCTGTAAGCCGCAATGACGACCCGCAGACCTTTCAGCCCAAGGGTGAGAAGAAGCTGCGGGTTGCGCTGATGACGGGCTGTGCGCAGAAGGCGCTTAACACCGATATCAACGATGCGACCATCCGCCTGTTGCGCCGCTTTGGGTGTGAAGTTGTGATCGCCGAAGGCGCGGGTTGTTGCGGGGCACTCACGCATCACATGGGCAAGACCAAGGAGAGCCACGCGACGGCGGAAAAGAATATCGACGCATGGGTGGCAGAGGCCAATAGTGGCGGACTGGATAGTATTGTGATCAACACCTCGGGCTGCGGCACGACTGTTAAGGATTATGGCCATATGTTCCGCGAGAGCGGCAAGTCCAAAGAGGCCGCACAGGTCGCTGATCTGGCGCAGGATGTGAGTGAGCTTCTGATGCAGCTTGATCTGCCGGAAGGTGCGGCTAAGGGCATCCGCGTTGCTTATCATGCAGCTTGCAGTTTGCAGCATGGTCAGCAGATCAAAACCTTTCCGAAAGACTTGCTTAAGCGGGTTGGCTTTGAAGTCGTCGAACCAGCGGACAGCCATCTTTGCTGTGGATCCGCGGGCACATACAACCTTATGCAGCCTGAAATTTCCAAAGAACTTAAGCGCCGCAAAGTGGACACGTTGGAGGCAAAGCAGCCTGATGTGATTGCTGCGGGCAATATTGGCTGTATGATGCAGATCGGTGGGGGCACTGGTGTTCCTGTTGTGCATACGGTGGAGCTTCTGGACTGGGCGACTGGTGGGCCAAAGCCACGTGCACTCATGAGTTGAGGGCTGATGCCCTAATTTTGCCATAAGTTTTCGATAGCTCGGCCCTCTGGATTGGAAAAGGCTTCGGACCTTATGCTGCGTGCGCTTCTCTTTGCTGTTTTTTCTGGGCTGGTTGCCAGCCCTTTGGCAGCGCAATCCTCCAGTTTGAAACGGCTTGATACGGGGGATGACAGCCGTGGCTGGGAAGCCGTCGGGCGACTCAACATTGACGGCAAGGGCTTTTGTACGGGGGCTTTGATCGCCCCCAATTTGGTGCTGACGGCTGCGCATTGTTTGTATAGCTCGCAAACAAAAAAACGGATTGATCATGCACAGATCGAATTTCTCGCAGGTTGGCGCAACGGGCGTGCGTCTGCATATCGGATGGTGAAGCGCGCTGTTGTGCATCCCGACTATGATTATTCTAGTAAAGCGACAGCGGAGCGCGTCCGCAATGATGTCGCTTTGTTGGAGCTACACCACCCCATCCGAAACACAACAATCATTCCCTTTGCCACGGACGAACGCCCCGCAAAGGGCGATGAAATTGGGGTTGTGTCCTATGCTTTGGACCGCTCAGAAGCGCCGAGCTTGCAAGAAGTCTGCGGGGTTCTTGCCCGCCAACAAGGCGTTTTGGTAACTTCTTGCACTGTTGATTTCGGCTCGTCTGGTGCCCCTATCTTCAGTTTCCGAGATGGTACGCCACGGATTGTCTCTGTTGTATCGGCCAAAGCCGAAGTTGAGGGACTCCCTGTCTCACTTGGAACGCAGCTTGAGACGCCGCTGGCTCTTTTGCGCGCAGAACTTGCGGCGGGCGGCGGGGTCTTTCAAGACAAGGGTCCAAGGATGAACCGCATCACCGTGGGGCAGACACGCGATACGGGTGCGAAATTTATCAAGAATTGACTCCGTTCTTGCCCTCTTGAAACTCTGAAAAACCATTCCCACTTTGAAAGATGTAAGGGGTCAATGATGGGCCTTGCGACTTTATGGCCTGTCCCTTGAGGAAGGCTGAACCTTTGGTATCGCTCAATGGAGGATGAACCATGCGTAACTTTGATTTGACCCCGCTCTACCGCGCCACTGTCGGCTTTGACCAGATCGCCGACCTCATGGACCGTGCTATGGCAAAAGATGTCGGGCAGGCGAGCTACCCGCCCTATAACATCGAAAAAACCGCTGACGACGGCTACTGGATTTCGATTGCTGTTGCAGGATTTTCCGACGCTGACCTTTCTGTAGAAGTAAAAGAACACGCGCTTGTTGTCTCGGCGAACAAGGCTGAGGGCGAAAGCGAGCGGACATTTTTGCATCGTGGCATTGCAACGCGCGCTTTTGAGCGGCGCTTCCAGCTGGCGCAGCATGTCCGCGTGACTGGCGCGAGCCATGCGGACGGGATGCTCCATATTGATCTTGTGCAGGAAGTACCTGAGGCGCTGAAGCCTCGGCGCATTGAGATCGCCTCAGCCCCTGCCGCTGATGTGGTTGAGGCAAAAGCCGTCAACTGAATGCTCTGAATAGAAAGGGCGCGGGCTTGAAAACCCGCGCCCTCACGATTGGATATGGTCGGTTAGACCGCCATGCAGATGTATTTCATCTCAAGGTAGTCCTCGATGCCGTGGTGGCTGCCTTCGCGGCCAAGGCCTGACTGTTTGATGCCGCCGAAGGGGGCCATTTCGGTCGAAATAATACCGGTGTTCACGCCGACAATTCCGTATTCGAGCGCCTCTGCAACTTTGTAAACGCGGCTCAGGTCTTTGGCATAGAAGTAGCTGGCGAGGCCGAAGATTGTGTCATTGGCCATTGCGATCACTTCGTCTTCGTTTTCAAACTTGAAGAGTGGTGCCATGGGGCCAAAAGTTTCGTCTTGAGCGACCTGCATGTCTTGGGTGACGCCTGTCATGATCGTCGGCTGGAAGAACGTGCCGCCGAGGTTGTGCTGTGAGCCGCCAAACGCGACTTTCGCGCCTTTGGAGAGCGCGTCGTCGATATGGCTACGCACTTTGGTCACGGCTTTTTCGTTGATCAGTGGGCCAAAGACCGTGCCGTCTTCCAAGCCGTCGCCAACTTTCATATCCTTGAGTTTCGCTGCGAGCTTTTCGGCAAAAGCGTCATAGACAGCAGCTTGCACATAAATGCGGTTGGCGCAGACGCAGGTCTGGCCATTGTTGCGGAACTTGCACATGATCGCGCCGTCAACGGCAGCGTCAAGATCGGCATCATCAAAGACGATAAAGGGAGCGTTGCCGCCAAGCTCCATAGAGCATTTCATCACTTGATCCGCGGCTTGGCGCAAAAGGATACGGCCCACGGCTGTGGAGCCTGTGAAGGTGAGCTTGCGTACGGTTGGGTTTTCACAAAACTCCAGGCCAGTTGAGGAGGCGTCAGATGTTGTCACGATGTTGAGCACACCTGCAGGTATACCCGCGCGCTCGGCCAGAACGCCAAGAGCGAGCGCTGAAAGCGGTGTCAGCTCGGCAGGGCGCGCAACCATGGCGCAGCCAGCCGCGAGAGCGGGTGCGGCCTTGCGCGTGATCATCGCATTGGGGAAGTTCCAAGGTGTGATCGAAGCGGCCACGCCGATAGGCTGCTTGATGACTGTGATACGTTTGTCGCGCTGGTGGCCAGGAATTGTCTCGCCATAGATACGCTTGGCTTCTTCGGCGAAGAACTCGATGAAGGATGCACCATAACCGATCTCGCCTTTGGCCTCGGCCAGTGGTTTACCCATTTCGGTGGTCAGAATAGTTGCGAGGTCATCGGTGTTCTCGACCATCAGATCAAACCAGCGGCGCAGCACGGCGGCGCGCTCTTTGCCTGTCCATTTGGCCCAGTCTTTTTGCGCAACCTCGGCGGCGGCGATAGCCTCTGTGACTTGTGCGCGCGTCAGGTCGGTGACTTGAGCAATGACATCACCTCGGGCGGGGTTAATCACATCAAATGTGCCCTCTCCGTCGATCCATGCGCCGTTCACATAGGCCTGCGTTCTCAGGAGCGTAGGGTCTTTGAGCAAGGATTTGAGGTTTGTTGGTGTATCAAGCATAGCAGCCTCCGCGCGATTGTATCTCGCCAAGGGAAACCATTTGCGCATAGGTTTGTCCAGATGATTTGATCAAATTGGAGGGTAGGATGGAGCTCGATGATGCTTATGCCAATGCAGCTTATATTCCTGAGGGAGATAGCTTTCCAGCCAAGTGGGAGACGGAGGCTGTTGCGTTTCGTGATATGACAGAGGGTGCGGAGCTTGACTTGGCCTATGGGCCAGCTGCCAGACAAAAGCTTGATCTGTTTCGCCCGCAAGGCCAAGCGAAGGGGCTGCTTATTTTTGTGCATGGTGGTTTCTGGCGGATGCTCGACAAAAGCTATTGGTCCCATTTGGCGGCGGGTGCTTTGGGGCGCGGCTGGGCTGTGGCGATGCCGAGCTATACGCTCTGCCCAGAGGCGTCTATCGGGGGGATCACCCGTGAGATTGCCTCTGCGGTGAGCCTTGCCGCCGGAGCTGTCGGGGGGCCAATTGCTTTGACCGGGCATTCAGCGGGAGGACATCTTGTGGCACGAATGCTGGCGCGGGGGATGCTGCCTGAGACAGTGGCGGGGCGTCTCTCGCATGTGATGCCGATTTCTCCCCTTTCAGATTTACGCCCGCTTATGCAGACCTGGATGAATGCAGACCTCAAGCTTGAAGCGGCTGAGGCTGTAGCGGAAAGCCCGATCTTTATGGAGGATCGTGTCGAATGCCCTGTGACTGTCTGGGTCGGCTCTGCCGAGCGCCCTGCCTTTCTGGATCAGGCGCGCTGGCTCAGCGAGGCTTGGGAGTGTGGTCTCGTTAACGACGCTGGCAAACATCACTTTGACGTGGTGGATGGATTGGCAGATGCAGAGAGTGAGATGCTGAGAATTTTGCTGGGCTAGAGAGCCTGCCATACGGGTAAAGGGTCGTTTTCCAGTGCTTTGGCTGCAAAGATGGCACGGGCGATGGCCCGCGCCACGACTGTTGCGGCTGCGTGGCCCAGATAGAGCGTGTCGGCGAGCGGATTTTCGAGCGGCTTGGCGCCCGTGGCCGCCGCGAAGATAAGGTCGCCGTCCATAGGTGTATGCGAAGGCACAAGCGCGCGGGCGTAGCCGTCATGCGCTGCCGTTGCGAGACGGGTGCATTGCGCTTGGGTGAGTGTGGCGTCTGTCGCGACAATGCCGATGGTTGTGTTGGCGTGCGCGGCTAGCTTGGTTGGCGGCATGTGCGGCTCTGGGAACTCTGTTGGCAGGCCGTGGCCGCCGAACTCCTGCGCCACTTCAAAAGGCGCAGCCCAGAAGTGCTTGTTTGCGCCGACTGTGGCCGAGCCGAGCGCATTCACGGCGATGAGTGCTCCGACGGTATGGCCTGAGGGCAGCACAACCGAAGCGGAGCCAAGCCCGCCCATGAGAGTGGCTGTGGTCGCGCCCGTGCCTGCGCCTGTGCGGCCGAGCTCGAAGCTGACAGCGGCATTGGCGAGGGCCTCGCAGCCAAGGCGCTTGTAAGGGTTCTCGCCCCAGTTTTTGTCGCCGCCATTGATGAGATCAAAGAGGATTGCGGCGGGCACGATCGGGACGGTTTGATCGCCGACGGCAAATCCACGACCCTGCGTGCGCAAAGCGTCCGCAACGCCAGAGGCGGCATCCAGCCCGAAGGCAGAACCGCCTGAAAGCACGAGGGCATCTATTTGCTCGACAGTCTTGTCCGCGGCGAGCAAGTCTGTTTCTCGGGTGCCAGGCGCTCCGCCCATGATATGGACACCCGCTGTGAAGGGAGCATCGGCCACGAGTACAGTGCAGCCTGTTTTGATATTGAAATCAGAGGCGTTGCCCACGCGCAGGCCTGCGACATCTGTGATGAGATTGAGCGGGCCAGCTTGCGGCATGTGACGTCTCCACTTGTGTTTCGATTTATCTTGCCAGATTGCGCAGAATCAGCAATGAGAAAGCACGCGAGGGCGGTGGCGCCGCCTGACTTAAAGCGTCTATCATTCAGTCCTGAACGCCGGGACCTTTCTTGTGCTAAGGAGGGTCATTATGACTGCACGCCCAGAAATGTACCGTTTTCACAACGGTGAAAAAGCGCCGCTGCAATTTGCGGTGAGTGAATATGAAGCGCGCATCGCGAAGCTGCGCAAAATCATGGTAGACATGGGGGTTGAGGCGGCTGTCTTTACCTCGATGCACAATGTTTCTTACTATTCGGGTTTTACCTATTGTTCTTTTGGGCGCCCATATGGGCTGGTTGTCACGGCAGAGGAGTGTGTGACGATCTCGGCCGGGATCGACGCGGGGCAACCTTGGCGGCGTTCGTTCTGCGATAACATCACTTACACAGACTGGCAGCGTGACAATTACTGGCGCGCGGTTCTCTCTGTTTCAGGGGCGGGCAAGGTTGTCGGCTATGAGGGCGACCATATCAGCATGGCGCAGATGGTAAAGCTTGAGGGCTTCCTCTCGCCAGCCAAGACTGTCGATATCGCTGGCGCGACCATGGTGCAGCGGATGCACAAGTCAGCCGACGAGCTTGTCATGATCCGTGCGGGTGCGGCTGTTGCCGATGTTGGCGGTTATGCCATTCGTGACGCCGTGAAAGAAGGCGCACGCGAGATCGATGTGGCGATGGCAGGGCGCGATGCGATGGAGCTTGAAATTGCCAAGCGCTTCCCTGATGCGGAGTATCGCGACAGCTGGGTCTGGTTCCAGTCTGGCATCAACACCGACGGTGCGCACAACCCCGTTACGGCGCGCAAACTTGAGCGTGGAGATATCCTGAGCCTCAACACTTTCCCCATGATTTCAGGCTATTACACTGCCCTTGAACGCACAATGTTTGTGGGTGAAGTGGATGCGGCGAGCCTCAAAATATGGGAGGCCAACGTGGCGGCACACGAGCTGGGCATCTCTCTTTTGAAGCCGGGCGCGAGCTGTTCCGAAGTCACGCATCAGATCAATGCGCTGTTTGAAGAGCATCAGCTGTTGCAGCATCGCACCTTTGGCTATGGGCATTCATTTGGTGTGTTGAGCCACTATTATGGTCGCGAGGCAGGGCTTGAACTGCGCGAAGATATCGACACGGTTCTTGAGCCTGGAATGGTGATTTCGATGGAGCCGATGCTGACGATTGCGGATGGTGAGCCCGGCGCTGGCGGGTATCGCGAGCATGATATTCTGATCATTACCGAAGACGGCAACGAGAACATCACGGGCTATCCTTATGGCCCCGAGTTTAACGTGGTTGGCTAAGAGTTCGGATTTGCTGTGCAAATCCGACCCACTGGGGGAGCGCTGCTCCCCCAGACCCCCTCGGGATATTTTTGGAAAGAAAAAGTAGTGTTTTGAGCGCCGTACGGCTTGATTAATCTGTCGCGTTTTGTGTGATTTTAGGGGGGTGAAAAGCGTGCACGATGCGTGCACAACCCGTGCACCGCCAAAATGGGCCAATCTTAACCGAAATTAACTTAATACAGCGTGCGCTGCCTCTGAACTAGAGGCGGATCACATAGTCTTTGCGGGTCGTCTCGACGACTTCCCATGTGCCTGAAAAGCCGGGGCGGATGATGAAGCTGTCTCCAGCTGTGAGGCGGGTTTCTTGACCCTCGGCATCGGTCAGGACCGAGACTCCTTCAAGGAGGCGGAAGTATTCCCACTCGTCATATGACACATGCCATTTTCCGACGGTCGACTGCCAGATACCTGCATAGAGCCCGTCCTTCTCCTCAAGGTTCCATGTCGTGAAGACGGGGTCACCTGAGATGAGTTTTTCTGCGGCGGGGCGCTCGACTTCGGGGGCAACGGAGGCCGCGACTTTGAGCAAATTTGGCATGGGGTGTCCTTTGTTGTGTTTGCGCGCGTGCGTGTAAGGTGTTGTGGAGATTATCTGTTAGACGGCGAAGCGGGCCAAGACGGTTTCGACAGCGTGATTGGCCACCTCGTTGATTTCGGCTTCTGAAAAGCTTGTCTGGACGCCGAAAATGGCGCGGCTCCAGAGGCGCGCGCGGCAGAGTTCGGAGAATTGCTCGGCGATCATATCGGGATCAACATCATGGAGCTGGCCTCGCTCGATTGCGAGCTTGAGGTAAACGACCATACGGGCGCGGCCCATTTCTGGGCCGTTCTGGTAAAAGGCCTGGCCTAATTCGGGGAAGCGGGCGGCCTCGGCGACGCACGTGCGGAACATCTGGAGGGAGAAGTTCGACAGGAGGAAGCGTGTGAGACTATGGGCGGCGGTTGTGAAGACCTCGCGTGGAGGAGCGTTAAAGTCGATCCGAGCCAGCGTGGTTTCGGCCATGCGCTCGCATTCGACGCGGGTGACCTCACGAAAGAGCTCGCGCTTGTCAGAGAAGTAGCTGTAGAGCGTGGCCTTTGAGACGCCTGCCGCGCGCGCGATGTCATCGACCGATGCGCCTTCAAAGCCGTCGCGCAGGAAGATTTCTCGCGCCCCGCCGAGCACGTCTTCATATTTGCGCCCTTTCGGGCTCGCTGTGCTGGTCTGAGCGCTCATGCTGTGCCTTTTGCTGCCTCAAGGTTAAACTGAACAGTTTAGTAGCAGCAAGGGATTTTGCTTGTAGAGTGGGGCGACCTGCTCTATTTTAGAATAGTTCTAAGTTGGAGGCCATGATGCGATTTTTGACGCAGCGACGCAGATTTAAGGATTTGACGGAGCAAGAGGTTTTGGCGCTTGCGATATCCTCAGAGGAGGACGATGCGCAGATCTATCGAAACTACGCCCAGCAGTTGCGCGCGGAGTTTCCTGATACTGCAAAAATATTTGAGGGCATGGCCAGAGAAGAAGACGGCCACAGGCAAGCTTTGATCGAGCTGCATCGCAGGCGTTTTGGCGAAGTGATCCCGCTTTTGCGCCGTGAGCATGTGGCGGGTTATTATGTGCGACGCCCCGTCTGGTTGATTGAAAATCTCGGGATCGAACGGATCCGAGAGGAAGCCGAGGGCATGGAGCGCGATGCGGAACGTTTTTATCTGACCGCGGCGCAGCGCACGCAGGACGCAGACACCCGCAAGCTGCTGGGCGATCTGGCAGCGGCGGAAGCAGGCCATCAGCGGCGCGCGGGAGAGCTGACAGACGAGCACTTGGATGATGCGAGTCTTGAGAGTGAAGAAGCGCAATCCAAGCGGCAATTTTTGCTGACATGGGTGCAGCCGGGGCTGGCAGGCTTGATGGACGGATCGGTGAGCACGCTTGCGCCAATCTTTGCCACGGCTTTTGCAACCCAAAGCACTTGGACTACATTTCTTGTTGGCCTTGCGGCCTCTGTTGGCGCAGGCATTTCTATGGGCTTTACCGAGGCAGCCTCTGATGATGGCGAGCTTTCGGGGCGTGGGAGCCCTTGGAAGCGTGGCTTTGCCAGCGGGATCATGACCACGGTGGGCGGTCTGGGCCATGCGCTGCCCTATCTTATCACCGATTTCTGGACGGCGACGGCATTGGCTTTCATCGTTGTCTTTATCGAGCTCTGGGCCATTGTTTGGATCCAGAACCGCTTTATGGACACGCCGTTTTTACGCGCCACGTTTCAGGTTGTGCTTGGGGGTGCACTTGTCTTTGCGGCGGGTGTGATTATCGGGGGTGGTTAAGGCAGGTTCATCACATCTTCATAAAACGTGCGGTTGAGGGCGCGCGCTTTCTCGAGTGCGCCCTCGACCCTTTGGGCTTTGCCAATGTGCTTTTGCCAGTTGTGTGGCTTGGCCAGAGTGGGCGGATCGGGGAAAAAGCGAACCTTTTGGGAAAATGGCACGCAGATGACGCGCCGGCCTAGAAGGAGAGCCCAATAAGTTCCGTGATAGGAGTTTGTCAGCACGGTTTCGCCGCTGGCGAGGAAGTGGACCACGTCTTTGAGCGAAACATCGAGGTTGCTCAGCTCGGGCGTGCCAGCGAGGCGGGGGATATCATCGGAGTAACGCCCGTGGGCGAACATGACGACATCGTGGCTTGGGGCCGGGGCTGTGTCAAAGTGCTCGGACATGGCCGAGGCGCAAGGCACATAGCGTGCGCCCAAATTTTCAAAGCCTGCGCAGCGTGTTCCGATCAGCGAACAGCTTTCGCGCATCTCGGCGTATTCGGGTGAGCGTAGAGCCTGAGGGCCGATCCCGACGCCCCAAAGGATCGAGTGTTTGGCGCGGCTGGCGTGGCGGCGCTGGGTGCGGATGCAAGATTTCCAGATTTGCCCGCCGCCCATAATCAGGCGGCGCGTCGCTGGAACTGGCCCACCAAAAGCCGCCACATCGCTTTTCCCGAAATCAAAGTAATCTGCAGGGCTGCAGGCCAAATCGCCCACATTGGTGGTGTCTCGGTGGTGCAGCAAATAGGCGTCGAGCATCGGTTGGGGCTTCTCATAAGACGGAAATGTGATTGAGTTTCCTATATTCTGAACCTAGGAAAAGGCATGATCGAGATTTTTCTGGAAACACTACCATTTTTTGCCATCATCGCGCTGGGCTATGGTGCAGGCAAGACGAAGTTTTTTAGCGAAGAGGCGACGTCTTACATCACCAAATTTGTCTTCTACTTTGCGCTCTCTGCTATGCTGTTTCGCTTTGCGGCCAACCTGAGCTTTGCCGAGCTGATTGATGGGCACTTTATTGCGGCCTATCTCTGGGGCACAGCTTTTGTTTACGGCCTTGCGATGGCGGTTTCGTTCTATCTGGGACGGAGTGTCGAGGAGGCTGCAATCGAGGCGCAATGTGCGGCGATCGGCAATGTCGGCTTTCTCGGGATACCTATGCTGGCACTCTTGATGGGCGAAGAAGCCGTTAAGTCGATCATGCTCTTGCTGGCGATTGATCTTATCGTTTTTGGCTCGCTTGTTGTGATCTTGATTACAGGCGCGCGCGACGGCCGGATGAGCATTGGAATTTTGAAAACGGTTGGTCTTGGGCTTTTGAAAAACCCCATGATTGTTTCGATTGTGCTGGGGCTGTTGTGGTCCGCCAGCCGTGTGCCCTTGCCAGGGCCAGTGAATGAATTTGTGTCTATTTTGGGGGCGGCTGCAACGCCGGGCGCTTTGTTTGCGATCGGGGCGTCGTTGGCGTCAAAATCGGCGGAGCGGATTATTGTTCCGAGCTGGCTCAGCTTTTGCAAACTCGTGCTGCACCCTTTGTTTGTCGCCGTTGGCGCGCTCATTCTGTTCCCCGTTGATCCCTATCCCGCAGCCGTCATGATTGCGGCGGCTTCCCTGCCTGTGGCGGGGAATGTCTATATTCTTGCCCAACATTACGGGGTTGCGCCGCATCGGGTTTCGGCCTCTATTCTTGTGTCGACGGCTGTGAGCATTGTGACGGTTTCGGCTGTGATTGCTTGGGTCACCAAACTCTATTGAGGCTATGATGAGCAAAGATTACGAACCGATCCCGATCCCTGATCATATCAGCAAAGGTGAGGGAGAGATGCGTGCCGCGGCACAAGCTTTTCGCGCCGAGATGGGCCGCCGTCACACGGTGCGTGACTTCGCGACGACCCCCGTGCCGCGCGCAGTGATTGATGACTGTGTTGCTGCTGCCGGTCTTGCGCCGAGCGGGGCGAACCACCAGCCTTGGCACTTTGTGGCGATCTCTGATCCGAAAATCAAAGCCGAGATCCGCCGCGCCGCCGAAGAAGAGGAAGAGCGCTTTTATGCGGGTGCTGCGGGGGACGAGTGGCTCAGCGCGCTGGAGCCCATCGGGACGGGCGTGAGCAAGCCGCACCTTGAAGATGCACCTTGGCTGATTGTGATTTTTGCGCAGCGCTACGGGCTGCGAGAGGATGGCAGCCGCTTTAAACATTACTATGTGCCTGAGAGCACGGGGATTGCGTCTGGCTTTCTGATTGCAGCGCTCCACCATGCGGGGCTTTCGTGCCTGACGCATACGCCTGCGCCGATGAACTTCTTGCGGGACATTTGCGGTCGGCCCGAGCATGAAAAGCCGATCATGATCCTTGCTGTGGGCCATGCGGCGACGAACGCAACCGTACCTCAGAGCGCGAAAATGAAGAAGCCTTTGAGCGAAATCATGACTGTTTTAAGCGAAGATTGACCGTTTTGGGATAGGCCCCGCGCATTGGCCTTGTTATGGCTTGTGGTGAATTTGAGTGACAGCGGAGGCACGGCCCATGGAAGCAGTAGCAGAGAACAAGTGTTTTGGCGGGGTTCAGGGGGTATACTCCCATGCCTCCAAAGCCACGGGCTGTGACATGACCTTTGGGCTGTTTCTGCCCGAAGAAGCGCGCGACGGGCCTGTGCCTGTGCTTTGGTATCTTTCGGGCCTGACTTGCACTCACGAAAACGCCATGGTGAAGGCGGGTGCGCAGGGCTGGGCCGCGGAGCAGGGCATTGCGCTTGTGTTCCCTGATACATCACCGCGCGGCGAAGGTGTGGCTGATGACGACGGTTATGATCTTGGCCAAGGCGCGGGCTTTTATGTCAACGCGACCCAAGACCCTTGGAAGCCGCATTTCCAGATGTGGGATTATGTGGCCGAGGAACTGCCTGCGCTGATCATGTCGGAGTTTGCGATTGATGCAGAGCGTCAGGCGATCACGGGGCACTCTATGGGCGGGCACGGCGCGCTGACGCTGGCGATGGGACGCAAGGGGCAGTATCGCTCTGTTTCGGCCTTCTCTCCGATCTGTCATTCGACAGCGAGCGACTGGGGGCGCAAGCAACTGAAAGCCTATCTTGGCGCTGACGAGGCCGCATGGGCGCGCCATGATGCCGCGCTGATGATGCGCGATGTGGGCTTTGATGGGCCCATGCTTGTGGACACGGGCACGTCTGACCAGTTTATCGACTTGCTCAAGCCCGAGGCGCTGGCGGAGGCCGCAAATGCGCGCCGCCAAGAGGCCACGCTGCGCCTCCAGAAGGGCTATGACCATTCCTATTTCTTTGTTTCAAGCTTCATGGAAGACCACATCGCCTTTCATGCCGAAGCACTTTACGCGTAAGGACTCTCTATGGCGCATTATGATCTGATCATCATCGGCTCTGGCCCTGCGGGGCGCGCGGCGGCTATTCAGGCGGGTAAGCTCAAGCGGAAGGTGCTTGTTGTGGACCGTAAGGATCGCTTGGGTGGGGTGTCTGTTCATACCGGGACGATCCCTTCCAAGACGTTGCGCGAGACGGTGCTCAACTTGTCAGGCTACCGTGAGCGCAGTTTTTACGGGCGCTCTTACCGTGTGAAGGACAATATTGACGCGGGTGATCTCAAGGCGCGGCTTCATATGACGCTGGATCACGAAGTGGATGTGCTGGAGCACCAGTTCAACCGCAACCACGTTGATACGCTTTTGGGCATGGCGAAGTTTGTCGGGCCAAACGAGATCGAAGTTGCCACAGAAGCAGGCGACACCAGCCGCATCACTGGCGACAAGTTTTTGATCGCCACGGGAACGAAGACCTACCGCCCTGATTATGTGCCGTTCAACGGACGCACGGTTGTGGACAGTGATGAATTTCTGGAGATGTCCGAGATCCCGCGTTCGCTTGTTGTTGTTGGGGCGGGTGTTATCGGGGTCGAATATGCCACGATGTTTTCGGCGCTTGATGTCACTGTGACGCTGATCGAGCCGCGCGACAGCTTTCTCGACTTTATCGATTCCGCGCTCATTTCGGACTTTACCCATCAGATCAAGGAAAACGGCGTGGACCTGCGGCTTGGGTCGGCGATCACGCAGATCGAGGATGCGGGTACACATGTCGAGGTGAGCCTTGAGAACGGACGCCATGTGCGCGCTGATATGCTGCTCTTTGCTGCGGGGCGTATGGGCGCGACAGACAGGCTCGGGCTTGAGGTTGTTGGCCTTGAAACAGACCACCGCGGGCGGCTTGAAGTTGATCGCAAGAGCTATCAGACCAAAGTGCCCCATATCTACGCAGCGGGCGATGTGATCGGGCATCCTTCGCTGGCGTCGACCTCGCTTCAGCAGGGTCGCGTGGCGGGATGTCATGCGCTGGACACGCCGACTTTGGGGGAAAGCCCATGGTTTCCTTACGGGATTTACTCTGTCCCTGAGATCAGCACTTGTGGCATGTCGGAGGAAGAGATGCAGGAGCGCGAAATACCCTACGAGATCGGCGTGGCGCGCTTCCGCGAGACCAGCCGTGGCCAGATCATGGGGCTGGAGCACGGGATGCTCAAGATGCTCGTGAGCCTTAAGACACGGCGCGTGCTTGGTGTGCAGATTGTGGGCGAGGGCGCGACCGAGCTTATTCACATTGCGCAGGCTGTTTTGAACCTTAAAGGCACGGTCGATTACTTTGTGAAGAACACGTTCAACTATCCGACACTGGCGGAGGCCTACAAAATTGCGGGGCTTGATGCATTTAATCGCATGCCGATCCCTGATGAATTCAAAGTGAAGAAAAAACCGTGATTTATGTGGATGCCGATGCCTGTCCTGTGAAGGACGAAGTAGAGCGCGTGGCGACCCGCCACAAGATCATGGCTGTGATGGTGAGCAACGGGGGGCTGCGCCCCTCTGCCAACCCATATGTGAGCCATGAGATCGTTCCGGACGGGCCCGACATTGCGGATATGTGGATCGCCGAGCGGGCGGGGAAGGGCGATGTGGTGATCACATCGGATATTCCTTTGGCGGCCAAATGTGTGGAAGCGGGGGCGCAAGTTCTCAAGCACAACGGCGAGGCGCTCACGGCGGCCAATATTGGCAATGTACTGGCCACGCGCGACCTGATGTATGACTTGCGCGCGGCGGACCCGTTTCGACAAGGTGGGGGCAAAGCCTTTTCCAAAACGGATCGCTCGCGCTTTTTGGAGGCGCTGGAGCGGGAGCTTCGGAAGGCGGCAAAGTGATTGAAGCGGTTGTCTTTGATATCGGCAATGTGCTGATCGAATGGCAGCCCGAACGCTACTATGCAAAGCGCTTGGGCAAAGCGCGGCAACAGGCGTTCTTTGCTGGCTATGATTTGCACGGGCTGATGAACGAGATTGATGCGGGCGCGCCCTTTGGCGCAAGTATTGCCGAGGCGGCGGCCGCGCACCCTGTGTTTGGTGAAGAGCTGCTCATGCTGCGTGACGAGTGGCTCCCGATGACCGACCATGTGATGCACCGCTCTGTACGGCTGTTGCGCGCTCTAAAAGCGGCGGGTGTACCTGTTTTTGCTTTGTCAAACTTCGGCTCGGAAAACTTTAGGTGGAGTGCTGCGGCGCATCCTTTTTTGCAGGAGTTTGACCGCGTGTATATCTCGGGCGACATGAAAATGCGCAAGCCGTTTGACGAGATTTACGCCGCCGTTGAAGCCGACTGCGGGATAGCGCCGGAGCGTCTCCTTTTTGGGGATGACCGCGATGATAACCTTGCCACCGCCCGCGCGCGTGGCTGGCAGACCCATCGCGTTGACAGCGAGGACAGCTGGGCGCAAGCTCTGGTGTCACACGGATTTCTAAGTGAGGAGGCTGCGCGATGAGCATTGAAATGGTCCCGTTCCACGAGGGTGAGAAGCTGCTCGACTGGGTCGGGCTGACGCGGGCCTTTGAGGCGGGGCACAAGCTGCCCAAGGCCGAGATTGGCGATACCTTTCTCTACCGCGGCAAAGACACGCTCTTGAGCCGTGCTGCCTGGATCGACGGGATGGGGATTGCTGTGAAATCGGCCACGATCTTTCCGAACAATCCGCAAGCGAACAAGCCTGTCGTGGGCGGCGGGGTGAACCTCTATTCTGATGCTGACGGGAGCCTTGAGGCGATCGTTGATTTTCATCTCGTAACCAAATGGAAGACGGCAGGGGACTCTTTGCTGGGCGCTCTCAAGCTCGCCCGTAAAGACAGCCGCAAGATCCTGATCATTGGCGCGGGTACTGTTGGGCGTTCGCTGCGGCAGGCTTACGGCGCGGGCTTTCCTGATGCTGAATTTACCGTCTGGAACCGCACGCAAGCCAATGCTGAGGCGATGGCGGCAGACTATCCAGGGATGAAAGTGGCCACGAGTCTTGAGGCCGCTGTCAAGGAAGCGGATATCATCACATCGGCGACGATGGTGACGGAGCCAAACCTTATGGGAGCGTGGCTTCAGGCGGGGCAACATGTCGATCTGATTGGCGCCTATCGCCCTGACATGCGCGAGGCGGATGATGAGGCTTTGACGCGCTCGCGCCTCTTTGTGGACAGCTACAATACGACGGTTGGCCATATCGGCGAGATCGAAATTCCGCTCCAATCGGGGGTGATCCAACGCGACGATCTGATTGCGGATTATTACACACCCGAGAAGATGCAGCGCACATCAGATACCGAAATTACACTTTTCAAAAATGGCGGTGGCGCACATCTTGATTTGATGACCAGCCGTTACATTCTGGAGGCGTGGCGCACGCGCTAAGCCCTTTAAACGGCCGCTGCCAGTGGCTTTTCGCGCACTGGCAAATGCACAAGTGCGGAAAACAATCCGACGCCAACGCCGAACCACCACACGGCGGTATAGCTTCCATAGGCGTCATACATCCGCCCGCCGAGCCAGACACCAAGGAAGCTTCCGAGCTGATGCGAGAAGAAGACGATCCCATAGAGGGTCCCCATATAACGCAGCCCGTAGATATGGGCGATGAGGCCTGAGGTGAGCGGGACGGTTGCCAGCCAGAGTGAGCCCATGGCAACCGAGAAGATCAGCACGGTGGCGGGGCTCATGGGGGTGAGGATAAAAGCGGCGGCGACAAAGGTGCGCGCGAGGTAGATGCTGGCGAGCAGATATTTCTTGGAATAGCGCTTCCCAAGATAGCCTGCGGTGAGCGTTCCGGCTATATTGGCCAGCCCGATGAGCGAGATCGCGACAGCGCCTAGAGCGGAGGTGGAGGACACGCCGATGTTGTCGAGCATGGAGCCGGAAACGATGGGGCTGCACATCTCAGTGACAAAGGCGGGGAAGTGCGCTGTGACAAATGCGAGCTGGTAGCCGCAAGAGAAAAAGCCAAGAAAAATTAGCGTGAAAGACGGGTCGCGCGCGGCACGTTTGAGGATGGATCCCATACTCTCTTCGAGCTCTTGCTTGGTGGCTGCGACGGGCGCGCGCATGAAGGGCAAGAGCATGATCAGCGCGAGCACGGCGGCGGCGAAGACGAGGAAGACATCCTGCCAAGACATGAAGCCGAGAAGATACTCGGCCACGGGCGCGCCGACGACCTGCCCACCGCTGGCCGCCGCTGTGACAATAGCGAGCGACATGGAGCGGTTTTCATCAGAGCTGGCGCGGCCAACGACCGCGAGAATGACGCCAAAGCCCGTGCCCGCAACGCCAAATCCAATAAGGATTTCGTAGAGTTGGTGCTCAAGCGGGCTGACGGCGAAGGACGAGAGCACGAGCCCCGCCGCATAGACCAAGGCGCCGATAATAACAGCCTTACGATCACCTATTTTTTCGGCAATCGCGCCGAAGAAAGGTTGGCCGATGCCCCATGCGAGGTTTTGCAACGCGATGGCGAGGGAGAACTCGGCGCGGGGCCAGTTGAACTCCTGAGCGATGGGAATTTGAAAGACACCGAAGCTGGCCCGTATGGCAAAGGACACAAGGATAATCACGCAGCCTGTGATGAGCACAGGGGTGAAAAGGGAGGCTTGTTTTTGCATGGGTGTCTCCTGATCGCAATTGATCATTGGCGCGGCTCTGGGAGAAGGTCAATTATTCATTTGTTAACTTACCCTAAGACGTAGCGTTCGCTCGAAAAGGAGGGGGGGTGAAAACCGTGCACAAGGCGTGCACAACCCGTGCACCGCCTAAACGTTAATTTCTGTTAGGGAAATTTGGTAAACGCAGCGTTCGGTGGGGGTTATTTCGGAGTAATTACGCTGATCAGGGCTTTGGTGATCGGGTGCGCTTCGCCGAGGAGGTAGGTGACTCCCAACCCTGTGAAAGCATAGACGCCAGCTGTCACCATCTGAGCCGAGCGCTTGCCCATTTCTTCGCGGAAGGCAGGGGCGAATTTGGCGGTTTTTACCTCGGAAAGCTCATGCGCAAGAGCGGCGGTTTTGGCTTGCTCTTGTTTCAGGAGCGTGGCGAGCTTTTGGCCTTCGGACTCAAGATAGGCGAGGCGGGCTTCAAGGCCTTGGATGTCGCTCTGCTGCACGACGAGGGCGAAGCCGTTGGCGAGGTGCTCGACAAGCTGGAGCGCTTCGGGGAGTTGGTTTGTACCTGTCTGGTTTTGCCATTCGCGCAACGCAGTCTTGATTTGATCGGCCAACGGCAGGATGACTTTGCGGTGCAGGGCGCGCCGTGGCGCTAGGATTTGCGCGCGAGCCTTGGCTGTCGGCGAGGGCTTGGGCGGGGTTGGGACTGCTTCTCCCTCTACGATCCTCAGCTCGCGCTTTCGTCGCGCAAGGAAGGCGTCATACTCGGCGTCATCAAGGCTGTTGAGGTAGTCGAGAGTTTGAAGGGTGCGGTCATAAGGGTTTTGAACTTGACTGAATTCGTGAAGATGTGGGTCAAGCTGTGATGCTAGTATATTAGTAAAGAACAAGCCTTCAAATGAGTCACCCGAACTTAACTCCGTGAAGTTTCGACACGGCCTCAGATCAGCTATTTTGCAGTTATCAATATCAAGACGTTTAAGCAATTTTAGAGACTCAATTTGTACTATGTCTTCGATTTGGGTGTTGCCAAGAAAAAGCGCAAAGAGCTTGTGGAGGTTTGAAAGCGGTACCAGCTCCCTTACAGCAGTGTAGCTTAGGTTCAACCATCGGAGCGATTCGAGAGTTTCAAGGGGCGTTAGGTCTATAATTGACGTGTTCTTGAGTTCGAGTAGCATCAGTGCTGTAAGCGTGGAAACTGGTTCAAGGCTTTCTATCTGAGTATTGTTCAGTCTTAGCGTACTAAGCCAATCAAGGTCTGAAATATCTGAGGGCAGTTTGGAGAGCGCTTTAAACTCATCATTAGAGAGATCAAGTTCGCCAGTCCGCTCCTCCTTCTCTTTGGCAATTAGGCGTTCTGCTTCGGCATAGGCTTTTTCTGCTTCTGTCATAGGGTTTTTGGCACTCTTTGAATCCACCAGAAAATCTTAGAGCGGGGCAGTGGCGGGTGCAATGGTCTCGACCGCATTCGCAGCGGCTTGCGCGCCTGTTGTGAATGGCGCTAGGAAGTGCCCTATGACGCGCGATATGATCACTGAATATGCGGCCCGTGTGGCTGATGGGACGCTGCGGGCCGATGCGGCGCAAGAGGCGGCTTTGCCTGAGCTCGAGCGCATTCGTGTGGCACTGGCAGAGCCTGTGAAGCGAGGCTGGTTTGCCAAGAAGCCCGAGCCGATCCGTGGGCTGTATATGTGGGGCGGGGTCGGGCGTGGCAAGTCGATGCTGATGGACCTTTTTGTTGAGTGTCTCGATGTGCCTGTGCGGCGGGTGCATTTTCACGCGTTCATGCAGGAGATCCACAAGGGGATGCACGAGGCGCGCCAGAACAATGTCCAGGACGCGCTTGCACCTGTGGCCGCCAAAGTCATCAAGGAGGTGCGCTGCCTTGCCTTTGACGAGATGCAGATCACCGATATCACCGATGCGATGATTGTCGGGCGCTTGTTTGAGGCGCTGTTTGAGGCGGG
>NZ_JAQWYD010000058.1:0-14457 GCF_029254145.1 Lentibacter sp.
TAATAAGCACCCCTCGAGGGTGCTTTTTACGTAAAAAAACATAACAAAATTAAAACAATATATAAATACCACATACTGTCTTGTTCGAGCCAGCCAGTTGGGCTCAATGAGAGCTTGGATGTGAGCGTGCGCAAGCTACTGAACTGCAACCAAAGCGCGCAGAGCCCACAAACAAAAAACGAGACGCAGAGCTGGATTGATGGAATTACCCCAAACTACCGATGCAAGGCTCAAAGGCGTTAGGTGAGTCACATCTATAGTGTAGAGAAGGTGAGAGGCTGATCACGACCCAAGCGGGGCTCGTTGCGGCTGCTTCCTTCCGGATCTGACCGGGTTGGCGAGGCGCCTGCCCGCGCCAACCTCTCGATGGGAGATATAGGGAGCTCTGTGGCGATTGGCAAGAGCTTCTAGGTCACTCAACTTAGGCTACGATGCCAGCTACGAACGGTGTTTTTGGCGCCGATCTGAACTCTTTCAAGCGAAATCCGCTAGTTGTGGATCATCAGAGATCGAGCCTCTCTGGTTCGGCTTCCCCGAGAGGCAGATGCGCATTTCTGCAAAGCCCTGCGATGTCTCTCGAACAAACTCTATGCCGCAGTCTGGTTTGCTTTCAGCGCGCTGTGACGTCAGGAAATGGGCGCTGGCGTTTGGGGTTGGCTTGAAACGCCACGATGGCTTTGTCTTGAGGACTAAGGTCGCTGCGTTGACGATGTAGGAACTTAAGATTGAGCGGCAGGTCTGGCCTGTATCCAAGATCAGTCGCGGCGCGTCTGCTTCGGCCATCTCGGGCAAGACGCCGCGCGCGCGAAACGAGCTGGCGGCAAGCACAAAGAGTGTATCGTCTGCAACGGGTTTGCCCTGATACGTCAATGCGCTGATGCGCCCGCCTCTGTTCTTTAGTCGCTCTCGGCGCTCATTGAAGAGAGCGGGCTTGGAAAGGTCAATTTCGTAGGTGAGCTGGGGAATAACATCAAATAGGTAGCCGGGGAAACTTGGGTTGAGAAGCGCCTTTCCTTGGCTTCCGATGGCAATTTGGTTGAAGATGCTAGCGCTCATTTCAAGCCAGACGCGGAGGGCTTTGCCAGTGATGAGCAAAGCACAAAGCGTATCAGGAAAACTGTAGAGCTTATCCAGATCACGCAAATGGATTGTGCCGGCCGGGATATGACAAAAGTGTGTCGCACCGTTGAGACCGCCAGTACGCACGGGAGCGGCCACTGATAGAACGGGGAGGTGGGACCACCTTGTGTCTTCAAGCTTTGCCTTGACTGCATTTTCAAATGTCTGCGCCAGAAGCTGAAGCCTAGAATTGTCGGCAACAAGAGCAAAGAAGCTGTCGATCTGCCTTGTGGTTTGTCCGAGAGGCTTTGCAACGGCCAAGACTGTTTCATCGTGATCTTGGGCGAGAGCGTCAACAATTTTTACGCTTTCAGGAGCCTTGGGTGCATTTTGTTTCATTTGCATTTCAGCGCTCTCTATGCGCCACGCGTCATCTCCTTGAGAAAACATCAGGTCTATTTGCCCCACATATTCTTCCAAAGCGCCCGAAATCATCACGGGAGTTTGGGCCTTTGAAATTTGAACAACGCCTTGTTTGGGGGCGGGTAGAAGCTCGTGGGTATGTCCGCCAAGGACGACATCGACTCCATGGAGGGGAGTGATCTCGGCTTCAATCGCTTCTCGGCCGCAGTGTGCAAGCACAATGACAATATCGACCCCTTCGCGCTTCATATCCGCAATGGCACGCGAGAGAGCTGGTGCGATGGGCTCGCATGCAATGCTGGGATCAAGTCCTGCCGCGCCTTTGAGTGTTATGCTTGGCAGGCATCCTGTCACGCCAATGCGCAGTGGCGTGTCGTAACCGACAAGAGCGTGCTCCAGTATCACGTACCGTTTGAGCTGGGATGCGACATGGGGCGGCAGGAGGAGATTGGCCGAGACGAAGGGAAAGTTTGCCTGAGCGAGTGATGCCGCAAGGTGATCGATACCAAAGTCTAGATCGTGGTTTCCGATGGTTGCGGCATCGTACCCCAGAAGGTTCATCGCCGTGATCATTGGATGCGTGTCGTGATGTGTCTCAGGTTATTGAGCGAGCCTGTCTGCGATTGGCGAGCCTTGCAGGAAATCACCTGTGTCGAACAACAGGCAAGGTTTATCTGTGGCTTTGGCGTTTTCGATTTGCAGCGCAGATCGAGACAGACCGCGACGGGCAAAGAAGTTGTTGTTGTAGTCAAATTCAAGGGCATGGGCATGCAAATCAGTCGTTTGCAATATGCGAAGCATGGCGCTTTGCTGCTCAGTTGATTTGCATTGATCTACCAGTTGGCTCACCTCGTATTTTCGGGGCGTAACGGTTAACTTGTTTATAGATGAAGCGTAGCACGCCTTGATTGAATATTACAACTAAGGACAGAGCGCTAATGTGCCGCGGCTTTCCAAGCGTTGGGAAGGAGGATAGAACTTTCCGAGAGCAAAGGTGGGGCGAAAATGAAACTGGCAGAAACCGTAACATTTGGAGGCTCGGGGCTGGATCGTGCGGCAGAGGTTCGGGGCCAACCTGACGCTCTTTCGCAAGCCATAGCCGATGGTCAGGCTGAAACCATTTTGCTTTGGCGGGGAAAGCCACTCTTAGAGGGAGATGCGCGCGAGCGCTTGGCCCGTCTCCCTATGGATCATGTTGTCCTACAAGAACACGGAAAAGAGCCCATCTTACTGGGACGCGAAACGGATGGACGATTGGTTTTTGTCAGTGATATTTCTGATTGGGTTCCGCACGAGGTTGATGAAGCGGCACTCGGAGCTTTCTTTGATCCGACCGAACAGCAGCACCCACTGCTGCTAGAAACTCAATTTTTTCAGGAACTGCGTGGCGCAATGACGCGTCTTTCGCCGCGGGATGCAGAATTGGCGGCGACGGCGCGCGCCGTCCTGGGTTGGCACAGATCGCATCGTTTCTGTGCGGCTTGTGGGACGGAGAGCCAAATGGCTATGGCCGGCTGGCAACGGTCTTGCCCTGCCTGCAACACACAGCATTTTCCGCGGACTGATCCTGTCGTCATTATGCTTATCACGCGTGGAAACTCTGTTTTGATGGGGCGCTCACCGGGCTGGCCCGAGGGTATGTATTCCCTTCTGGCGGGCTTTGTCGAGCCCGGAGAAACTGTTGAAGCGGCTGTGCGCCGCGAAGTTTTTGAGGAGGCCGCAATCAATGTTGGTGCGGTGGGTTATCTGGCAAGCCAGCCTTGGCCATTTCCAAGCTCACTGATGATTGGCTGCTACGGACGTGCCGAAACGGATGCGATAACAATTGATCCGAATGAGATTGAGGATGCGCGTTGGTTCAGCCGTGAAGAAATTGCACTATCGTTTGCGGGCGAACATCCGACGTTAACGCCCGCTCGAAAGGGAGCGATAGCTCACTTTTTACTTTCGAACTGGCTTGCGGATCGGCTCAGATAGCTCCAAGTTATAGTCAACCAACGTAAGATTTCAGAGGCAGTGAGTATATGCAGTTTTCCGCAAAGCAAGATATTGAAGCGCCGATTGATCATGTTTTCTTTGCGGTGACTGACTTTGATGGATTTACCAGGCAGGCCTTGCGGCGAGGTGCCGACATCTCGAGATTAGACAGTTTGGCTGGACCATGCGCAGGTATGGCTTGGGAGGTTAGCTTTGATTTTCGCGGGAAGAGGCGGAAAATGGGCATTGAGCTTCTTGACGTTCAAGCGCCGAGTGAACTTCGAGCAAAAAGTCGTACCGCTGGTCTGGACGGCTTGCTGAGCGTCGAGCTTGTTGCGCTTTCAAAACATAGAACTCGGGTGGGTATTGAGCTTGTGCTTGCCCCCACCACACTGTCTGCGCGACTCTTGGTGCAATCGCTCAAGTTGGCGCGCGGCAGTCTTTCAAAAAGATTGCTCAAACGACTGGATAGCTTTGCTCAGGCCACAGAAGAGAGCTTCCGTAGGGTAAGTACTTAGGTGCTTGCAGACTTGTGTCACCTTGTTAGCTTGGATATTTGAATAGGTGCGCAAACAGGGAGAAAAACATGACCAAATTTGATAAATCAAAGCTGCCAAGCCGCCACGTGACTGAGGGGCCATCAAAGGCGCCGCACCGTTCATTCTATCATGCGATGGGCATGACAGAAGAAGAGATCCATCAGCCGCTGGTGGGTGTGGCCACCTGCTGGAATGAAGCCGCTCCCTGTAATATTTCGCTAAACCGTCAGGCTCAGGCTGCAAAAGCTGGCGTTCGGGAGGCCCACGGTAGCCCGCGAGAGTTTACCACCATCACTGTAACGGATGGGATCGCCATGGGGCACGAGGGCATGCGCTCGTCACTGGCGAGTCGTGAAGCGATTGCTGACACTGTCGAACTGACGATGCGGGGGCATTGCTATGATGCGCTTGTCGGTCTTGCGGGCTGTGACAAATCCTTGCCAGGAATGATGATGGCGATGGTGCGCCTCAATGTGCCGTCAGTTTTTGTTTATGGCGGTTCGATTTTACCGGGCAAAGCGCCGACGGATGTGGGTATTCCTGAAGATCTTGCGGGGCGCGATCTCACCGTTCAGGATATGTTTGAGGCGGTCGGTCGCCATCAGGCGGGTACGTTGTCTAGCGAAGCCCTTGCTGTGCTGGAGCGCGTGGCGTGTCCGAGTGCTGGGGCCTGCGGAGGACAGTTTACTGCTAATACAATGGCTTGCGTGAGTGAAGCAATCGGTTTGGCATTGCTCAACTCTTCAGGCGCACCCGCGCCGTACGAAAGCCGCGATCAATATGCCGCAGCTTCTGGCGAAGCTGTCATGATGTTGCTTGAAAAGAACATTCGCGCGCGGGATGTGGTCACGCGTAAATCGCTAGAGAACGCGGCACGCGTTGTGGCCTGTACTGGCGGCAGCACCAATGCGGGGCTACACCTGCCTGCAATTGCGCATGAGGCAGGTATCGAATTTTACCTTGAAGATGTTTGTGACATTTTCCGGGACACACCCTATTTCGTCGACCTGAAACCAGGTGGTAACTATGTGGCGAAAGACCTTTATGAAGCGGGTGGCGTGCCTGTTGTGATGAAGGAATTGCGCAAGGCAGGCTTGCTGCACGAAGACTGCATGACCTCTGCAGGTGTGACGTTGGGCGAGGCGCTGGACGGGATCAAGGGCGAGGCCGATGGCCGCGTGATCTATCCGATCGAGACGCCGATCACCAAAACCGGTGGGGTTGTGGGCCTCAAGGGCAACATCGCGCCCGAGGGTGCTATTGTGAAAGTTGCCGGGATTGCGCCTGAGCATCAGGTTTTCACAGGTCCAGCTCGGGTTTTTGAATGTGAGGAGGAGGCCTTTGAAGCGGTTCAAAAGCGCGCCTATGAGGAGGGCGAGGTGCTGGTTATTCGCAACGAGGGGCCTGCTGGCGGGCCTGGTATGCGCGAGATGCTTGCGACCACAGCTGCTTTGAGCGGACAGGGCATGGGCAAGAAAGTCGCGCTGATCACTGATGGCCGCTTTTCTGGCGCAACGCGTGGGTTTTGTGTGGGGCACGTTGGGCCAGAGGCTGCGCATGGCGGACCGATTGCCTTTTTGGCGACAGGGGACATTATCACGATTGATGCCATCAAGGGGGAACTCTCCGTTGATCTGAGCGAAGCAGAGCTTGCAGAGCGTAAGACCCAATGGAAAGGGCCACGCGAAACGATTTATGCTTCGGGCGCTGTTTGGAAATTTGCACAGATGGTTGGCTCGACCTATCAGGGCGCGGTGACGCATCCCGGGGCCAAAGCGGAGAAGCATGTCTATATGGACCTCTAGCCATAAAACCTGGTCCATTTTAAGGGGTATCATGGTTTTCACTTTGTTAACGGGCTGCCTTGAAGGGGCGCCCGTTGGGCAAACCAATCTGTCGTCCGCTGAGAGCAAGGCCGCACAAGGGAGCTTTGCCTTGGCGAACGCAACCATTGTTCCAGAGAAGGTGATTGCTGCAGGGCCGCGAGGCTTTTGCATCGACAAGCGATCTCTGAAGACGGGGCGATCAGGTGGGTTTGCACTTCTAGTACCTTGTGCGGCACTTGATGCGCAGGCCCAAGTGTTTGGGCTGGATACCGCTATACTGACTTTACAGGCTCAACCTCAAAGGCTTCAGCGTGCGCCAACCACAGCAAATGGATTGGCTGAAGCTTTTAAGGACGAGCAGCCCATCTATGAAGAAACTGGCGATGGGATGAGTATCGTACAGCTCGCGCAAGGGGGCGATGCGCTCATCCCAAACGGAGAAGGGAAGCATTGGCGTGCCGCGCTGCGCTTCAATGGTTACTTGATTGGGCTTGCGGTTTATTCTGAGAAAGATGGCGTGGCAGCAGGGGAAAACGGCAAGGTGCTTTTGATCGAGTTTGCTGAGGCTGTGCTTGCCGCAAGTCCTTTGAAACAGTTTCCTGTCGAGCTCGAATGATCACTTTGGTTTTGTAAAAAAGTGCAAGCAGGCCAAATTGTTCAATAGTTTCTTTAAATCAGACCTTTTCGTTAACGTTGTTTCCATTAAGGTGACAATGAGTACCATATTTAGAAAGTTAGTATCCTGGTTATGGCTTTGATGAAGAGCAACGCAGCATGGCGTAGAGCGCTATACCGGATAACACTCCGGAGATGGCAGCGCGCGGCGCTGCGTGCCAAGGAAGCAAAGCTCGAGGCACTACGTACCGAACGGGCTGAGGCGCGTAAAATAAAATCACAGTTAGATAGGCTCATTCACATAGCCGACGAGCGCCTTGCATTGCCGATGGTGGGATCACATGTATTTGATAAACCTTTTGACTCCGACTGGGCATGGCGGCCTGAGTTATGGCGTGGGCCTTTGCCAACACCTGGTCTGAGTTCGGCTGAAACGAAGTCCATGCTTGGTGATGAAGTGACTTTGTTCCATGACTGTCGCTACTCTGAGCTCACGTTGCGCCAATTGCGAAACCGTCGTGAGGCTGATCTTGCGCCCTATGGCCTTAGACTAGATGTGTTTAAGTTTGATGGCTCTTTCTTGTCTGTCGTTGTCGACTTACCTGAGGCTGCGGCCAACGGCTTGCTACGCAAGCATTTGCTGCGTATCCAGACCATCGTTGAATGTGAAAAGCCGATTGAGATATTTGCGCGCCTCAATGTCAAACATGGCCCAAACACCGAACAGATCGTTAGAGAACTGCCGTTGAACCAGCAAGATGTGATGGTTGAGTTTGATCTGGCTTATTCGAGAATGAACGAAAAACGTGTCGAGCGGATCTGGCTTGATCTTATCTTTGAAGGTCCAGAAATGAACCAAGTGACTTTGCGTGATTTAACATTTAGCCGTAGACCAAGAGCCGAACTTTAGGGGGGCGAGTATGAGCGATTTTGTTGTCACAAAGCGCAGAATGATACAGGCACGCTGGGAGGCCGTGGTCAGCCGTATTGATGGCGAGGCTATTGTAGAGACACCCAAGTTCCCCGTTTTGTTGGATGGTAAGCAAGTGTTGGGGGTGAGCTACAAGTCAGGCGATGATGGAGCATGGGAAATGTCGGTTCCTGTTCCTGCCGAGGCTGTAGCCGACGGTATCCGAACGATCATCATTCTGGACGGTGAGACCCAAGAGTGTCTCGCGAGCATTTCTCTTTTGTCAGGAGAGGCATTGGACGAAGATTTACGTGTCGAAGTGGATTTGCTGCGACAGGAGCTCGATATGCTGAAGCGCGCTTTCCGCCGTCATTGCGTGGAAACAAACTGAGCCGATGAGCGATACACCAAATTTGAAAGACGAGGCGTTTTTTGCGCCGGACTTGGCCGCGCTTTTCCCAAGCGAACGCAGCACCCATAGGCCGCGCATCCTATTGCTGTATGGGAGCTTGAGAAAAACCTCCTACAGCCGCCTGATGGCGGAAGAGGCTGCTCGCATTCTGGAGCGGCTGGGCTGTGAGGCGCGACTTTTCAATCCTTCAGGTTTGCCTTTGGTTGACGATGCAACGGAAAATGACCCCAAGGTGCAGGAATTGCGCGAACTTGTTCTCTGGTGCGAGGGCATGGTTTGGTCAAGCCCAGAGCGCCATGGGGCCATGACGGGCCTTATGAAGACCCAAATTGATTGGATTCCGCTGGCGCTGATTGGTGGCGTGCGCCCGACCCAAGGCAAGACGCTTGCTGTGATGCAGGTCGAGGGCGGGAGCCAGAGCTTTAACACTGTGAACCAGCTGCGTATTTTGGGGCGCTGGATGAGGCTCTTGACCATTCCGAACCAGTCATCTGTCGCAAAAGCATGGGATGAGTTTGACAGTAATGGGCGCATGAAGCCGTCGCCCTATTATGATCGCGTGGTGGATGTCATGGAGGAGCTGGTTAAGTTTACATGGCTCACGCGCGACATCAAAGGGCATCTTGTTGACCGCTATTCAGAGCGTGTGGAAAGCCGTGAAGCGCTTTCAGAGCGTGTCAACAAGCCGAAAGATTGACGCGGCGTTTGGGGTGACTTGACGCTCGTTTTGCCTCAGGTTTGCTCCAACGAGGAGTCTTACCATGCCGCAGTATCCACATATGCTCGCCCCGCTTGATTTGGGCCATACCACTCTGAAAAATCGTGTGATTATGGGTTCGATGCACACCAATCTTGAGGAAACCAAAGACTGGAATCGTGTTGCCGAGTTTTATGCGGAGCGTGCGCGGGGCGGTGCTGCACTGATGGTTACGGGTGGGATTGCGCCCAATAAAGAGGGGGGCGTCTTTCCTGGTGCAGCAGGGCTTTATACAGAAACCGATATCGCCAACCATAAGATCGTCACCGACCGTGTGCATGCCGCAGGCGGAAAAATTGCCATGCAAATTTTGCATGCGGGGCGCTATGCGTATGGGCCTGACTGTGTGAGTGCGAGCGCTGTGAAGTCGCCGATCTCTCCGTTTGTCCCCAAGGAACTCGACGAAGACGGTATTGAAAAGCAAATCGCTGCTTTTGCGAGCGCTGCGGTCAACGCGAAAGCGGCGGGCTATGACGGCGTCGAAGTGATGGGCTCAGAGGGCTACTTCATCAACCAGTTTCTGGTAACACATGTAAACAAACGGGAAGACCGCTGGGGGGGCTCATATGAGAACCGCATGCGCCTTGCGATTGAGATCATGAAGCGCGTGCGGGCCGCTGTCGGCGAGGACTTCATCATTATCTATCGTTTGAGCATGATTGATCTCATCCCAAACGGTTCGACTCATGAGGAAGTCGTGCAGCTTGCTCAGGAAGTTGAGAAGGCCGGTGCCACGATGATCAACACTGGCATTGGCTGGCATGAGGCGCGTATCCCTACGATTGCAACCAGTGTGCCGCGTGCAGGCTTTGCTTGGGTTACAAAAAAGCTGATGGGTAAGGTGGGAATTCCCCTGATCACATCTAACCGTATTAATATGCCTGATGTCGCCGAAAGCGTCTTGGCCGATGGCTGTGCTGACTTGGTAAGTATGGCACGGCCGTTTCTCGCTGATCCTCACTTTGTGTGGAAGGCGGAGCAAGGCCGCGCGGATGAGATCGCGCCTTGTATTGCGTGTAATCAGGCATGCCTTGATCATACATTCCAAGGAAAAATTTCAAGCTGTCTTGTCAATCCGCGCGCGTGTTTTGAGACCGAGCTGACGCTTGAACGCACGGATGCCCCCAAGACTGTTGCTGTTGTCGGCGCCGGACCTGCCGGAATGAGCACGGCTATTGCGGCTGCGCAACGGGGACACAAAGTGACAGTCTTTGACCGCGCTGATGAAGTCGGCGGGCAGCTGAATATGGCGAAGCAAATCCCGGGCAAGGAAGAGTTCTGGGGCTTTGTCGACTGGTTTGGCACAATGGCAGCGAAGCATGGTGTCAGGCTTGAACTTGGACGCGAAGTTGGAGCGGACGATCTTAACGGCTTTGATGAGGTCATTGTGGCGACGGGTGTCCTGCCGCGTGATCCAAAGATTGAGGGGCAAGATATGCCCCATGTCTTGAGTTATGTAGATGTTCTCCGAGGCAAGGCGCAGGTTGGTAAGCGTGTTGCGGTTATTGGTGCAGGGGGAATTGGCTTTGATGTGAGCGAGTTTCTTGTTCATGAAGGGGTGAGCACGACGCTGGACCTCGCGGAATGGAAAGAGGAATGGGGCGTAGGTGATCCGTCCGAGACGCGTGGCGGCCTTGCGCCTGCTGGACCACAGCCAGACGCGCCTGCGCGGGAGGTGATCTTGCTTCAGCGCAAGGCAGAGCGGCACGGAAAGCGGCTCGGGAAGACGACGGGCTGGATCCATCGGGCCGCGCTGAAAATGAAGAACGTCGAGATGATCGGGGGGGTAAATTATGAGCGCATCGACGCTGATGGGCTTCATGTAAGTTTTGGCGAGGCGCGGGAAAACCCAACCTTAGTGAAGTGCGATACGATTGTGATGTGCGCTGGTCAGGTCAGTGAGCGCTCATTGGCTGACGCTCTGGAGGCGAAGGGCGTCTCTGTGCATGTGATTGGCGGTGCTGATGTGGCAGGGGAGCTCGATGCGAAGCGGGCGATTGATCAAGGCACGCGGCTGGCCGCAGTACTCTGAGCGATGAATTGCAGAGTGTGCGCTCTGGCCGGTTCAGGGTGACATGCCCCGCGCTCTCTTAGCGTGAAATTCTTTTTTAAGAAAAAGATTTAGAGCAGAGCTGCTTTTGCGGCTTTGAGCTTTGCTTTGGATTTGATCTCGCGGTTCAGGCGTAGGAACTCCGCTTGGGTAGCGGCAGTGTTTGCTGTGTTCTGACGTGGAATAGGGCGCAGGGAACTGCGGAGTTCTGGTGGGATTGCCATTAAATCAAGCAAGGCTGCGGCAGGCCCTTCGCGGGCCGAGCTGTAGTCTTCCAGAGCAGCCATCATCACGGGTACTGGAGAGAGGGCGCGCGCAAGTTTTTGCGCTTCGGCTTCAGGGCCGAGAAGTTTTGGAAAGCGGGCGCGGAAACTTACGTAGTCATCTGTGATGCGGATTGAACGGAGCAGGTGACCATATACAGAACGTAGCCAGCTTTCGCGTTCCCGAGTTGTATAAAAGAACGTGATTTCTGCGCTTGGGCCGAAACGGCGTCGCAGTTCGGAGATAATTACTTTCGCCAACCGTTTGGCAGGGCGCTGGTAGGATGTCATCAGGCGACCCGAAAGAGTGTGGTGGCCGGGCATTCCGCCAGAAAATGTTTCGCGTGACAGGACGATCATGGAGTGATCAGGGATGTTTTCAAGAAAAGCGCGAAAAGCGTAACGGAATTTGATGAGCCGATGTGGGAAGGGGCGCTGGGCATAGATGCGTGCCTGTGTGCCCGCGTCCAAGAAATCCATTTTGCCATAGTAGGCCATGTAGGGCGCAAGAGAAGATTTGTTCTGGTAGAGAAAGTCTTGCAGGCTGGTTGTACCTGTTTTGTGAAAGCCAGCGTGGACAATGACGCGGATCGGGGCGGTGGTCATTCAAAGAGACCTTCAGGGGGATCGGCGATTATGCGGCCAGAGGCAAGGTCGACTGTCGGCACGGCAGCCCGTGTGAAGGGCATCAGAACTGTGCTGCTGCCGCCTTTGATCTGAACTTCCAGAAGATCACCTGCGCCGTGGTTTTGCACGGCTTTGACGCGGCCCAGTTCGGTTCCGCCTGTATCAAGCACGTTCAGGCCTATGAGGTCTGCGTGATAAAACTCGTCGTCTGGCAGGGAAGGCAATTGGCTGCGGTCTGCATAGAGTTGTGTTCCACGCAGGGCATCGGCCTCTTCTTTGGTGGATACACCACTGATGCGTGCTGAAAAACCATTGTTGATTTGGCGGGTAATTGTAACCGAGAAGCTGCGCGCTCCATCCTCGGAGAAGAGGGGCGTATAGTTCGCAATATCTTGGGGGTTGGCTGTAAAACTCTTGAGGCGGATTTCACCACGGACGCCAAATGAGCCTGCAATGGCTCCAACGCAAACATGCTCGCTCATGGGCGGGCTCCTTCACAGAGGCCAGTTTTGACACTTCCGCCTGCATTGAGACAGCGGTCAGCATGGCTGGATTTTTCGTAGACGACACCTCCAAGAAAGGCTGCGCCGATCAAGATGATAGTGCGTATCGGGCGAAAAAGAAAGCGCATGCGCAGGGTGCAAAACGGGCTGGAACCCCAAGGCTCCAGCCCATCCTTGCTTAGCTTTCAGCTGCTTCTTCAGCCGCTGGAGCCTCTTCAGCAGGGGCTTCTTCGGCTGGCGCAGCAGCGGCTTCAGCAGCGGCTGCTGCTTTGGCTGCTTTTTCTTCAACGCGGTCCTTGGCTTTTTTGCCTGGCTCGCCTTTTTTCATGTTGGCGCGCTCTTTCTTCTCGAGCAGGCCAGCAGCTTCAAGCATACGGGCAACGCGGTCTGTTGGCTGTGCACCTTCACCGAGCCAGTACTTGATACGGTCAAGGTCAAGCTTCACGCGCTCTTCGCTGTCTTTGGCGAGGAGTGGGTTGTATGTGCCGAGTTTCTCGATGAAACGGCCGTCACGTGGCATACGGCTGTCTGTTGCAACAACGCGGTAGAAAGGGCGCTTTTTTGAGCCGCCGCGGGCGAGACGAATTTTCATAGCCATGGTGTGTTCTCCTTAAATGGCGTTACAGGCAAGGGCCTGTTATTCTTGGTGTTTTTGGTGGTGCTGAATAACTTCAGCGATGATGAAGTTAAGAAACTTCTTGGCAAATTCAGGGTCTAGATCGGCCTGAATTGCCAAATCTTCGAGCCGTGTGATCTGGGCTGCTTCACGCGCAGGATCAGACGGGGGAAGGTCGTGTGCGGCTTTAAGAGCGCCCACCGCTTGGGTGTGTTTGAAGCGCTCGCCGAGAGTATAGACGAGGATGGCATCGAGACGGTCGATGCTTTCGCGATGCTCCTTGAGGAGCGTTGCAGCTTGCGTAACAGGATCAGTCAAGCGCCCATCCTTTCGGTTTGAAGAGCGGATCAGCGTAGTGGCTGATCTCCATGTCGATGCCGTGAGCGAGTTGTGTGCCATCGAGTTTTGCGGGCGATGGATGGCGGTAGACCGCATCAGATCCATCGATTGTAACAGCCTCATTGTCACGTTTCGCGCCAAGGCGTTCGGCAAGACGGATGCTGTCGAGGTTTTTAGGATCAAGATAGCTGACTGCTGTCTCCCAACCTTGATGCTTATAATAATAATCTCGCGCGGCGTGGGTTGCCTCCAGGGCATAGCCCTTGCCTGCTTTGTCAGGCCAGATAATCCAAGCGATTTCCGCCTCGGGCCAGCGCGCAGGTTTCCAGCCGCCGGCCATGCCGTAGGTCTCGTCTGTTTCTTTGTCGTGGATCATCCACATGCCAAAGCCGCGAATGTTCCAGTGACCGATTTCCGCAGCATAGAGCATCCATGCCTCATATGCATTCAGAGGCCCGCCCATAAAGCGTGAACGGTAGCTTGAAAACGTGGCTTTGAAGTCAGGGTAGTCCTCGGCTTCAGGGCCACGCAGAATCAGGCGTTTTGTCTCGAGAACAGGAATGTTTGCGGTGTGCATTATGCGTAGGCCTCCATTCCGCCGTTTTCGAGGGCATCTGGGGCGAGGTGGCGCCAGATTTCGGTTTTGCCAAATTTGGGGTGCTCATAGTGATAGTCGAACGCTGCGCCAAGGCGGGCGGCGACAGCTTTGCTTGGCGCATTGTCGGGCGCGATGAGGCTGATGGCAGTGTCCCAGCCCAGAATATCGTAGGCGTGTGCGCGTGCAGCCAGAGCGGCTTCGGTGGCGTAGCCTTTGCCCCAGGCTTCGGGCAGGAGCGTCCAGCCGATTTCGCGTTCTGGCCAGCCGAGCGGGTTCCAGAGACCGACGCGGCCGAGGTATTTGCCCGTGGATTTGTCATCGACCGCCCAGAAGCCGTAGCCGCGCATAACCCAGTGGCCCAAGATCCCGCCAATGGCGCGCCATGCTTCATCAGGGCGCAATGGCCCGCCAACGAACTTTGACGCATCCGACGCCCAGAACGCAAACTCCTGCTCTGCGTCCGCCTCACAGGGGGCGCGCAGAACGAGTCGTTCGGTTTCAAGCGTGGGGATGGTGAGGCTCAGCATAGGCTATTTCTTCTTTCCAAAGCCGGAAAGCCCAGAAGGCAGCCCTATGCCGCCACCAAGGCCGGGGAGCTTGCCTGTTGCTCCAAGCTGTTTGGCTGCAGCTTCCATGGCGGCGGGGTCCATGCCTTGGCCGAGCTCTGCGGGGAGGCCGCCTTTGCCGCCGAACATGCCCTTCATGGCTTGTTTCAGCATGCCGCCTTTGCCTTTGCCGAGCTTTTTCATCATATCCGACATTTGGCGGTGCATTTTAAGAAGCTTGTTGAGGTCTGAGACTTCCATGCCCGCACCCGCGGCGATGCGCTTTTTGCGCGAGGCTTGGAGGATTTGTGGGTTGGCGCGTTCGCGTTTTGTCATAGATTGAACAAGAGCGATCTGGCGCGTGATGATCTTGTCGTCAAAGCCTGCGTCCTGCACTT
>NZ_JAQWYD010000077.1:0-8832 GCF_029254145.1 Lentibacter sp.
GGTCTCGGCGGCGATGCCTTCAGCGAAGACAATTTGATGGTTCTCAAAGAGGATTTGGAAGTAGTCGACAAAGCCGCCTTCCTGAACAAAGACGCTCTCGCCGTTGACGAGGTGGCGCGCCTTAAGCAGCACTTCTGCGCGGCCTGCTCCGAGCTTGTCTTCGCGCTGGTAGACAAAGAGGCGGTGGTCTGGTGAGACGAGAAGATCGTTCTCGTTGTGAAGCGTGCCCTTGGTGATCATCACAGGGGCGAAATCGCCCAACGCGCGGACGGTGTGATGACCGATCCAGCGGATTTCTTGTGGGCCATCGTCCCGTGTGAGGAGTTTGTCGCCGATTTTGAGGGCTTCGACGGAGCGTTGTTCGCCTGTGGCAAGGCTCAGGCGTGTGCCGCGTGTGAAAGCAACACACGCCACCTGAGCAAAGCGCAGGGGGGCGTTTTCTGCATCTATGCCGACGAGGCGATAGTCTTCTTTCGGCTCAAGCGGTGCGAGGGGCATGCCGTAGACTTGGGCGACATGGCCCTCTTCATTGACCTCAACCAGGAGGATAACTTCGATGGCTTGGCTCTGGGCATCCATCAGGGTGATGCAGCTGTCGAGTACAACGGTTGCGCCGATTTTGCCTGTCTGAGTGTTGTCGCCAATGCGGAAGTGTCCATTTTCCAGCGCGTGTAGACCAAGGCGAAGGGGGGCAGCTTCGGCCGCGAGCTGATAATAATCGTCAAGCATGAGATCGGCGGCAAAGCTCAGGTTATCGCCAAAGTTGGCTCCGCCCGAGACTGGCATCATGGGCGCAGGGTAGACTTGCAGGGATTGGGCCGTCTCACTCATAATCATGAACACTCTTCACGCGGGGAACACTGCAAAAAGCTAGTATAGGATTGGGGCAAAAGCGCGGCAAGTCTGCGTCTCTGCTCTGGCCTTTGAGGGTGTTTTGGGGTTTTGTGCTGGCGAACAATTGGGAGAGTGCGACATGGACTTGGGAATTGCCGGTAAGAAGGCGCTTGTTTGCGCATCATCCAAGGGCTTGGGCCGTGGCTGTGCCGAGGCGCTGGCCGAAGCGGGCGTGAATCTTGTTATGAACGCGCGTGGCGCGGAGGTTCTGGAGGCTGTTGCGGCTGATATTGCCGGGAAATATGGTGTTGAAGTTACCACTGTGGCGGCGGATGTGACCACAGAAGAGGGGCGTGCAAAAGTGCTCGCGGCGGCGGAGAATGTCGACATCCTTGTGACCAATGCAGGCGGCCCACCCCCAGGCATGTGGACCGACTGGGGCCGCGAGGATTTTGTTGCGGCGCTGGATGCAAATATGCTGACGCCAATTGCTTTGATGCAGGCCCTCGTGCCGCACATGCAAGCGCAGGGCTGGGGCCGTGTTGTGAACATCACCAGCCAGTCTGTGAAAGCGCCTATTCCTGTGCTGGGTTTGTCAAATTCTGCGCGTGCAGGGCTGACAGGCTTTGTGGCGGGTACGGCGCGTCAGGTCGCGCCATCTGGTGTCACGATCAACAACTTGCAGCCCGGGATTCACGCGACAGATCGTGCGGTTTCGCTGGATGCGGGGGTGGCGCGTGCGCAGGGAATCAGCGCTGAGGAGGCGCAAAAGCAGCGCGAGGCGACCATTCCGACGCGGCGCTACGGCACGGCGGAAGAGTTTGGCGCAACATGTGCATTCCTGTGCTCTCAGTACGCGGGTTTTATCGTTGGTCAGAACATTTTGCTGGATGGCGGCGCTGTTAACTCAACCATGTAAGGCATTGCTATAAATATTTATTTGCGCGCTGGAGGCTTCGGAATTAGCTTCTGGCGCGCGAGCGTTTTGAAGATCTCGGTTCCGAAAGCTTCATTGCCGTGTTTGCCGTCTTCATGGGCGAATTTGGCAGCGAGTGTGCCTGATTTATCCGCAAGATCGGTATTTGGGTCATAGAGCGGCAGGCCGCGGTCGCGGATGAGCTGGCTCAGGGCGTCATTGAGAGCGTGCAGGAGTGGGGTGTCTTCAAACTGGGGCGGGGTCACGACAACGAGTGGCGCGCTTTCTGCGATACTGGCGAGGCCATCAAGCGCCTCTGCGCGTGCGCCTTTAAGCCAAGCGGCGAGAAAGGCAGGCGAGAGGAGGGTTTCTGCGGATTTGGAGGGCACGTGGCTGAGGCCAAGTTTGTTCATGCGCATTTCGGTGAGGAACTGAGAGCTGTGATAGCCGATGCTCGCCACAACGGGCGCGCCGGATGTAAGAGGGGTGGCGCTGCCGACGTCTTTGGCGAAACTCTCGATCTTTTGGCGTGCGCGAAAGCGTTTTGAGGACAGGGTTCCGTCTGCTTGCAGGCGCATGACCCCGTCGCGCCATGCAGCGGCAGAGGTGGCGAAGCTGATGCAGTCATATCCAGAAGCCTTCGCCCCAAGGGCGAGTGCGCGGGCGTGGCTGTCCCCGACGACAATCAGCCGACTCATGCTTTGGCGCCCTGATCGAGCAAGATTTCTTCGCAGGCGAGCTCTTCTGCGGTAGCCTCGGCAGCGACACCTGCGCGGCGGCGGGCTTCGGCCTCATCTTTTGGCAGTTTGGATTTTGAAAAGCGCATACCACGAAAGAAGTGCTCCATCACCAGCGCGACGCCTTCGGGCGCGACCGAGCGCATATTGGGCGCAAAAAACTGGGCGCGGGTCGGGGGCACTGCGATAATTTCGTAGCTTGGGAAATAGTCTATGTCTTTGGCCATTTCAGCCAGATCACCCGCGACGGCGCGCAAGACGGATTTGGAATACTGGGTGGCGAGCAGAACGTGATGGCCTGTTGCTGTGGCCGTGAGTGGCACGGGGGAGGCTGTGAGCAGGATTTTGATCTCGGGATTGAGGGTGCGCAATCCGCGGACTGCGGATTTCATCGATTTCATGATCTGGGGGTAGCGGTAATTGACGAAGCTGTGCTGGGCTGCGTCATAGGAGCCTGCGAGAGTTCCGGGGCAGAGCGCGTAGGGCTGGCGTGTTTCGGCGTGTTCAAAACCTTCGGTGAGACCCATGGTAAAGACAAAGACTTGGGCTTCTCGAACAGAGCGGCCAAAGGCGCGGGCCGTGTTCTGAAGCATTTCGAGGCAGTCTGCGTGTGAGCCGGACCCTTCAGGCTCTATTGCCGGGCGCAGAGAGTCGCGGAAGCGGCCTTCATTCTCCCATATCTCGATGGCGGTGCAGCGCTCGGGCTTTTGGGCCAATGCAACCCAAAGCTCTAGCATCCGTGCCGTATAAATATTGGCGGTGCGGGAGGAGTAAACGCCATAGCCAAAGCGTGCGGTGACCTCTTTTGTGGCTGAGGCGGGGGCAGGTTCTGCATTGACCCATGGTTTTCCGTTGGCTTGCACTGCACGAGAGATGTGCTGGGCAAAGCAGCTGCCGTAGGTTGCGAATGCGGCGTTTGCGGGGAGCTTCCATTTTGAGCGAAAGAGGCCATCATAGCCCCATATGCCAGTTTCTGCGACGGCTGTTCGCCAGAACGCCTTGGGGGGCTGTGAAGAATAGGGGGTATCACTCATAAACGGGCCTCAACTTTTGGAGCAGTTTCCGACATGGACCAAGCGCGGTCAAGCGGAGCGTAAGGCAAGAGAGAGGTTCGAGCGATGAGCAAGCTTTGGCAGGGCTCGCTGCGAAAGGAAGAATTGTCCCGCATCGTTAATCTGACCATGACTAAGTTAGAATGTCGGTGGCGGGGCGGGCGTGTCTGATATGGCTGTTTCAGCGGGGGTTCAGGCTGCGTCAATAAGTTATTCATTGAAAAGAATATGACGGTATACAAACGCGAATAAATTCAATATTGTGAATAAGACTAAAAACAGGGAGGCGAGATTCGATGTCAGAAAGCTCGGGAATAAAGGCGCCATCGCGCCGCGCTTTTTTGAAAGCAGCGGCGGCGTCTGTACCAGTGGCGGCAGTGGCCGGCACGGCGCATGCGGATGACCCATTGATTACAGAAGTGCAGGAATGGGCCTCGGGCCTTGGAGCAGGGGTGGACGAGACACCTTATGGCCTGCCAATCAAGTATGAAGGCGATGTTATCCGCCGCACTGTAGAGTGGCTGACGGCTGATCAGATCAGCTCGATCAACTTCACGCCGATCCACGCGTTGGACGGCACGATCACCCCGCAGGGCTGTGCGTTCGAACGCCATCACTCAGGCGCGATCGAGCTGAAGAAAGAAGATTATCGTTTGATGATCAACGGGTTGGTCGACCAACCTTTGGTTTTCACATACGAAGATCTCGAGCGTTTCCCGCGCGAGAACCACGTATATTTCTGCGAATGCGCGGCGAATACTGGCATGGAATGGGCTGGCGCCCAGCTGAATGGTGCGCAGTATACCCACGGTATGATCCACAACATGGAATACACGGGTGTGAGCTTGCGCACGTTGCTTGAAGAAGCTGGCCTTGATGCGGCAGGTGATCTTAAGGACAAGTGGGTTTACGTGGAGGGCGCGGATGCGAGCTCCAATGGCCGCTCAATCCCTATGGAAAAGGCTCTGGATGACTGCCTTGTGGCCTTTAAGGCCAACGGCGAGGCTCTGCGTATGGAGCACGGTTATCCTGTGCGCCTTTGCGTTCCTGGCTGGGAAGGCAACATGTGGGTCAAATGGCTGCGCCGTATCGAAGTGATGGAAGCCGCTGTTGAGAGCCGCGAAGAGACATCAAAATACACTGACACGCTTGCCGATGGCACGAGCCGCAAGTGGACATGGGAGATGGATGCGAAATCTATCATCACAAGCCCGAGCCCGCAGATGCCGATCAAGCATGGCAAGGGCCCCTTGGTTATCACCGGTTTGGCATGGTCGGGCCGTGGCGCGATTACGCGTGTGGATGTGTCCAAGGATGGCGGCAAGACGTGGGAAACTGCGCGCTTGGCCAAGCCTGGAGAGAAAATGGCGCTGTCGCGCTTTTACCTTGATACAACATGGGATGGGGAGGAGATGTTCCTTCAGGCCCGTGCGATGGACGAGACAGGCTATGTTCAGCCGACAAAAGACGAGCTGCGCGAAGTGCGCGGCGAAAACTCGATCTATCACAACAACTCAATCCAGACTTGGTGGGTTCAGCCAAACGGGGAGGCAGACAATGTCGAAGTATCTTAAACTGACAGTTGCGGCCCTTGCGCTGGCTGCGGCGAGCCCTGCGGCTGCTGAGAAGCTCGGCCTTGGCCGCGCGGCGACAGACGCCGAAATCGCGGCATGGAACAAGGACATTCACCCTGATGGCTCTGGCTTGCCAGAGGGTTCGGGCGATGTCTGGACTGGTGAAGAAGTCTTTGCTGAGCAATGTGGCGTTTGCCACGGTGACTTTGCTGAAGGTGTGGGCAACTGGCCCAAGCTTGCCGGCGGTGCTGGCACGCTAGACCACAAAGATCCATTGAAAACAGTTGGCTCATATTGGCCATACCTTTCAACGACTTGGGACTATGTGAACCGCTCGATGCCGTTTGGCGCAGCGCAAACGCTGAGCAATGATGAAGTCTACGCGATTGTGGCCTATATCCTCTTCTCCAATGACCTTGTTGATGATGATTTTGTGCTCTCAAAAGAGACATTTCTGGATGTAGAGATGCCAAACGCGGGCGGGTTTATCATTGATGATCGCCGCACGTCAGAGGCGCATTTTGTGCATGAGCCTTGCATGACGGACTGTAAGGATACAGTCGAGATCATCAAAAACGTTGTGTTCAAAGGCGACCCCAACTCACCTGATGATCCTGATGCCGAGCCCGCAGCGGCGGAAGCTGTCGTCGAAGAAGCTGCAACAGAAGAGGCTGCGGCCGAACCTGTTGTAGAAGAAGCGGCGCTGGACATGGAGCTTGTTGCGGAGGGCGAGAAAGTCTTCAAAAAGTGCAAAGCTTGCCACCAAGTGGGCGAAGGCGCGAAGAACAAGACAGGTCCGGTCCTGAACGGAGTTGTGGGCGCAAAGCTTGGTCATATCGATGGGTTCAAATACTCAAAGACATTGCTTGAGATGGGCGAAAGCGGAATGGTCTGGGATGAGGCGAATATGACGGCCTTCCTGACCAAGCCCAAAGACTTTGTGAAGAAGACTAAAATGTCTTTCGCAGGTTTGAAGAAGGAAGACGATATTCGCGCAGTGACCGAATATCTGAAATCTTTCCCCTAAGACGTACCAATGGGGGCGCATTTTCTTGCGCCCCCGTTTTGTCTCAGAATAATTCTGTGGCATGCTGCGTAGCAGGAACCTTTGGGAGGAGGGGATATGCTAACGAGACGGCAGTTTACATTTTCGGGAGCCGCGGCCTTCGGGGCTGCGCGGACGGGCTTTGGTGCTGAGGTGGGCGACGACGGCCTGCACAAACAACCTTGGTTTTTAGATACATTCCTTGAGCTGGGCGATGATCTGGCTGCGGCGGCTGATAACGGACGTCATTTGATGATCCTTTATGAGCAGAACGGCTGCCCTTATTGCCGTGAGCTGCATGAAGTGAATTTTGCGCGCAGTGAGCTGAGCGACTACATCAAGGCGCGTTATGATGTTATTCAGCTGGATATGTTCGGGGCGCGTGAGGTTCTCGACTTTGACGGGCAGGCGCTTGAAGAGCGGGATCTGGCGGCGAAGTGGGGGGTGAATTTCACGCCCACGACGATTTTGATGCACAATTCTAACGCAGGTGCTGTCAGCGTGAGCGCGGCTCAAAGCTTTCGCATGCCCGGCTATTTGAAACCGTTTCATTATCTTTCCTCACTTGAGTTTGTGGCGGAGAGGGAATTTGAGGAGCAAACTTTCCAACGTTATTTGCAGGACAAGTTTGCGGAATTGGAGGCACAGGGGATTGATCCAGACGTTTGGTAAGGCGTTGGCTTTTGCGGCACTTGCGAGTGCTGCGGGGGCTGAAGAGATTGGAGATGCGGAGCGTGGCGCTAAGGTGTTTCACCAATGCACATCCTGTCATCAGATCGGCTATGGGGCGGAGCACCGCGTGGGGCCGCATCTAAACGGAGTTTTTGGCCGTGCTGCCGCAGTTTTCGCGGAAGATTACAAATATTCCAAGGGGTTGCGGCGCGAAGGCGAGAACGGGCTTGTTTGGGATTTTCGCACGCTTGATGCCTATATCGAGAATCCCAAAGCGCTCGTGAGCGGCACCCGAATGAACTTTCGTGGGATAAAGAACCCTGAAATGCGTGCGGATCTTTTGGCCTATATGCGCAGCTTTTCGGCCAGCCCGGCCGATATTCCAGAGGCGCAGCCAACGGGTGTTCCACGGGAGGTCGAGCTGGAGCCAGAAATTCTCGCACTTGTTGGAGACCCCGAGTACGGCGAATATCTGGCCAGTGAATGCTCCACTTGCCATCAGAGCAGTGGTGGTGACGATGGTATCCCGTCGATTACGCAATGGCCTGATGAGGACTTTGTGGTGGCGATGCACGCTTACAAACGCAAGATTAGGCCACATCCTGTGATGCAGATGATGGCGGGACGGCTGACAGACGAGGAGATTGCCGCTCTGGCGGCATACTTTAAGAACCTAGAATAAATATTTGTTTTCAAAGGGAGGAAAAGAAAATGAAACTCAACAGAAGAGCCTTTATTGGGACTGGTGCGGCGGCTGCCACGCTATTAAGCGCGCCGCATGTGCGCGCCGCAGGCGGCGGCGCGGGCAAGGTTATTGTGATTGGTGGTGGTGCGGGGGGCGCAACGGCTGCGCGCTATCTGGCCCGCGACAGCAAGGGCGAGATTGATGTCACGCTGATCGAGCCGAGCCGTGCCTATTACACCTGCTTTTTCTCCAACCTTTATATCGGTGGTTTTCGCGAGCTGAGCTCGATTGGCCACTCTTATGGCGGATTGGCGAACGAGGGGGTCAATGTGGTCCATGACTGGGCGATTGATGTGGATCGCGCGGCGAAGACCGTGACCCTCGCGGGCGGGGCTGTCTTGCCTTACGACAAGCTCATCCTCAGCCCGGGTATCGATTTTGTCGACGGCGCTGTTCCCGGCTGGGACGTGAGCAAGCAAAACAAGATGCCACATGCCTATAAGGCGGGGTCACAATCTGAGCTTCTCAAAGCGCAGGTCGAGGCGATGCCTGAAGGTGGTATCTTTGCGATGGTTGCGCCGCCCAACCCCTATCGTTGCCCTCCTGGCCCGTATGAGCGGGTGAGCATGGTCGCGCATGTCTTGAAGAACATCAATCCGACCGCCAAGATCATTGTGGCGGACCCCAAGGAAAAGTTCTCAAAGCAGGGACTTTTTCAGGAAGGCTGGAACAATCATTACAGCGGGATGGTTGACTGGATCGGCGCCGAGTTCGGCGGTGGCAATGTCGAAGTCAATGCGGACGACATGACTGTCAGTATTGATGGGGAAGTGACCAAAGTGGACGTATGCAACGTCATTCCTGCGATGAAAGCGGGACGGATTTGCGAAATTGCCGGTATCAACGAAGGCAATTGGGCGCCTGTGATTGGTCATACAATGCAGAGCCGAGCGGATGAGAACGTCTATGTGCTGGGTGATGCGACGAACCAAGGCGATATGCCTAAGTCGGGCTTCTCGGCGAATTCGCAGGCCAAAGTTTGTGCGATGGCGGTGCGTGGGGCATTGACGGGAAGCAAAGTCTTCCCTGCGAAGTTCTCCAACACCTGCTGGAGCCTGATTGATACGGATGATGGCGTTAAAGTGGGCGCGACCTATGAGGCGACAGATGAAAAGATCGCCAAAGTTGACGGGTTTGTCAGCCAGACAGGTGAAGACGCAGCCTTGCGCAAAGCGACTTATGAGGAAAGCATCGGCTGGTATGCTGGGATCACCGCGGACATGTTCGGGGCTTGAAGGAGGCTTGGTCGGAGCGTGC
>NZ_JAQWYD010000020.1:0-6140 GCF_029254145.1 Lentibacter sp.
CGCTCTGGCCGCCCCGCCGCCGCGCGTCAGGCCTATTCCATGACTGCCGTTGATGAATTCGGCCCCGTGATCGACGACATCTATGATTTCGCCGAAGCGCAAGGTTTTGAGATCGACGGGATCACCCAAGAAGGCGGCGCAGGCCAGCTTGAAATCAACCTCGTGCATGGCGACCCTGTGAAGCTCGCCGATGAGGTTTTCTTTTTCAAACGGCTGATCCGCGAAGCCGCAATGCGCCACAATTGCTACGCCACGTTCATGGCCAAGCCCATTGCCGACGAGCCAGGCTCTGCCATGCACATTCATCATTCGGTCCTTGATATAGAGACAGGGCAGAATATCTTTTCTGGACCGCAAGGCGGCGAGACGGATGCGTTTTTTCACTACATCGCGGGGTTCCAGAATCATCTGCCAGCCGCAATCGCAGTCATCGCGCCCTACGTGAACTCCTATCGCCGCTACGTGCGCGAACACGCCGCTCCAATCAATCTTGAGTGGGGCCGCGACAACCGCACCACAGGCATCCGCGTCCCCCTTTCCAGTCCGAAGTCGCGGCGCGTCGAGAACCGTCTTGCAGGGATGGATTGCAACCCATATCTCGGCATCGCCGTGTCACTCGCGTGTGGCCTCATTGGCCTCAATGAAGAGAAGCGCCCTGACCGCCAGTTCAAAGGCGACGCCTATGAAGGCGAAGAGGATATCCCGCGCGAAATGGGGGCGGCACTCGATCTCTTTGACGAAGCCAGCGCGCTGCACGAAGTGCTCGGCCCCGAGTTTGCCCGCGTCTATTCCATCGTGAAACGCGCCGAATATGAAGAGTTCCTCGGCGTCATCTCGCCTTGGGAGCGTGAACACCTCTTGCTCAACGTTTGATATGAACCTTCTCTACTCAAATGACACGAAAGGCGCCTTCCCGCGCAGCTGGTATGCCGCGACCGCTCATGAGCGCACGCCCGCGCCCCAACTTCGAGGCGATGCCGCGGCAGATATCTGCGTTGTCGGCGGTGGCTTTACAGGGCTCTCGGCTGCGCTTCACTTGGCCGAGCGCGGCTACTCTGTCGCGCTCATTGAAGCGCACCGTGTCGGCTTTGGAGCGTCAGGCCGCAATGGCGGCCAGCTCGGCTCTGGCCAACGCGTCGAGCAAACCGATCTTGAGAAAATGGTGGGCGAGGCCGAGGCGCTGAAGCTCTGGGAGCTCGCTGAAAACGCCAAAGACCTCGTTAAGCAGCTGATTTCAAAACACAACATAGACTGCGATCTCAAACCAGGCATCGCCCATGCAACGTTTTCCGCCTCCGAAACCGCCCATGAACATGCCTATGTCGAACACCTCCAAAGCCGCTACGGCTACGATCAAATCACCGCTCTGAGCGAGGAGGCTTTAAGCGCAGTCTGCCCCTCGCCTCGCTACAAAGGCGGTTCGCTTGATATGGGGGCGGCACATCTGCACCCGCTGAATTACGCCTTGGGCCTTGCGCGCGCCTGCGAAAAAGCTGGTGTCACCTTTTATGAAAACACCCACGTCCATCACATCGAAGACGGGGCAAAAGTCACTGTGCGCTGCGACACAGGCCGCGTCTTGGCCGATCATGTGATCCTTGCGGCCAACGGCTACCTCGGCGGGCTCAACCGCCGCGTTGCAGGCCGCGTCATGCCAATCAACAATTTTATCGCCGCGACTGAGCCGCTCGGAGAAGACGCCGTGCGCGTGCTCACCAGAGACATTGCCGTGGCCGACAGCAAATTCGTTGTCAATTATTTCCGCCTCTCGTCAGACAATCGCCTCCTCTTCGGCGGCGGAGAAAGTTACGGATATAAATTCCCCGATATCGACAAAACCGTGCGCAAACCAATGATCGATATCTACCCACACCTCAAAGACATACGCTTTGATTATACATGGGGCGGCACCCTCGCCATCACGATGAAGCGCCTGCCCTATCTCGCGCGCCTTGCGCCCAATATCCTCTCCGCTTCGGGCTACTCGGGCCATGGCGTCGGAACAGCCACTCAGGCGGGCAAGCTCATGGCCGATGCGATCGCAGGCGAGGCCACGGGGTTTGACACAATGGCGCGCATCCCAAACACGCCCTTCCCGGGCGGAGCGGCCCTGCGCACCCCGCTCCTCACCCTCGCCATGACATGGTATGCCCTGCGCGACCGCCTCGGCGTCTAACGCATCCTCCCCAAAAGTCGCCCCCGTCTTCCTCTTTTCCTAAATATCCTGGGGGAGTGGGGGCTGGCCCCCACCAAATAAGGGGGTCTGGGGGCAACGCCCCCAGCGGGTCGCGCGCGTCAGCGCGTGACACTACGCATGAACAAAATGCAGACGATCAAACTCACCTCGCCACGCCGCAACTTCGCGCGCAACAGCCTCAGGATCGTTGCTCAACACCCCCCGCGCAATCAGCCCTGCAAGCCTCGGCGCATCCGCCGCTGTCATGCCCCAGCGTACAAGCTCGGGCGTGCCGATCCTAAGGCCATTTATATCACCCGTCACCGTCTCGATCGGCAGGCCAATCCCGCAGGCCAGAAAGCCGGCTTGCCGCAGCTTTTTGCTCGCCGCCTGTCCCCCACCAAAGCCTGCCGCCTCAATCGCAAACTGGTGGCTCTGCGTCGCACCGTGCTTACCTTCAAACACAGGCAGCCCTTCCGCCTTCAGTGCCCCGGCCAAAGCCTGCGCCATAGCAATCATCTCGGCCGCGTAGCCTTGCCCAAAGTCGCGCCAGTCCAGCAGTGTCACAGCCAATGCCGCCGATTTCGCCGCATCATAGTTCGCCGTCATGCCCGGGAAGGCAATTGCATCGAGCCGCTCCACCAGCTCCGCGTCATTGCTCACAATCAAGCCGCCCGCTGGGCCACCAAGGCTTTTGTAGGTGCTCATCGTCATCAGATGCGCGCCTTCACTCAACGGATTCCGCCAAGCCTTACCCGCAATAATTCCACATTGATGCGCCGCATCAAACAAGAGCACAGCGCCCACTTCGTCGGCAATCTCACGCACTCGCGCCACAGGATGTTCATATAGGTTGAGGCTCCCACCCAGCGAAATAAGCTTTGGGTTTTCAGCCTTCGCCAGCGCGCCCAAGCCCTCGACATCGACAGTGTAGCCGTCCGCCAAAACAGGCGCATCAATCACACGCAGACCATAAAGCCCAGCACAGCCAGCCGCGTGGTGCGTCACATGCCCGCCAATGCTCGCGGGCGGTGCAATGATCGTGTCGCCAGGTTTGCAGCTCGCCATGAAGGCGTAAAGATTGGCAATCGCCCCAGATGGTACGCGGATCTCGGCAAATTGCGCCTCAAAGACTTCACAGGCCAGCGCCGCGGCGATCACTTCGATCTCCTCGATCGCCTCAAGCCCCATCTCGTATTTATCACCAGGGTAGCCCAGCGAGGGCCGCGAGCCGATCCCGCTCGAGAGCAGCGCCTCGGCGCGCGGGTTCATCACGTTGGTCGCAGGGTTGAGGTTAAAGCACTCTGCCTCGTGAATGCGCTTGTTGTCGGCTGCCAGCGCCTCGATCCGTGCGAGCACATCACTTGAGGCCGCGGCCGTCGTTTCACCCGCCACGCGCATCACAAGGCTCTCACAGCCCGTCGGAACCCATTGTCTCTTTTGCAATGTCATGATCGCTCTCCAAATTTCTTTTGAGAACGGTGGCGCAGATTGTCGCTTGCGGCAAACCAGAAAGACACTAACCTTGATTTAGAAAAACTAAGGCTAGATTTCATGGCGCTTGCACCTCCCCGCCCCAAGGGTCCACCACTCAACGCCTTGCGCGCCTTTGAAGCTGCGGCAAGGCTTGGCAGTTTTGCCGCGGCAGCCGAAGAGCTTAGCGTGACAGCAGGCGCGATCTCTCAGCACATCAAACAGATCGAAGGCTGGGCCGGAACCGCCTTGTTTGCGCGCCGCGCACAAGGGGTCACCCTAACATCTGGGGGCCGCACGCTTCTTGCGCCACTCACCCTTGCCTTTGACAATATCTCTGACGCGACAAGCCTCTTGCGCACACTTAGCCCTAAGCCAACGCTTAATATCGCAACCCTGCCCAGTATCGCACAGCTCTGGCTTCAGCCGCGTCTTGCGCAAGTGCGCGCCGCCCTTGGCGCCACAAGCCTATCGGTCTATGCGCTGGAAACCCCACCCGATATGCGCCGCGCGCCGTTTGATTGCAGTCTGTTCCTGCAAAAGCCCACAGGATCGACGCAAGAAACGGTACTGGCCCAAGACAGCCTCTTGCCCGTCTGCGCGCCAAGCGTCGCTGTACGCCTCAAAGTACCGCAAGATCTCGCGCACGAAACTTTGCTCTATGATGAAAGCTGGTACGATGATTGGCCACTCTGGACCACAGCCCACGGCTTACCCCTCCCTGCCAGCCAAGACCTTGCACGCTATTCGCTCTATGCGCTCGCTATGGCCGACGCAAAGGCAGGATTTGGCGTCCTGATGGGGCATATGCCCCTCGTACAGAACGCCCTCGACACAGGTGAGCTGGTCGCACCCTTCAATATGCCCCTGACAAGCGATAAAGCTCTGGTGTTGCAGCTCGGCCAGAATGTCCCGCAGGATCTGGCCAGCCTGCTGACCGTCTAAGCGCCTTCACTCTCGGCCTTTTTCTCCCAGCGCCCGCTCTCTTCGGACCAGTACTCGGCGGCACAACCCGCACCCGTCAGGGTCTTCCACTGTGCGCGCGCGACCGATACAGCCTCTTCTTCATACCCATTGAAGACAAGGCAGACCCGCTCAAGCGCGTTGACTTCCTCAGCGCTCACAGCGGCCCCATCAATCGCCATGAGGCAGGTCGCCCCATTGGGCAGATCGGCCGTTTCGGTGAGCAAAACAGGCTGATGCGCGTCATGTGGCCCACCTGAGAGACCGTGGGGCAAAAAGCTCTCGGGCCGCCCGCTCCAAAGCTTCTCGTCAAGCCATTCAAGCCGTCCGCGTTCGGGCCCGCGCACAGCGACTTTCCAGCCACGCGAAAGCGATGCCTCCAAAAGCTGCGGCAGCGCCTGCTCCAGCGGACGCCGCGTCAGATGGTAAAACATCGCCTTGCCCATGTGGATCAGACCTCTTTCGTCTCGTAAGCATCCGCCACAAAACGGTTGAGCGCCATAACGCCCCAGCCCGTCGCACCGAGCGGCGCATAGGCCGTTTCCGCCTTCACGCTGGCTGTGCCCGCAATATCAAGGTGAATCCACGGCTGGCCCTCTTTTACAAAGCGCTGCAAGAACTGAGCCGCTGTGATCGAGCCTGCCGTGCGTCCGCCGACGTTTTTCATATCAGCAATGCGGCTCTTGAGCAGGTCGTCATAGGCTTGACCCAGCGGCAAACGCCAAGCGCCCTCACCTTCGGCCTCGGCCGCTTTCATAAAGCTCTGGCAGAAAGCATCATCATTTGAGAATACACCTGTGTTTTCATGCCCCAGCGCCACAAGAACAGCGCCTGTAAGCGTGGCGAGGTCGATCATCCCCGCAGGTTTATACACCTCCTGCGCATACCACATCACATCACACAGAACGAGGCGGCCCTCGGCGTCGGTGTTGATCACCTCGATAGTATCGCCCTTCATCGAGGTCACAACATCCCCCGGACGTGTGGCGCGATCAGACGGCATGTTCTCCACAAGCCCGACAAGCCCGATCACATTGGCCTTGGCCTTGCGTTCAGCCAAAGCTTGCATCGTGCCAGCCACAGTGCCCGCGCCGCCCATATCCATGGTCATATCTTCCATGCCAGCTGCTGGCTTGAGGCTGATACCGCCAGTGTCAAAGACAACACCCTTGCCGACAAGCGCCAGCGGTGCAGCGCCTTTTTCACCGCCAAGCCATTCCATCACAACGACTTTTGAGGGGCTAATACTGCCATGGCCGACAGACAAAAGTGAATGCATGCCAAGCTTGGCCAGCTCAGCCTCTTCCATCACCTTAACTTTAAGGCCGAGCTTGCCCAGCGCCACGAGGCGGTTGGCAAATTCTGTCGTGGTCAGGTGATTGGCAGGCTCGTTGACCAAATCGCGCGTAAAATGCACACCGCGCGCCACAGCCAGCGGATCGGCGACAGCCTCCTGAAGCTTCTCAGGGTTAGGACAGAGCACAAGAATACTCCCGTCAGCCTCAGCCTCGGCGGTCTTGTGCGGTGT
>NZ_JAQWYD010000103.1:0-11232 GCF_029254145.1 Lentibacter sp.
CTTGTGGTGCTGGATGACAGCCGCGAATGCCTGAATGCGATGCGCTTTGCAGCGATGCGGGCCGCCAAATCAGGGGGCGGCGTGGAGATTCTCGCGGTGATTCCCCCTGAGGAGTTCAATCACTGGATTGGCGTTGGAGATATTATGCGCGAAGAGGCGAGGGAGCGTATTCATGCGCATTTCGAAGTCTTCGCAAAGTGGATGCGCGATCGTCAGGGCGTGGACCCTGAACTTGTGATCCGCGAGGGCGAACCGATCTCTGAAATACTCAAACAAGTGCAGGCTGACGATGAAATCGGCGTGCTTGTTCTGGGCGCAAGCTCAGATAAAAAGGGCCCTGGCCCGCTTGTGACACAGCTCACCCGTAACGCGGGGACACTTGAAATCCCCATCACGATTGTGCCCGGCGAACTCTCTAAGGAACGCCTCGAAGCCATTACCTAATACGCTGAAAACAGGACATATTATGAGCGATCAAGACAAGAACGACGAAAAAAAAGACGATGATAAAAAGGCCGGTGGCATTGCCCAAAAGCTATTTGATGCGCGTCAGATTTTGATCTGTGAAGCGATTGATCAGAAGATGGCGAGCCGTGTTGTGAGCCAACTTCTGGCGCTCGCGGCAGACAACGACGACGACATCACGCTCTTTCTCAACAGCCAAGGCGGACACGTTGAAGCGGGCGATTCGATCCATGATGTGATCCGCTTTATCAAGCCGCGGGTGAAGATTGTTGGCACAGGCTGGGTGGCTTCAGCGGGGACGCATATTTTCCTCGCGGTCGACAAGGAAGACCGTGTTTGCCTGCCAAACACCCGTTTCCTCATTCACCAGCCGTCTGGCGGCGTTGGCGGCAAGGTCACAGACATTGCAATTCAAGCTGAACAAATCGAAATCATGCGCGCCCGTCTGGCGCGGATCATCTCCGAGCAAACAGGCCAAAAGCTTGAAAAGGTTATGAAAGATATCGAACGCGATCACTGGATGGACACCAAAGAGGCGATGGATTACGGCATCCTCTCCAAAGTGATCCACCACGCATCAGACCTCTAAGACGGTCAGAGTTTTACCTAAAAAGGCCCGCTTTTGCGGGCCTTTTTTATGTGGCCACGCCCTCTAGCCCCTTAAAAAGTGAACATCTCCCTACCCAAGCGGTTTCGGACATTAACCTTCTGATTTTGGGCTAAAAAGAGGGGGGGTGAAAAGCGTGCACAACACGTGCACAAAGCGTGCACCGACCAAACAGGCAAAAGCTTGCCAGAAATTAACCAAACGGACCGCCCGCAGGCGAGAGCAATTCTTAAGGCTTCACGCGCCTACGGCACACTTTAGAAACATTCCAAAACTTGACTTTGCTGGCTGTGAGGCTCATATCTGAGCAAAGAGATAAGGAACCTGCGCCATGTTTATCCAGACTGAATCAACACCAAACCCCGCCACGCTCAAGTTCTTGCCCGGCCAGACCGTTTTGGCGACCGGAACAGCGGACTTCCCGAGCGCGGAAAGCGCAGGCAGCTCGCCGCTTGCCAGCCGCGTCTATGGCGTTGACGGGGTCACAGGCGTGTTTCTCGGCACAGATTTTGTGACCGTGACAAAGGATGATGCCGTGGCTTGGGACCATATCAAGCCTTCGGTTCTTGGTGCGATCATGGAGCACTTCCAATCAGGTGAACCAGCGCTTTCAGACAGCGGCGCGCCAGCGGCTGGCGGCCATGCCGAGCACACAGGTGAAGACAGTGAAATTGTCGGCCAGATCAAAGAGCTTCTGGACACACGCGTACGCCCTGCTGTCGCGCAAGATGGCGGCGACATTACATTTTATGGCTTCGAAAAGGGCGTGGTGTATCTGCACATGCAAGGCGCTTGCGCAGGCTGCCCGTCTTCAACCATCACACTCAAGATGGGTATCGAGAACTTGCTGCGCCATTATATCCCCGAGGTGACAGAGGTGCGTCCAGTTGCCGTCTGAGACACTCGCTTTGGCGTTTGACACATCGGCCGCGCATTGCGCGGCCGCTTTGCTCTTGGGCGAGCGGATACTTGGGACGGCCTATGAGCCGATGAAGCGCGGCCAGTCGGAGCGCTTGTTTGTATTTCTGGAAGAGCTGCTCGCAGCGCATGGATACACGTGGCAGACCTTGGACAAGATCGGTGTTGGCATCGGCCCGGGCAATTTCACGGGCATTCGTATTGCTGTCTCGGCGGCGCGCGGGCTGGCGATGTCACTTGATATTCCTGCCGTTGGCGTGAGCAATTTTGCGGCCGCGCGCCTTGGGGCTGATACGGGCGCAGCTGTGGCCCTGCCTGCCCCTCGAGATCAGGTCTATTTTTCCAGCAACGGCGATGAGGCCAAATTGATTGACGCCACTAGGGCAGGAGACGCACTAGGCCTGCCCGCGCCAGACGACCTCGTCGAACGGATCGCGCGGATTGCGGCGGCGACAGACACGACGACGCCCCCTGCTCCGCTCTATATCCGCGCAGCCGACGCGGCCCCAGCGGCAGATCAGCCTCCACGGATTCTGGATGACGCCTGAAGCGCTGGCGGATATTCACGCTGCGTGTTTTCCTGCGCGGCCATGGACAGCGGAGGAGCTTGAAGCGCTCCTCTCAGAGCCAGGGTCTTTGCTGGAAAGCCAGAAGGAGAAAGGCTTTGCGCTGGCGCGGGTAACGTTGGATGAAGCCGAGCTATTGACCATTGCGGTTTGTCCCAACGCTCAAGGAAGCGGCACAGGGCGCGCGCTCTTGGCGGCGCTTGTGGCGCGCTTGGCAGCGCAAAATGTTGCGCATCTTTTTCTGGAAGTGGCAGAAGACAACGCCCCAGCACGCGCGCTTTATACCCGCGCAGGCTTTGCCGAAGTCGGACGGCGCAAGGGCTATTATGCACGCGCAGGCCAAGCGGCAGTTGATGCGCTGGTGCTCTCGCTCAAACTGCACGTTTGAAAGCTACTGACCAAAGGTCAACCCGCAAGAATCGGTTGACCCTGTCTCCTGAAACCGCCCTTATTAAGCCTGATCACCTGATCTGCTCAATACACGTGGTGGCACAGGCCACCGCGATAAAACTCTGGGAGAACCTCATGACCCTTATTCAAAAACTTCTCGGCGCCACTGCTGCTCTTGCGCTGAGCGCGGGTGCCGTTTTGGCCGAGCCTGCCCTGATCTATGATCTTGGTGGCAAGTTTGACAAATCTTTTAACGAAGCCGCCTTTAACGGCGCAGAACGTTGGGCCAAAGAAACCGGCGGCACATATCGCGAGATTGAGCTTCAGTCAGAAGCCCAGCGCGAGCAAGCTCTGCGCCGTTTTGCCGAAGCGGGCGCAAACCCTGTTGTGACCACAGGCTTTGCCATTGCCTCCTCAATCGAAGAGGTCGCCAAGGACTATCCTGACACGAAATTTGTCAATATTGACGGCTGGTTGCCAGAAATTCCTGCAAACGTGCAGCTGATTGCCTTTCAGGAGCACCAAGGCTCCTACCTTGTGGGTATGATGGCGGCGATGGCCACAAAAACGGGAACTGTCGGCTTTATCGGCGGCATGGATGTTCCACTCATTCGCCACTTTGGCTGCGGCTTTGCCCAAGGTGCAAAGTCTGTGAACGCAGACATCAACATCGTTGCGAACATGACTGGCACAACGCCAACAGCATGGAACGACCCCGTGAAAGGCTCTGAGCTGGCCAAGGCACAGATCAGCCAAGGCGCAGATGTGATCTACGCAGCGGCGGGCGGCACAGGTGTTGGTGTTTTGCAAACAGCGGCCGACGAGGGCATCCTCTCGATTGGTGTCGACAGCAACCAGAACCACCTGCACTCAGGCAAGGTCTTGACTTCAATGCTCAAGCGCGTCGATGTGGCCGTATATAACGCTATGACAGCGGGCGAAGGCCTTGAAACAGGCGGTATGACCGTGCTTGGCCTTGCCGAAGACGGCGTTGGCGTTGCGATGGACGAGCATAACGCGGCACTTGTGACAGCGGAGATGACAGCCGCTGTTGAAGAAGCGCGTGCGCAGATCATTGCGGGCGATCTGAATGTCGTGAGCTACTATGAAAACGACAGCTGCCCAGCGATCCAGTTCTGATTTGAGCAGAGTATAAGACCAGAGGCCGCGCAAAGACTTGCGCGGCCTTTTCGCTCCCGCGGCGGGGGCTTGGGGGATAAGATGACAGAACCTGCGATTGAGCTTAAAGGCATTTCCAAATCCTTTGGCCCTGTTGAGGCCAACAAGGATATTTCGATCCGCGTGATGCCCGGCACGATCCATGGGATCATCGGCGAGAACGGCGCAGGGAAATCCACGCTGATGTCGATCCTCTTTGGCTTTTACAAAGCCGACGCTGGCGAAATTTTCATTCATGGCAAGAAAACCCAGATTCCTGACAGCCAAGCGGCGATTGCAGCAGGGATCGGTATGGTGTTTCAACACTTCAAGCTGGTGGAAAACTTCACGGTCTTGGAAAATGTAATCCTTGGCGCCGAAGACGGTGGGCTCTTGCGGCCCTCACTCGCCAAGGCGCGCAAGACCTTGAAAGAGCTTGAGCAGGAATATGAACTGCACGTGGACCCCGATGCGCTCATTCAGGACATCGGCGTGGGCCGCCAGCAGCGTGTCGAAATCCTCAAGGCGCTCTACCGCAAGGCCGATATTCTCATTCTTGACGAGCCGACTGGCGTGCTGACCCCAGCAGAAGCGGACCAGCTCTTTCGCATTCTCAACCGTCTGCGCGAAGAGGGCAAAACCATCATTCTGATCACCCACAAGCTGCGCGAGATCATGGAGATCACTGATACGGTCAGCGTCATGCGGCGCGGCAAGATGACGGCAACGGTGAAGACCTCAGAGACCAGCCCAGAGCAATTGGCCGAACTCATGGTGGGGCGCAAGGTCTTGCTGCGCGTCGATAAAAAGCCAGCCGCACCCAAAGATACTGTGCTGGACGTCCAAGACCTGCGCGTCACCGACAGCAAGGGGGTCGAGCGGCTCAAGGGCATCTCGCTCAATGTGCGAGCAGGCGAAATCCTCGGGATTGCGGGCGTCTCAGGCAACGGGCAGAGCGAGCTTTTACAAGTGCTCGGCGGAATGCAGAACGGCACGGGGCATGTGCGCGTCAATGGTGAAGAGATCGACCTCACGGGGCGCTTCTCAGACGGGCAGTCACGCCGCGCACGCGGGATTGCCCATGTGCCTGAAGACCGCCAGCGCGAGGGGCTGATCATGGAGTTCACCGCATGGGAAAATGCCATATTCGGCTATCATCGTGACCCAGCCTACCAGCGCGGTCCCTTCATGGACAACGCCACGATCATTGAGGACGCCAAGGGCAAGATCGAGCGCTTTGATGTGCGTCCGCCAAACCCGAAACTGACAGCCAAGAACTTTTCGGGCGGCAACCAGCAAAAGCTGGTTCTGGCGCGCGAGATGGAGCGCAACCCCGATTTGCTTCTCATCGGGCAGCCGACACGCGGCGTTGATATTGGTGCAATCGAATTTATCCACCAACAGATCATTGCGCTGCGCGACGCTGGCAAGGCAATTTTGCTGGTGAGTGTGGAGCTTGAAGAAATCCTCTCGCTGTCAGACCGTATCGCCGTCATGTTTGATGGGCAGATTATGGGCGAGCGCTTGCCAAGCGAGACAGACGAAAAAGAGCTGGGCATGCTGATGGCGGGTATGAACTCAAGTGACAAAAACGGAGCAGCTGCCTGATGGAAAAGATGTCAAAATGGGCGGACGCCACGCTTGTTCCGCTGATCTCGCTTTTGCTCGCGGCCATCCTCTCGGCCCTTGTGATCCTCGCAATCGGGGAAGACCCTGTGGCGGCGCTCAAGCTGATGGTTGAGGGGGCGCTCATGCGTTCCTCTGGCTGGGGCTATACGCTGTATTACGCCACCAATTTTATCTTTACAGGGCTGGCTGTCTCTGTCGCGTTTCATGCGCGGCTCTTTAACATCGGCGGTGAAGGACAAGCCATGATCGCCGGACTTGGTGTTGCGCTCTGCTGCCTTTATATTCCGTGGCCGCACTGGAGCCTTGCGTTGCTTGGCTCCAGTCTTTTTGCAGGGCTTTTTGGCGCCGCATGGGCGCTGATCCCTGCATATTTGCAGGCCAAGCGCGGCTCACATATCGTGATCACCACGATCATGTTCAACTACATCGCCTTTTCTGTGCTCGGCTATATGCTGGTCAATGTTCTGCGCCCTCCCCGCGCGATGGAGCCTGCTTCGGCCAAGTTCCCAGCAGCTACAAATCTGCCCACGTTTGAAGACATGTTTTCCACGGCGGCGGCACCGATGTTCAAGAGTGCCCCTGTCAATGTGAGCTTCTTTGTCGCCCTCGCAGCCTGTGTCTTTGTCTATTTTCTGATCTGGCGTACGCGCCTTGGTTATGAAATTCGCCACTTCGGCTTCTCGGAAACAGCGGCCAATTATGCTGGCACATCGGCCGTGCGCATCACTGTGATTGCCATGTTGATTTCAGGCGCGCTGGCGGGACTTATGGCTGTGAACACAACACAGGGCGAGGCTGAGCGGCTGATCCTCAACTCGACAGAAGGAGCTGGCTTTATCGGCATCGCCGTCGCGCTGATGGGGCGCAATCACCCAGCAGGGGTTTTGCTGGCGGCGCTGCTCTTTGGCTTTCTCTATCAGGGCGGCGCCGAGCTAGCGCTCTGGACCAATATTCCGCGTGAGCTGATCACTGTCATTCAAGCGCTCGTCATACTCTTTACTGGCGCGCTCGATCATATGGTGCGCGCACCGCTGGAGCGGGTGTTCCTCTCCATGCGAAAAAAGAAGGAGGCGCACTGATGGAGCTTCTCACGATCATTCAAGTGCTCGACAGCACCATGCGCCTTGCCACGCCGCTTTTGCTGGCCTGCCTTGCAGGGCTTTACTCGGAGCGCGCAGGGATTTTTGACATTGGCCTTGAGGGCAAGATGCTTGCCGCTGCGCTGTTTTCGGCCGCTGTGGCTTTTGCTTCGGGCAATGTTTGGCTCGGGATGCTGGCAGGGATCGGCGCATCGATGGTGCTTTCGCTTATTCATGGTGTCGCCTCGATCACCTTTCGCGGCAACCAGCTGATCTCTGGCGTCGCGATTAACTTTCTGGCCTCGGGTCTCACGGTTCTGATTGCGCAGGACTGGTTTGCCCAAGGCGGGCGCACGCCGTCGCTTGTCGGGGCGGCGCGCTTTGAGCCGATCGCCCTTCCTGGCGCATTGACGCGCGTGCGTGATATTGCCGAGGCGGGGCCTGTGATGCAGATCTACTCCGAGCTGATTTCAGGCCATACTATCATTGTCTATCTGTCGCTTCTGCTTGTCCCTCTCACATGGTGGGTGCTGTTTCGCACGCGCTTTGGCCTGCGCCTGCGCGCTGTGGGCGAAAACCCTGCCGCTGTCGATACGGCGGGTATTTCTGTTGTGAAACTGCGCTTTGCAGCTGTCATGATCTGCGGAATTCTCTGCGGAATTGCAGGGGCTTATCTGGCCACAGCTTTGCAGGCACAGTTTGTTAAAGAAATGACAGCGGGGCGCGGGTTTATTGCGCTGGCGGCCCTTATTTTTGCCAAGTGGCGGCCATGGCATGCGCTTTGGGCCTGTCTGCTGTTTGGGCTTTTGCAGGCTGTTGCAGTACGCTTCCAGAGCTTTGATGTGGCAGGTGTGACCATCCCTGTGCAGTTTATGGAGGCGCTGCCCTATATTCTCACGGTGGTTATTCTGGCGGGGTTTGTCGGCAAGGCCATTCCGCCGCGGGCGGGCGGGGAGCCTTACGTCAAAGAGCGCTAGGCCAGAGAAAACGCTGCCTAAAGAGCGCCATCCTCCGCCCCAATAGCGCCAGCTTGGGTAAATAGATGTTTCCAGCTGCAATATGCGGGTTCTTACACTTGCAAAGCTGGCAACTGTGGCGCTAGGAAAAGCAATGATGATATACCTGCCCATCGCCGAGGTTTCGGTCAATGCGTTTGTCCTTCTGGGGCTGGGCGGGATTGTGGGCGTTCTTTCGGGTATGTTCGGGGTCGGTGGCGGCTTTCTGATGACGCCACTTCTGTTCTTTATCGGAATTCCCCCTGCTGTGGCTGTGGCGACAGAAGCCAACCAGATTGTCGCCTCGTCCTTCTCGGGCGTGCTTGCACACCTCAAGCGCAAAACCGTTGATCTGAAGATGGGCACAGTGCTGCTTGCCGGCGGGCTTATGGGCGCGGCTGTCGGGGTTGTGATATTCAATTATCTCAAGGCCTTGGGGCAAGTCGATCTGCTCGTGCGGCTCTGCTATGTTGTCTTTCTAGGCGTTGTTGGTGCGTTGATGTTTGTCGAAAGCCTCAACGCCATACGCCGCGCGAAAGGCGCAACCGGCGCGCCAAAGCGGCGTCGCCAGCGCGGCTGGATTTCCAAGATGCCCATGAAGATGCGGTTTCACACCTCAGGGCTCTATATTTCAGTCATTCCGCCGATCATTGTTGGTGTTCTCGTCGGTATTCTCGCCGCAATTATGGGCGTTGGTGGCGGCTTTATTATGGTCCCCGCCATGATCTATATTCTGGGCATGCCGACCAAAGTTGTCGTCGGAACCTCGCTCTTCCAGATCATTTTTGTGACCGCCTTCACCACGCTTTTGCACGCCACGACCAACTTCACGGTGGATATGGTGCTTGCGGTTCTGCTGCTCGTCGGGGGCGTCATTGGCGCACAGATCGGGGCGCGTATCGGCGTCAAGATGAAGGCCGAGCAACTGCGCATCCTGCTCGCAATTATGGTGCTCGTCGTCTGCGGCAAGCTCGCGATGGACCTTCTGTTTCAGCCAGCCGAGCTCTACTCTATCGGCGCGGCGGGGGGCCACTGATGCGTTTTGCTTTGGCTCTTGTCTGTCTGGTCATGGCAACCGTGGCGTCTGCTGAGAACGTCGTGCTGGGCCTGAGCCAGAGATCCGTCTCCATCACCACAAATTTTGACGGCTCAGAGATCCTGATATTTGGCGCAGTCAAACGCGAGGCCGCCTTGCCAGAGGGCGATCCCATCCAAGTGGTTATTGCGGTTTCAGGGCCAAATCAGCCGCTAACGGTGCGCCGCAAAGATAAGCGCTTCGGGATCTGGATCAACACGGCCGAAGTTGAAGTGGACAGCGCGCCTGCCTTTTACGCCATCGCCACATCTGCGCCCTTTGCCGAGGCACTGACTGATACCCAAGATCTACGCCACCGTGTCTCTATTCCACGTGCGATCCGCTCAGTCGGCGCACCAAAGGATGTTGAAAACGCCGTCGACTTTACCAAAGCAGTGATCCGCATCCGCAAGGAAAACGGCCTTTACCAGCTGCGCGAAAACAGCATCGAGGTCACCGAGCAGACACTCTTCAAGACTTCTATTTCAATGCCTGCCAATCTGACGGAAGGCGACTATCAGACGCGCATTTTTCTCACCCGCAGCGGCGAAGTTGTTTCAGAATACAACACGGTGATCGAAGTGAAGAAGGTAGGACTTGAACGCTTTTTATTCAATCTCTCGCGTCAACAACCGCTGATCTATGGCCTGCTTTCACTCGCCATCGCGATCTTTGCAGGCTGGGGGGCTTCGGCTGTCTTCCGCGTCTTTCAGCGCAACTAGCCCCGCCCGATATAGGGCATTTTCGTCGCCATTAGGGTCATGAACTGCACATTCGCCTCAAGCGGCAATGTGGCCATGCTATAGACCGCCTCGGCCACATGTCGTACGTCCATCATGGGCGGTGGGTTGTCGGGCGTCTTGGCGGCAAGCTCCTCCAAAAGCGCAGTGCGCGCATTGCCAATGTCAATTTGCCCGCAAGCGATATCAAGGCTGCGCCCGTCAAGAGAGAGCGCCTTGGTCAGGCCGGTAATAGCGTGTTTGGTTACGGTATAGCTGACCGCATTTTCGCGCGGCGCATGGGCCGAGACGGAGCCATTGTTGATGATCCGTCCGCCTTGCGGGCTTTGGGCACGCATCTCGCCAAAGGCGGCGCGGGCCGCATAAAACATGCCATTGAGGTTCACATCAACTGCCGCATGCCATGCCTCAAGCGGCAGCTCGTCAATCGGAGCGGCCATGCCAAAGCTGCCAGCATTATTAAAGAGCACATCCAGCCGCCCAGCCTTGCCCATGAACTCTTTGAAAGCCGCTTCAACGGCGCTGGCGTCTGTCACATCACAGGGAAGCACAACAGCGCCTGCCTGTCCCGCCGCGATTTCTTCAAGCGGGGCAATGTTGCGCGCGAGAAGGCCAACACACCAGCCCTTGGCCAGAAAGTGCTCAGCTGTGGCGCGCCCGATGCCCGCGCTTGCGCCTGTGATCAGGATCGTTTTCATAGCTCTTCCTCGGCTTCCAGTTCCAACTTCGGCGCAGGCACGACCAGATCAGCCGTGGTCAGCGGCGCTGTCGGCTTTGAGAGACGGTTGCGCACGACCCAGAGGAGCCGCTCTTCTGCGCGGGTGATTGCCACATAGGCGAGCCGCTTCCAGAGGGGTTGGCCCGCCTCGGAGCGCCCCATGCGCGCGGCGGCGTAGAGATCGGGCGCAAAGACTTGCACATCACGCCATTGAGAGCCTTGGGCCTTGTGGATCGTCACAGCGGCGCCATGCAAAAAGGCCGCGCCCATACGGGCGGCAAAGGGGATAAACGGTTCTTCTTCATCAGGTTTTTCGATTTTCACGATGGACGCAGCACTGATCTGCGGGTCTTGGGCCCCCATCACGTGCAGCCGCGAGAATCCGGGTTTGCGCCCCTGGCCAAGGAAAATCACTTGCGCGCCTTTGATCAAACCGCGCGCTTCTAGATCGAGCCGTTTTTTGCGGTGTTTCATCGGCAACTCAATACCGTCACAAATCAGCGGTTCGCCCTCAAGCAACGCATCTTCGGGCGCGCCGTGCACTGCGCGAAATGCATTGATCAGGCGAATGCGGGTGGCGTTGCGCCACACCAGAACCGGACTGCGGGCCATCAGATCGACTTCGACGCGCTGGCCCCAAACGACGCGCTCGTCCTTTTTCGAAAAGTCCTCAACCATCTTTTCGAAATCGCTAAATTCGAGGCTCGGATCAGCAAGCGCATGCGCCAGATCCAGAATTGGATTGTCTGCCGTCTGACGGTGCACACGTTCAAGGTTCAGCACGCGCGGCGCAGGCAGTTTTTCAAAAACCATAGCACCTGATTGTTTGACCGGTGCCAACTGGGCCGGATCACCAAACAGCAGCAACGTCGGAAAAATCTCTTTTAAATCC
>NZ_JAQWYD010000115.1:0-12561 GCF_029254145.1 Lentibacter sp.
CAGAGATGTAAGTGCAGCAATGCATTCAGTTGACTGGTACTAATGGTCCGATAGGCTTGATTTGATCCAGTAAAAGCTAGGCTTTTATCTGGACATCAGCATACATCACATAAGATGACTTGACTTGGAATTTTGATAGGCTTTTTTTGGTTTGGTGGTCATAGCACAAGCGAAACACCCGGCTCCATTCCGAACCCGGCCGTTAAGCGCTGTTGCGCCGATGGTACTGCATCCTAAGGTGTGGGAGAGTAGGTCACCGCCAAACCTAATAAAGCCTATCATGGAAACGCCGCGAGGCGACTAGATATCTCTCTTACGAATGTCTCATAAATAATAAGCACCCCTCGAGGGTGCTTTTTACGTAAAAAAACATAACAAAATTAAAACAATATATATGCGATGAGACCGATTAGGGTTGTAAGCCGCTGACGCTCTACGCGTTGCAGCGACACCCCTTTCACTAAAAAGGGATATCGCCGCAGTTGGTGTATTCTGCGCCAGTGAGATTTACGCTCAGCTCTCAGCTGCTTCAATCTTATCTTGGGTCATCGTGTCAAAATCGGAGGCATCGTGACGATTGCGCAGCTGGCTTGAGAGCTCGCCCATAGCGCGGTTGACCATTCGCCCTCGCTGTACTGGCTCTCTCGCATCGATTGCTTCGGCCCAACGCAGGACGTTTTTGTAGGAGGCGACATCAAGAAATTCGGCAGCGTTATATTGGCGGCCTAGGACGAGCTGACCGTACCAAGCCCAGTTGGCCATATCGGCGATTGTATAGTCGGAGCCCGAGAGGAATTCGTTTTCGGCTAAGCGACGGTCAAGCACATCGAGCTGGCGTTTGACCTCCATCGCGAAACGGTTGATGGGGTATTCCCACTTTTCGGGCGCATAGGCATAGAAGTGGCCGAAACCGCCGCCGAGATAGGGTGCGCTGCCCATTTGCCAAAAGAGCCAGTTGAGCATTTCGCCGCGCGCAGTGGCGTCTTTGGGGATAAAGGCTCCAAACTTTTCGGCGAGTTGCAGCATGATGCTGGCACTTTCAAACATGCGGCGGGGCGGCGTGACAGAGTGATCCATCAGCGCGGGGATCTTTGAGTTCGGATTGATTTCAACGAAGCCAGAGCTAAATTGATCGCCTTCGCCGATGTTGATTAGCCAGGCATCATATTCTGCTTCAGTGTGGCCAGCAGCAAGGAGCTCCTCCAAAAGGACCGTCACCTTGACGCCGTTGGGCGTGGCAAGAGAGTAAAGCTGCAAAGGGTGTTTACCCACGGGAAGCTCTTTGTCATGAGTTGCACCGGCGATGGGACGGTTGATCGAAGCGAAGGTTCCTCCACTTTCTTTCTCCCATGTCCAGACTTTGGGGGGGATGTACGTGTCGCTCATGTCATTTGTCCTGTTTTGGATACCGTTCTTTGAACGTAGTCCAAAATTCTCGGGATAACAGGGCCAAAAGTGCAGGGAGCTTGTGCGCTGACGCAGGTGTGATTTTCTGAAAAGCCGAAGCGGGGAAACGCGTTTTGGAAAAACAAAAGATGCCCCATTGCGCGCAGGGGGCGGATACGTGTTGTCTTGCGATGAGAGATATAGGAGACGACACATGAGTGAGCGGGCGAAAGTTGTTGTGATCGGTGGCGGGATTGCAGGCTGCTCGACACTATATCATCTCACGCTGGAGGGGGTCACGGATGTGATCTTGCTTGAGCGTGACGAGCTTACTAGCGGGACCACGTGGCACTCGGCGGCACAGGTCACTAACTTTGGCATGAACCAGACCATGGTGGGCCTCAAGTCACACTCGATTGCGATCTATAAAGAGCTGTCTGAAGATCCAGAGTATCCAATCAACTACCACCATGCTGACGGCGGTATCAGGCTTGCAGAGACCGAGGCGCAAATGGAGGCGTATCGCCACTTTGCCTCTATGGCGCGGGGAATGGGTGTTGAATTTGAGGTGATTGATGCTGCCGAATGTGCGCGGCGGCATCCACTTCTGGAGACCGATGGGCTTGTTGGTGGGCTTTGGGACCCGCTGGATGGAGATATTGACCCAGCCCAGCTCTGCCAGGCGCTGGCGAGACGGGCACGTAACGCGGGAGCTCGGGTGATCCGTCACCGCCCCGTGACAGGGCTGACGCAGCGCTCGGATGACAGCTGGATTGTGCGCACAGAGGCGGGCGATATAGAGGCTGAAATCATCGTCAATGCAGGTGGCTACCGCTGCAACGAGATCGGCGCGATGATGGGGGCGATCCTGCCTGTCGCCAGCATGGAGCATCAGTATTTCCTGACCGAGCCGATCAAGGCCATAGAGGAGGCGGGCCACCGGATGCCGCTTATTCGCTGCCCGATCAGCGACTATTACTCGCGTCAGGAAAAGAACGGTCTGCTGATCGGATTTTACGAGCAGGACTGCAAGACGTGGGGCATGGACGGGATTGACCCGAACTTTACCAACGCACTTTGCCCTGATGATCCTGAGCGGGTGATTGAGACATTTGAGGGTGCGATGGCGCGTATGCCTGCGATTGGAGAGGTGGGAATTCACACGATCGTCAACGGGCCGATCACCTATACGATTGATGGCGCGCCGCTTGTCGGGCCGATCCCGAACAAGCGCAATGCGTTTTGTATTACGGGGTTGCGCGCGGGGCTTGGTGAAGGCGGCGGGCATGGCTGGCTTTTGGCGCAGATGATTGCGCATGGCGAGGCATGCTACGACACCTGGTGCATTGATCCGCGCCGCTTTACGGGGCACGCCAGCGTCGAGCTGACGGCGTTGAAGGCGATTGAAGATTATCAGAACGAATTCCGCTTTCATTATCCGCATGAGCACAGGCCAGCGGGACGGCCTATGAAAACCACGCCTTTGACGCCGGTGCTCGCGGCAGAGGGCGGCCACTTTGGCCTCGTCAACGGCTGGGAGCGGCTCGAATACATCAAGCCGACTCCTGAATTTGAGGAAGAGCACAGCTTTCGCTTTACCAATGCTGAAGAGGTGATCGGCGCTGAGGTGCGGGCGGTGCAGAGCGGCGTTGGGCTGACCGAAGTGAGCGGGTTCAACCGTTTTGAGATCACTGGCTCTGGTGCGCATGATTTCCTTGATCGTATGACATGTGGACGCTTGCAGCGCCGCGAGGGACGTGTGGGGCTGAGTTACTTGCTTAACCATCAAGGGATGGTGAAAGGCGAGGCCACGATTGCCAATCTGCCGAACGGGCGGGTCTGGTTTGGCTCGGCTGCGGCGGCTGAGTATCACGATATGGACTGGCTCATGCAGCATAGAGGGGCAGATGAGGATGTGCAGATCCGCTCGCTGACAAACGATATGACGATCCTTGTGATCGCAGGGCCGAAAGCGCGCGATGTGCTCTCGAGTGCAGCGCGCGGCGACTGGTCAGACGAGGCCTTCAAGTGGCTGGCCGTGCGCGAGGCGCATGTGGGAATCGCGCCTGCTGTTGTGATGCGGGTGAGCTTCTCGGGCGAGCTGGCTTATGAAATCCATGTGCCTAACCAAAGCCTGATGGCAGCCTACACGGCGCTGCGCAACGCGGGCGAAGCGCATGGTATGAGCTTCTTTGGCAGCCGAGCTGTCGAGGCGATGCGCCTTGAGATGGGCTTTATGCACTGGAAATCAGAACTGATCACTGAATTTGGCCCTTATGAGACGGGGCTTGAGCGCTTTGTGTCGATGGATAAGGCATTCATCGGTAAAGAAGCGCTGATCGCGCATGAGCCAAAGGTGCAACTTGTGAGCCTTACGCTTGAGACCAAAGAGGCGCCCGCACATGGCGGCGCGTCTGTTATGCTGGACGGGCGGGTTGTTGGAACCGTTACGACTGGTGCTTGGGGCCACCGTGTGGGCGCCAATATTGCGCTCGCTTTTGTGGAACGCGGCTTGGACCAAGAGGGCCAAAGCCTGAGTGTCGATGTCTTGGGCAAGGTTGTACAGGCCACAGTTGCGCCGATGCGCCGGCTTGAGGGGGCGCATTAACCGCGCGCTCAAAAAAGAGCCCCCGAAGCCGAAGCTACGGGGGCAATTGTCTTTTTCGTGTCAGAGAAGCTCTGAGATCGAGGGGATGGATTACATCCCGTTCTCGCGCTGGAGTTTCTTGCGCGCCAGCTTGCGCTGACGGCGGATAGCTTCAGCTTTCTCGCGTGCTTTTTTCTCGGACGGTTTCTCGAAATGCTGCTTGAGCTTCATTTCGCGAAAAACACCCTCACGCTGTAGCTTTTTCTTCAGGGCACGAAGCGCCTGATCGACGTTATTGTCGCGAACACTAACCTGCATGTGGTTTTCACCACCTTTCTAGTTTGAAGTTGCAAGGATTTGCAGGAAGGTGGCGTATAGCAAAGCCCTATGGTTTTGTCTAGTGTGGGGGGAGGAGGCGAATATGGCTGATTTGAAAGACAAATTGCTCGATGCAGCGCTTGCTCATGTGCCGTTTGACGGCTGGAGTGAGGCGAGTTTTGAGGCGGCTGTTGCCGAGTCGGAGCTTGAGCCCGCGCTCGCCCATGGGCTTTGCCCGCGAGGGGCGGTGGACCTTGCTGTGGCTTACCACAAGCGCGGTGATGAGCGGATGCTCACGCGGCTGGCGCAGGCTGATCTGGAGGAGATGCGCTATTCCGCGCGCGTGGCGGTGGCTGTGCGCTACCGCCTTGAGGCGGTGGAAGACAAGGAGCTGGTGCGCCGTGGGGCGACGCTTTTTGCGTTGCCGAGTTTTGCACCCGAAGGCGCGCGGCTCATTTGGGAGACTTGTGACGCCATCTGGGAGGCGCTTGGCGACACTTCGGAGGATCTCAACTGGTACACCAAGCGCGCGACGCTCTCGGGGGTGTATTCTTCGGCCGTGCTGTACTGGCTTGGAGATACGAGCGAGGGGCACGAGGCGACATGGGCTTTTCTTGAGCGGCGCATTGGCGATGTTATGAAGATCGAAAAAGCCAAGCACGCTTTGGGGCAGAACAAGCTTTTTGGCGACATTTTGGGCCGTGTCACAGCTGCGGTGCGTGCGCCCAGGTCCATGATGGATATGCCAGGTGCGGTAAAGAAATAAGGAACAGACGATGCGTGCTATAGAAATAACCGAGGCGGGTGCGCCTGAGGTGTTGAAGCTGGCCGAGCGCGCGCGTCCTGTGCCGCGCCATGGCGAAATCCTGATCAAAGTGGCTTATTCCGGGGTAAACCGTCCTGATGCGCTGCAACGTGCAGGGGCCTATGCGCCGCCCAAGGGCGCGAGCGATCTGCCGGGGCTCGAAGCAAGCGGCGAAGTGGCCGCGATTGGCGCAGGCGTAAGTGAATGGGCCGTGGGCGACAAGGTCTGTGCGCTGCTTCCGGGCGGCGGCTATGCAGAATATGTTACGACACCTGCCGCCCATGCCCTGCCTGTGCCAAAAGGCATGAGCCTCAAGGAAGCAGCCTGTTTGCCAGAGACGTTTTTCACCGTCTGGACCAATGTGTTTCAGCGCGGTGGCCTCAAAGCAGGCGAGCGTTTTTTGGTGCATGGCGGCTCCTCAGGGATTGGCACAACCGCGATCCAGCTTGCCTCCGCCTTTGGTGCGCGGGTGTTCACAACGGTGGGAAATGAAGACAAGGCGAATGCCTGCCGTGCGTTAGGCGCTGAGCGGGTGATGAATTATCGGAACGAAGATTTTGTCGAGGTGCTCAAGGCCGAGGGCGGCGCAAACCTGATCCTTGATATGGTGGGGGGCGAATATATCCCGCGCAACATCCGCGCCTTGGCCGATGATGGCCGTTTGGTGCAGATTGCTTTTCTGACGGGGCCTAAAGTCGAGCTGAACTTCGCCCAGATCATGGCGCGGCGCCTGACACTCACAGGCAGCACATTGCGCCCGCAGTCCGAGCTTGCCAAAGCAAAGATCGCGGATGAGCTGCGTGAGCAAGTCTGGCCCCTGCTTGACATGGGGCGCGTTGCTCCAGTGATGGATCAGGAATTTGCGCTTGAAGATGCCGCCAAGGCCCATGCCCGTATGGAAGGCAGCACGCATATCGGAAAGATTGTGCTGAAGGTGGCCTAGGGTTTCCTCTTTCTAACAATATTTTGGGGAGAGCATGAGAGGGGCAAAGCCCCTCTCGCCACCGCGTTGCAGCGAAGCCGCAGCGCAATACCTTCTCAGTTCACGGGCTCAAACACCGCATCACTCAATGAACAATCCTGTGAAACATCGCGCCCGCAGGGGACGGGGGACAAGTCTTTGCTCAGACAAATCCGCGCTTCCTGAATATGGCCTGCGCGGCATGTGATGGTGATCATGTCGCGGCTCAGGGATGGGTTGGTCTTGAGAAATGCGTCTTCGACAACGGATGCGGGGAGCGTTATCGTTTTGTTGAGTTTGCGAAAGACAGGTGGGCGCACGACACTCTCGTAGGCTTTGCGTGAGAGGTCGTAATAGGCGCGCGCAGAGAGGCCAGAGCAGACGCCGTGTTTTTTCCACTGATACCAAGCGAGTCCAGATGTGCCCATGATATCGGCCATAGTGTTTGTCAGGCTGCGTTGGGGCCGAGGCTCAGGTGTTGGGCAGAAAGAGGGCCAGCCGCGGTGATATTGTGGCCAAAGGCCGTGCAGCGCCCAGCCGTGGTCTTCCTTGGTGTCGCATTGAGGGGATCCCTTGGCCGCGCCTTCAAGGGCGCACCAATTGGGCGACCATGAGAGCGCCATGACATAATAGTCAAATTCTCCTGTGCGCTCGCCTTTGGCGGCCGCGGCGCTCGCGAGAAGAAGAAAGCCAACAAAAGCACGCAACAACATTCACTCTTTCCTTATGTTTCATGGGCCAGTATATAGCGCTCAAGTTCCCCGACAACGGTAACCTGAGCCCTTCCAAAGGCTCGCCCCTTCAAGGGCACGGGAAAGTTGTATGGGACGCGTGTTTTTTTGATGGAGGCGAATATGTCTGACAAACCAATTATGGCGAAAGCCACGGCCGTTTGGCTGGTCGACAATACAACAATCAGCTTCAAGCAGATTGCTGACTTTGTTGGCATGCACGAGCTCGAAGTGCAGGGCATTGCCGACGGTGATGTGGCCACAGGCGTTAAGGGTTTTGACCCGATCACCAACAACCAGCTTACGCAGGAAGAGATCGATAAAGCGCAAGAGAGTGTTACGCACAAGCTCAAGCTCAAATTCAACGCCTCGGCCGTGGGCGAGGAAAAGCGCCGTGGGCCGCGCTACACGCCGCTCTCCAAGCGTCAGGACCGTCCGGCTTCTATTCTCTGGTTGGTAAAGTTCCACCCAGAGCTGACAGACGCTCAGGTTTCCAAGCTTGTGGGCACAACCAAGCCAACTATTCAGGCGATCCGCGAGCGCACGCACTGGAATATCGCCAATATTGACCCGATTGACCCTGTTGCTCTTGGTCTGTGCAAGCAGTCCGAGCTCGATGCGGCTGTGCAAAAAGCAGCGGCGAAGAAAGCGGCAAGCGGCGAAGTCATGAACGACGATGAGCGCCGCAAGCTCGTCAGCACCGAGCAGAGCCTTGGTATGGATTCTGAGCCGAGAATGCCCACAGCGATTGAAGGTCTTGAGACATTTACGCTTGGCGGACATGACGACGAGGAAGAAGACAAGCACGACAGCTCGCGTGATGCGGACAGCTTCTTTAACCTTCCAGACGATGATGGCGACGACGAAGACGACAACGACCGCTAAAGCGCCAGCCGTTATGGCAGGCTTCAAACGCTCGCAGCCCTGCTGCGGGCGTTTTTTTGTGGGTGAGCCTCTGCGGCACAAGACGGCCTGCCAAAGCCGGCAATGTCACGTTCTGGCCCCATTTCGCCCGCGCTGAGTATTGGCATAGCCCTTCCAGACGCGTTGAGATGCTATGTTTCGGATATGTATACAACGGACTCTGCGCGACTGTTTCGACATAAGAAACAGTAAAATCTGCATGATAAACAATACCGTAGCCAGCGCAGCCGAGCACAAAATTATCCCATTTCGATCATATCTCTGGCGGGTTCCTAAGGGATAACCGCCCTCAACATGACGTGAAACTGCGTCGATTTTTCTGTTGAGGGTATCGCATGCCAAATGCAAACGAGTTGACGCTGAACACTTCTGCCTCCGCGATGGATATGGCCAATGCCATGTTCGGAAACGGCATAACGATCCAGTCCGCCACCTACACGGGGGCGGCTGATGCATCGGGCACATTCACCGGAGGGCTTTCGACGCTTGGCAGCCTGACACAGTCTGACACAGGGGTGATCCTGTCGACAGGCAATGCGGCAGACTTCACCAACAGCTCAGGCACGACCGATACGAACACCTCGGCCGGGACAACAACCAATCATACTGGTGTTGGTGAAGTGGATGGGGACACGGAGCTCAACGCAGTATCGGGACAGGCGACACAGGATGGCGCATTTTTTGATGCGACATTCATTGCGCAGGGCGATCTGCTGACGATGCAGTTTGTCTTCACCTCCGAAGAGTACCTGAAATACGTCAACGGTGGCGTAAATGATGCGATGGGTATCTGGGTGAACGGGACCTATGTGCCACTCACGCTTGCGGACGGCTCTAGCCAGAACGTGACGATCGACACGATCAACAACAATGTCGCCTCGAACCTCTATGTAGACAACCTTGCCACCTCGGACATTTACAACACGGAAATGGACGGTGGCACGGTCGTGCTTTCGATCGTTGCGCCCGTGAATGCGGGCCCGTCAAACACGATTCGCATCGGTATCGGCGATGGTGGCGACTCGGCATATGACTCCAATCTGCTGATTATGGGCAACTCGATCCAGACGATCTCGATTGCTGAAAGTGACCAGCTTGAGCAGCTTCCGAACGCGACTCAAACCTATGACATCCTCGCCAATGACATCAACATTGACGGCAATGCTCTGACGATCGCCCACATCAACAATGTGGCGGTGAATGTCGGAGATGTGGTCACGTTGCCCTCTGGCGAGCAGATCACGCTCAATCCGGATATGACTGTAACAGTGCTGACCGACAGTGACCTCGGGACCAACCAGTTCACCTATTCCACGGTCGATTCGGCGGGCAACGCCTCGACAGGTCTGGCCACGATCACAACCTCGCTCAACCCGCCCAACTACATTGTTGAAGGCACGGCGGGCGATGATACGATTGATGGCGCATACATTGGCGACCCTCATGGCGACCGTGTTGACAACAATGACCATTCTAACGGCTTGAACGACGACAGCATTGTTGCCGGTGCCGGCAACGACAGCGTGGTTGCGGGCGCGGGGGATGATACTGTCTTTGGTTCGGATGGATCAGACACGATTCTTGGGGGTGTAGGCAACGACACCCTGGACGGCGACGATGGGCAAGCAGGCGCTGCCGCTGACAGCATCGACGGCGGGGCGGGCGATGATCAGATTATTGGTGACTGGGGCGACGACACGCTTGTCGGCGGCACGGGCAATGACACTGTCTATGCGGGTGCAGATGACGACCTTGTTTATGGCAATGATGGAAACGACCAGCTCTTTGGACAGGCGGGCGCGGATTTGCTTTATGGCGGTGCTGGTGCAGATACGCTTTCTGGCGGTGCAGATGCAGACTATCTGAGCGGCGGCAGCGGCGCGGATTCGATCGACGCTGGCACAGGCGATGATGACGTAGACGGCGGCGATGGCAATGACAGCGTCTGGGGCAACACCGGCAATGACAATATTGACGGTGAGGCCGGTGACGACACGCTTATTGGCGGCGATGGCAACGACAGTATCTGGGGCGGCGCGGGCGTTGATGCTCTCTATGGCGGTGCGGGAGATGACTCGATCAGCGGTGGCGCGGGTGCGGATTTCATCTCGCTGAGCAGCGGCGATGACACTGTAAATGCGGGCGATGATGCGGACACCATTGTTGTGGTTGCAGGCGGTTATGCTGACGGCGCGACTGTGACGGTTGACGGCGGCACGAACGGCAACGACTTTGACACGCTCAACCTTGGCAGCTGGGATGCGTTCCGCAACCTGACGCAGACGACAGATGCCGACACGGACAGCACCTCTGGCAGTGTCGAGGTACGGGACGCTGCGGGCAACTGGATCACGGTGAATTTCGCCGAGATCGAAATTCTCAACCTGCCAGCGGTGGACCTGACGCCCAACTATATTGTTGAAGGCACGGCAGCGGGCGAACTTATCAATACCGCCTATGTTGGCGACCCCCAGGGCGATATGATCGACAATTCGGATGCCGCCGATGGGTCTCAGGATGATGTGGTTACGGCGGGTGGTGGTGATGACACCGTCGTCGCCGGCTTCGGAAACGACAGCGTTCTGGGCGAAGCTGGCAACGATGAAATCTATGGCAATGACGGCAATGACACGCTTCTTGGCGGCGCAGGCACAGACGAGATTCACGGTGAGATTGGCGATGATGTGATCGACGGTGGCGCTGGTGTTGATACGATTGACGGCGGGGAAGGCGACGACTTGATCTTCGGCGGCCTCGGCGATGACAGTGTTCTTGGCTCTGATGGCTCGGACATTCTCAATGGTATGGCGGGCAACGATACGCTGTCTGGTGGCGCGGATGATGACATTATCTGGCACGAAACAGGCACGGGGAACGACACCGTTATTGGTGGCGAAACCGGGCTTGATGACGACACCCTGCGCGCCAATGGTCTGACTGTTGATGCAGTGCTTGATTTCACGGCGAACGGAACGGGCGCAGATGCCGAAAGCGGCACACTGACTTCAAGTGGCGGTGCGGATGTTTCGACCTTCAGCGAGATCGAGAGTGTCGAGCTCGGGAGCGGAAACGATAGTGTTATCGGTTCGAGCGGTGATGAAAACGTCTCGACAGGCGCTGGTGCGGATACGGTTGACGGCGGGGCAGGCAATGACAGCTTTGATGTCGGTGCAGGCGATGGAGACGTGGACACTGTTGTGCTGGAAGACGGTGACGGCGACGATACGATCACGGGCTTTCAAGCTCCAACGCCGCTTGGCGGCGGCGCCTTTACACCGCAGGATCAGATTGACGTAAGCGGGCTGACGGACGCGGGCGGCAACCCTGTGAATGTGTTCGACGTGACAGTCACCGACACCAACGGTGACGGCACGGGCGACGCTATTCTCAGCTTCCCCAATGGCGAGAGCATTACGCTGGTTGGCGTCGACCCTGCAGGCATCGACAGCTATAGCGCGCTTGTGGCGCTGGGTATTCCCGGCACAGACGAGATTGTCAGTGGCACGGCAGGCAGCGATGTCATCGGTGCCAGCTATACGGGTGATCCTGACGGCGACATGATCGACGGGTTGGACAACGCGGCTGGAAACAACGACGACTCCGTGGATGCGGGCGCGGGGAATGACTCGGTCTACTCAGGCGCGGGTGATGATACTGTTGATGGTGGCACAGGAGACGACTTGCTCCAAACGGGTCTCGGCGATGACTATATCATCGGTGGGACAGGCAACGACACGATCTATTCGCAAAATGGCCAAGACACTGTCTTTGCAGGCGATGGCGACGATGTGATCGGAGCCTCTATCGGGGAAGACTATGTAGACGGTGGCGCTGGCAACGACTCGATTGATGGCGGTGGCTACTCAGGTGGCGCGGGCGATACGCTCATTGGCGGTGATGGTGACGATAACATCAGTGGCGGTGGCGGTGCAGACGTTATGTCTGGCGATGCTGGAAACGATGTGATCACCGTGAACGAGAACGACACGGCCACGGGTGGCGACGGTGATGACTACTTTGAAGCCTCGCCTAGCTACGAGACGGGCGTCGGCTCGATCAGCATCACTGGCGGCGAAGGGGCCGAGACACTTGGGGATACGCTCGACTTTAACGGGCTTATCGGTTTTGGCGATGTCACATATACCAACACGGACCCTGGCGTTGGCGGCGGCCTGTCGGGCTTTGCAACTCTTGGTGACGGCACGGTTGTTAACTTTGACGAGATCGAAAACGTCATCAGTTGCTTCACCGAAGGCACAAGAATTGCCACGCCGCGTGGTGTCCGAGAGATTGAAGATCTGGAGATCGGCGATCTGGTTGTGACGCGTGATCACGGTTTGCAGCCCATTCGTTGGGTGGGCAAGCGGACTGTGCCTGCGCGGGGTGCTTTGGCTCCGATCCGCTTTGATCCGCATGTGATCGGAAACGAGCGCGCGCTTTATGTTTCGCCGCAGCACAGGATGCTGATGCAGGGGGTCGAAGCTTCGCTGCTCTTTGGTGAGAGTGAAGTGCTGGCGAGCGCCAAACATCTCGTGAACGGGTCTACCGTGACCGAGGTGCATGGTGGAACAGTGACCTATGTTCACATCATGTTTGACCAACACGAGATCATCTATGCCGAAGGGGCAGCAAGCGAGAGCTTCTACCCTGGTGGCACGGGCTTGAACGCTGTGGAGGAAGACGCGCGTGAAGAACTCTTCTCGCTTTTCCCTGAGCTACGCAGCCATGAAGGCGCTTATGGCGATACCGCGCGCCTTTGCCTGAAAGCCCACGAGAGCCGCCTGCTCCGGCTCGGCTGATCTGACTGCCTTATCAGATCAGTGAGAAGGGCCGCCCTGTTGCCTCGGGG
>NZ_JAQWYD010000016.1:0-20619 GCF_029254145.1 Lentibacter sp.
CCCCGAAAAAGAGGCCTACAAGCCCCGCCAGCACCAGAAAATAGTCCACTTTCGCCCTCGAGACCTGTTTCCTCACTGAAGTAACGGGCCTCTGCCGCCGTTTCATCAGGGCGCAGAAAACAAAAGGGCCGCTCCTTCTCGGGGCGGCCCTTTTTTGTTTATCGGCGCGGTTTAGTGGACCACGGCGTCGTCAGGTTTGTCGCGGTTGGTCGCACCAACACGGTCGCCAATCAGCAGGCCCTCTGCCCCCGCGCGCACAGGAATGGTATCACCATCCTTGATGTCGCCCGCGAGCAGCGCCTCGGCGAGTGGGTTTTGCAACGCCCGCTGGATCACCCGCTTCAATGGCCGCGCGCCAAATACAGGGTCATAGCCCTCATCCGCCAGCCACTTCATCGCGCCTTCATCCAGATCAAGCTCGATCTTGCGCGCCAGAAGCCGCTTCTTGAGCCGCGCAAGCTGGATCTCGACAATTCCGCCCATATCCTCGCGCCCGAGGCGGTCAAAGATGATCGTCTCCTCCAGACGATTGAGGAACTCGGGCCGGAAATGCGCCCGCACCGCGTCCATCACATCGCGTTTCGCGTCAGAGGCATCGGCCCCGTCAGGAAGCTGGCTCAAAGCCTGCGCGCCAAGATTTGATGTCAGGATAATCAGCGTCTGCTTGAAGTCCACAGTGCGCCCCTGCCCGTCGGTCAAGACACCGTCGTCCAAGACCTGCAACAGCACGTTAAAGACATCGGGATGCGCCTTTTCCACCTCGTCAAACAGCACGACCTGATAAGGCCTGCGCCGCACGGCTTCCGTGAGCACGCCGCCTTCGTCATAGCCGACATAGCCGGGAGGCGCGCCAATCAGACGACTGACAGAATGCTTCTCCATGAACTCCGACATATCAACCCGCACCATGGCGTTGTCATCGTCAAACAAGAACTCGGCCACAGCCTTGGTCAGCTCGGTCTTGCCCACACCCGTCGGGCCAAGGAAGAGAAAACTGCCCAAAGGCCGCCCCTCGTCGTTCAGCCCTGCGCGCGCGCGGCGCACCGCATTGGCCACAGCCGTCACAGCCGCATTCTGTCCAATGACACGCTTGTGCAGCCCGTCTTCCATCCGCAAGAGCTTGTCGCGATCACCTTCCAGCATCTTGCCCGCAGGAATCCCTGTCCAGCGCTCGATAACTTGCGCCACATGTTCGGGGCGCACCGCTTCTTCAACGGTCATGTCGCCCTCGCTGGCCTCTGCTGCAGCGAGCTTTTTCTCCAGATCAGGGATCACGCCAAAGCGCAGCTCACCTGCGCGGGCAAGGTTGCCCTCGCGTGTCGCAATGTCCACATCCGCGCGCGCACGGTCGAGCTGTTCCTTCAGTTCCCGAGCGCCTTCCAGCTTGTCGCGCGCCGCCTGCCAATTGGCAGTCATCTCGTCAGATTTCTCCTGCAAGTTGCCAAGGTCTTTCTGGAGCCGCTCAAGACGGTCTTTCGAGGCCTCGTCGTCTTCATTCTTCAAGGCCTCAACCTCGATCTGCATCTGCAATATCTGACGGTCCAGCGCATCAAGCTCTTCTGGCTTGCTGTCGACTTCCATACGCAGACGGCTCGCCGCCTCGTCCATTAGGTCGATGGCTTTATCAGGCAAAAAGCGGTCAGTGATGTACCGGTTTGAAAGCGTCGCCGCCGCCACCAAGGCACTGTCCGAAATCCGCACACCATGGTGCAACTCGTATTTCTCCTTGATGCCCCGCAGAATAGAAATCGTGTCTTCCACGCTCGGCTCGTCTGTAAACACAGGCTGGAAACGCCGCGCAAGGGCCGCGTCTTTCTCCACATGCTTGCGATACTCGTCAAGCGTCGTCGCACCCACACAGTGCAGCTCGCCGCGCGCCAGAGCGGGTTTGATAAGGTTCGCCGCGTCCATCGCGCCGTCGCCCTTGCCCGCGCCGACAAGCGTGTGCATCTCGTCAATAAACAGGATGATCTCGCCCGCCGCGTCAGTGACTTCGTTGAGCACAGCCTTGAGCCGCTCCTCAAACTCGCCACGGTATTTTGCGCCAGCAATCAGCGCGCCCATATCCAGCGACATCAGCTTCTTGTTGCGCAAGCTTTCAGGCACATCGCCATTGACGATACGCAAGGCAAGCCCCTCGGCAATCGCGGTTTTCCCGACACCGGGCTCACCGATCAGAACAGGGTTGTTCTTTGTGCGGCGGCTGAGAACCTGCATGGTGCGGCGGATCTCGTCGTCGCGGCCGATGATCGGATCGATCTTGCCTTGCCGCGCGCGCTCTGTGAGATCAGCGGCATATTTACTCAAGGCCTCATAGCTGTCTTCCGCGCTCGCTGAGTCCGCCGTGCGGCCTTTGCGAATATCGTTTACCGCCGCATTCAGCGCCTGCGCATTCACAGCGCCCGCATCCATCGCGTCTTTCGCAGCCGATTTCACCATCGCCAGCGCCATCAAAATACGCTCGACAGGCACAAAACTATCACCCGCCTTCTGCGCAAGGCTCTCAGCCTCGCCCAGTACCTTGGCCAATGATTTATCAAGATATGGCTGGCCCGTATCGCCACTCACTTTGGCGATCTTGGCAACGGCAATATCGACAGCGTCTTTCACCCGTGTAGGCGCGCCACCCGCTTTGGTGATGAGGTTGCTCGCAAGCCCCTCACTGTCGTCCATGATTGCTTTCAGCAGGTGTTCGGGCATCACACGCTGGTGATCTTCCCTCATAGCAATTGTCTGCGCAGCCTGCAAAAACCCGCGCGAGCGCTCCGTGAACTTCTCTAGGTTCATGGTCTTTCTCCTTTTATAAGCCTTCCCTGCTGGCGCACCCAAAAGAGGCATACGTCGCGTCGGGAACCTTGATACAAAAATGGGGTGGATCGCGCTCCGCTTCAAGAGCTTGTCATGTAAAATAGCCGTCGGCGGATTTTCGCAATTAGTTACAAACTGAGTCACCTTTATGTGAAACCCCCTTTTATTAGGCCAAGCACATGCCATCTTATCCACAGGCAACGGCACAGCGCCCTGCCCGTTAGGAGGACCAGTATGTCTTATGGTAAATCACGCATTGCGCGCATCCGCTACAATCTAGAGTTTTCTGGCTATGAAGCGATTGTCTTTATCCAAGATGCAGGAGAGACCTTCAGCTATCCAAGCTTCGTCGCCGCCCCGCTTGATGCGGAATATGCATTGGTGATGGAGCAACTTTCAAGCAAAGCCCTGCGCAAACACCGCTCCGCCAATCCGGGTCTGCGCTCGCACCTCAAGCGGCTCACAGCCACGCCTCAGGCCCCAGAGCTCCCCCCGCTCGCAGCCTGAGACATTCGGCTCCTTCATAGTGCATGCCCTTGACGCCACGGTTAATCCCCGCAACAAGGCCAAAACCCGCTGTGAAGGAGCCCCCATATGTCAGATGATCGCCTCATCGTCGCCCTCGATGTCCCAAATGCCATCGCGGGGCTTGAGCTCGCTGCCAAACTTGGCGACGCCGTAAGCTTCTACAAAATCGGCCTCGGCATGCTGACAGGCGGTGGCCTTGCGCTTGCGCAAGAGCTGAACGACGAACACGGCAAGCGCATCTTCCTCGACATGAAACTCTTTGACATCGGCGCAACGGTTGAAGCCGCTGTGCGCGGCCTCGCACAGTTTGATCTCGACTTTCTCACCGTGCATGGTGACCCTCATGTCGTGCGCGCCGCCAAGGAAGGCGCCGCTAACTCTGATATGAAAATCCTGGCTGTCACGATCCTCACATCACTTGACCGCGCCAATCTGGACGCATCACTCCTCAAAGCAGGCGATGTTCAAGAGCTGGTGATAGAACGTGCCGCGCGCGCCTTCGATGCGGGCGCCGATGGCGTCATCGCCTCACCCCAAGAAGCCGCGCTGATCCGCGCACTCCCCGAAGCCATTGGCAAGCTCATCGTGACCCCTGGTGTGCGCCCCGCGGGTGCTGCTCTTGGTGACCAAAAGCGTGTTGCGACGCCTGCACAGGCTGTCACAGACGGGGCTGATCATATTGTCGTAGGCCGCCCCATCTGGCAGGCTCAAGACCCCGCCGAGGCCGCCCGCGCTGTGCTGGCCGAGCTGCCAAAGCTCTAACCCCAGCGAGAGCTGTCAGTCTTCGTTGATATCCCGATCCCAGGTCTTCACCTGCCCCTTACGCACGCCCATAGTGCGCCTAAGCCCGATCCAGCCGATGAGGGAGAACACCGCAAAGACAACAAGCGTCAACGTAAATGATCCGCCGAGATATGCGCCCAGCGGCCCGCCCAAAGCGAGCAGCGCACCAACCACGGCCGCGCCAATGGCAAAGCCCAAAAGGATAAATCCAGGCGCAAGGATCTCGAGAATTCCGAGCCCAAGCGCCAGTGCCAGCCAGACCCACCAAAGGCTCCAAAGCCCATCACCTGTCATCATATCCATCACTTACCGCCCTTCAACATGCCAAAGGCGTTCTTGAAGGCATCAATCGCATCCGCAGGCAGCAAGATCGTCTGCTTCCCCGCACCCGCGCCCACCTTGGCCAAAGCGTCAACTTGCTTGAGCGCAACCTGATACTGCGCCGCCTCAAGCCCGTTATCCGCAATCGCTTGGGCAACAACACCCGTCGCATAGGCCTCCGCATCCGCTTCGATCCGACGCGCCTTGGCAATCTGCTCGGCCGCATAAAGCTCAGCGTCCGCATTGAGCTCGACCGCGCGTTTCGCGCCCTCCGCCCGTGTGACCTGAGCACGCCGCTCGCGTTCCGCATTGAGCTGCTGCAGCATCGCATCGCGCGTCGCCTGATCAAGATTCACATCCAGAATTTCGGCGCGCGTCACCTCGATCCCCCAATTGTCGACCTGATCTTCAACAGCGTTCTGGATTTGCCCGATCAGGCTGGAGCGATTACTCTGAACCTCATCAAGCTCCATCTTGCCGATCTCTGCACGAACAATGCCTGCCACTGTCGTGGCAATCGCCGCGTCAACATCGCGAATGCGGTAAACTGTCTTTTCAGGCTCCAGAATACGATAAAACACACTGGTCTCGACCTGTACCAAAACGTTGTCTTTAGTGATCGCGTCCTGAGACGCCGTCGGCAACTGCCGCTCAAGGATACTCACCTTATGGCGCACCACATCGATAAACGGCACGATAAAGTTGATCCCTGGCCCAAGCACCGATTTCAAGCGCCCAAAGCGCTCCACCACATATTTCTCAGACTGCGGGACAATCCGCACCCCGAGGAAAATCGAAATAATGATTAGCAGCGCGATCAGCAGGGCCACAAGATTCCCGCCCAGCAGACCCGTCAAAATTTGTTCCAAACTCATGTCACTCTCCCAAATCTCCGTCAAATATGGGGGCAAGCTGTCAAACTTCCAAGTAGAATTGCGCATTGGCTCGGCGTATGAAGTGTCATGCCAAGCCTCTGTCGAGATTGTTTACACCCTTTTGAAACGGGAGCGCGCTGCCCAGCCTGCCGCAGCCCCCGTATCACTGCACACCCAGAGCTATATGATCTCAGCATCGCCCACATGGATTGCGATGCCTTCTATGCCTCCGTTGAAAAGCGCGACAACCCAGCGCTGGCCGCCAAACCCGTGATTATCGGCGGAGGCCGCCGCGGCGTTGTCTCGACAGCTTGTTATATCGCGCGCATTCGCGGCGTGCGGTCTGCCATGCCAATGTTTCAGGCGCTCAAGCTCTGCCCCGATGCCGTCGTTGTTGCCCCCCGCATGGACGCCTATGTGCAAGCCTCCCGCGCCATCCGCGCCATGATGGAAGAGATGACCCCCGAAATCGAGCCGCTGTCGCTTGATGAAGCCTTCATGGATCTCACAGGCACCGCGCGGCTGCATGGCCGCCCTCCTGCCATCATGCTCGCCCGTCTCATCAAACGAATGAAAGACGAGCTTGGCCTCTCAGGCTCTATCGGCCTCAGCCACAACAAATTCCTTGCCAAAGTCGCCTCTGATTTGGAGAAACCCAAAGGGTTTTCGGTCATCGGCAAGGCCGAAACAGCCGATTTCTTGCGCGACAAACCCGTTCGCCTGATCTGGGGGGTCGGTGCCGTCTCCCAAGCCGCGCTCGACAAAGCGGGGATCCATCTGTTCTCCGATCTTCTGCGCTGGAGCGAGGTGGATCTCACAGCCCGCTTCGGCTCCATGGGCACACGGCTTTATCACCTCGCCCGCGGAGAAGACAGCCGCCGCGTCTCCGCCCATGAGCCGGTGAAGTCGATCTCCAAAGAGACAACCTTCTCAGAAGACACAGGCGACAAAGACCTCCTTGATGGGCACCTCTGGCGGCTCGCCGAACAAGTCTCGGATCGCGCCAAAGCCAAAGGCTTTGCCGGCCAGACCGTGACGCTCAAACTCAAAACGGCGAGCTTTAAAAGCCTCACCCGCCGCCAGACCCTGCATGACGCCACTCAAATGGCCGACTCAATCTATCGCTCCGCCCGTACCCTCTTTGATCAGCTGGACGATGAAGGCCCCTTCCGCCTCATCGGAACGGGCCTCTCGGGCCTCGTTCCAGCCAGCGACGCCGATCGCTCCCATGATCTTTTGGATGAGGGCGCTGCGAAACGCTCCGATGTGGAACGCGCCACAGACCAAATTCGCGAAAAATTCGGCAAAGACGCTATCCTCAAAGGCCGCGCCCTACGCTAGGGTCGCACCCAAAGCTGCGCCACACCCCTTCTTCTCTTCAAAAATACCCTGGGGGGAGCGCGAGGGGCGGGGGGAGCGCGAGGGGGGCGAAGCCCCTCTCGCTCCAGCGCGATTTGGCGCAGCCAAAGCGCAAACCCTGCAACACTCACAGCCCGAAAAATTCAAGAGCCGTCATCCAGCATTCGTACTTCTCGCTGCGGGAAGGGGATCGAAATATTATTTTCCTGAAACTTGTCCCAAAGCGCGAGGTAGACATTGCCGCGGATGTTGGTCAGCCCGCCAGTCGGATCTTTGATCCAGAACCGCAGAATATAATCCACGGAATTGTCGCCAAACCCGACAATATGGCAAACTGGCGCTTTATGACTTAACACTCGGTCCACACCCCGCGCCGCCTCAATCGCCAGCGCCCGTACCTTATGGGGGTCATCACCGTAGGCAGTACCAAAATAGATATCGAGCCGCACAAAATCGTCTGAGTGCGACCAGTTCACAACCTGTCCCGTAATCAGGTCTTCGTTCGGGATAAGATATTCCCGTCCATCGCGCGTGACTACAGAGGTATAACGTGCACCCAGCGTGTTGATCCAGCCAAAGGTCTCACCAAGGCTGATCACATCCCCCGGTTTGATCGACTTGTCCAAAAGAATGATCACACCGGAAACAAGGTTTGAGACAACCTTTTGCAAACCAAAACCAAGCCCGACACCAATCGCCCCCGAAAGAACAGCCAGCCCCGTCAAGTCCACCCCAGTGGCCCGCAACCCGACAAAGAGCGCGAGCCCGTACAGCCCGACCTGCGCAAACTTTATGACAAGCACTTGCATCGACGGGCTGATATCTTCGTTGCGCCGCACACCGCTTGCCGTCGCCTTTGAGACAGAGCGCGCGAGGAAAAACAGCAGGCCAAGCGTGAACACTGCCTGCACCAACATCCAGATCGAAAGCCGCAAGGTGCCCAGCTCAATCGCCGCCGTGTCCATCAGACTGATGGCCTCTTCGGTGATCCCAAGGATCACCAGTGTCGCCCAGGCCCAGCCGGCGTAGCGCACCAAAGACCGTAAAAATCCGTTGTTGATCAGCCGCGTGACAATCGCGATCACGAGCCAAGCAAGGGCAAGATTGGCAATCACACCAAGCAAATAGGACCGCGAGGGCCATGTCAGCTCGCGCATCAGCCAAACCGTCGGGAAGATCAGCAGAACAAAACAGATCAGCCGCAAACGCCTTTCGACAAGCAACATGAACCGCAAGCGCCACTTGGGCCAGTTTTCCCGTGAGCGCATCCATTCGCGGTAGCGCGGCCGCAAGAGCTTGGCCAAAAGATGCGCGACAATGAAAAGCCCGAGCGCAATAACGATCTGATAGGCATTCCAAGGCCGCAACAAGCCTTCTAAAAAGCCCTGCGCCTTGTCCGCCAATGACAAGGCAATCTCTTGCGCTTCATTCACAACAGCTCCCGAGGCCTGCTCTGGCGCGGATGTGGCGGGCGTTCTGGCCGCTGGCAGATTTGGGTTTGTGGCCAATGTCGTTTCGTTTTCCATGCGGTCTCTTTTCTTTTCAGAGTTACATGTGCAGGCCAAGCGGACAAGACCAAGCCATCAAACTCTTGCAGGCAACCCGCCCAAGCTGTATCTGTTTGGCCATGACACAGATATTTGACATCGACGACCGCGCTCGCCTGCGCGAACGCTTCTTCTCCGAAGAACGCCTCGTCGCGGCGTGCCTCTAAGCCGCCTCGCCTGTCTTTTCGACCGCCACCATTCAACATTCTTTATACGGGAGAGGACACATGTCCCCCAAAACACTCTATGATAAAATCTGGGATGCCCACGTCGCCCATGAAGCCGACGATGGCACCTGCCTTCTCTACATTGATCGTCACCTTGTCCACGAAGTGACATCGCCTCAGGCGTTTGAAGGCCTGCGCATGACCGGCCGCAAGGTTCGCGCACCAGAAAAAACAATCGCTGTGCCCGATCACAACGTCCCCACAACGCTTGACCGCGCCAAAGGCATCGAAAACGAAGAGAGCCGCATCCAGGTCGATGCGCTGGACAAGAACGCCCGCGAATTTGGCGTGCACTATTATCCAGTTTCCGACGTTCGCCAAGGCATCGTTCACATCGTTGGCCCTGAGCAAGGTTGGACGCTTCCAGGCATGACAGTCGTCTGCGGTGACAGCCACACAGCGACTCACGGCGCCTTTGGGGCGCTCGCCCACGGCATCGGCACATCAGAGGTCGAGCACGTGCTCGCCACCCAAACGCTGATCCAGAAAAAATCCAAGAACATGAAAGTCGAGATCACTGGCAAACTTATGCCCGGTGTGACCGCAAAAGACATCACCCTCGCCATCATCGGCGAGACAGGCACAGCTGGCGGCACAGGCTATGTCATCGAATATTGCGGCGAAGCGATCCGCGATCTTTCGATGGAAGGCCGCATGACTGTTTGCAACATGGCCATCGAAGGCGGCGCACGCGCAGGCCTTATCGCGCCTGACGAAACAACATACGCCTATGTCAAAGGCCGCCCTCACGCTCCCAAAGGCGCACAGTGGGAAGCCGCCCTCAACTGGTGGAAAACGCTCTACACAGACGAAGACGCCGTGTTTGACAAAGTCGTGACCCTCAAAGGCGAAGACATCCAACCCGTTGTCACTTGGGGCACATCGCCCGAAGACGTTCTGCCAATTACAGGTGTTGTGCCTCACCCCGAGAGCTTCAAAGGCGGCAAGGTCGACGCGGCCAAGCGCGCGCTTGAGTATATGGGTCTTACTGCGGGCCAGAAGCTCACAGACATTCAGATCGACACAGTCTTCATCGGCTCTTGCACAAACGGGCGCATCGAAGATTTGCGCGCTGCGGCCGCAATCCTGAAAGGCAAGAAAATCAAGGACGGCATGCGCGCCATGATCGTTCCAGGCTCGGGCCTTGTGCGCGCGCAGGCCGAAGAAGAAGGCTTGGCTGATATCTTCAAAGAGGCGGGCTTTGAATGGCGCCTCGCGGGATGCTCCATGTGCCTCGCGATGAACCCTGACCAGCTCTCGGAAGGCGAGCGCTGCGCAGCCACCTCAAACCGCAACTTCGAAGGCCGCCAAGGCTACAAGGGCCGCACACACCTTGTGTCGCCCGCCATGGCCGCCGCCGCTGCCATCACAGGCCACCTCACAGACATTCGGGATATGATCTAATGGACAAGTTCGAAAAACTCTCAGGTATCGCCGCGCCGATGCCCCTCGTGAATATCGACACTGATATGATCATCCCCAAGGTGTTTCTAAAGTCGATTGCCCGCACAGGCTTTGGCAAAAATCTCTTTGACGAAATGCGCTACAACCGCGATGGCACAGAAGTAGCCGACTTCGTGCTCAACCAGCCCGCCTACCGCGAAGCGCAAATCCTCGTGGCCGGTGACAACTTCGGCTGTGGTTCCTCGCGCGAACACGCGCCTTGGGCCATCGCCGATTTTGGCATCAAGGCGGTCATTTCAACAAGCTTCGCCGACATCTTCTACAACAACTGCTTCAAGAACGGCATCCTGCCGATTGTCTTGCCGCAAGAGGCTGTCGATGTCTTGATGAAAGACGCTGAAAAGGGCGCCAACGCTCGCATGGATGTTGATCTCGAAGCTCAGACGGTGACGACTTCAGATGGTGACGTTTTCGCCTTTGAAGTCGATGCCTTCAAAAAGCACTGCCTGCTCGAAGGTCTGGATGACATTGCCCTGACCATGGAAAAGGCCGCCGCGATCGACACATTCGAAGCCGCAGCGAGTCAGTCGCGCCCTTGGGTTTGAGCCGGCTCTAAAATATCAAGCGCGGCTGCAAGACAGCTCTCGTGGCCGCGCATTGAACACTTTGATTAAAACTTCCCAAATCTGTCCCTATGGGCAAAACTGCCCGATCGTACAAAATGTAGTAAAATTGTTTTGAAACGCCACATTTACGATCCACAATTGATGCAATCTCGCACCACTTGCTCCCTTAAAGCGCCCCATTTCCAAGCTCTTATCAACGCATGACTTGAGCTGTGAATCGAAAGAAGGCAAAATTTGGGCAAGATTGAGGCATACCGCCATAAAGAGCGGGTTCAAGTTGGAACAAGGACACGGCATCGTATCGTGACCGACCAAGTTGGAAGGATTGGGCAGTGTTTACTCGTGTAACTGGCGCAGCTTTGCGCGCTATATTAATGGCTTTTCTGGTGGCTATGCCATCACTCTTGCTTCCGAATGTCAGCACTGACACCAGCCAGATCACGGTCTTGGTGGCGCTTCTGGCGTTTTTGATGGTCTTCATCGAGTACTACAGCCAATATCCCTCAATCATCGAATTTCGCTACGCCTCTCCCTTCAACAGGCTGCGCTTCTTGGCATTGTTCGTGATTGTGACACTGCTCTCTGTCATTCTCGCCAGTCCCACAGGCTCCAATCCGATGGCCAACACGCTGACGCAGCTTGGCACAGCTTGGGGAACAGCGCTTGATTTTCCCTTCTCGCCTGTTCGCCTTGTCGTCCTGATGATGCCTGAATATGCCTCGGCCGAGCTGATCGGCTCTGTTCGCACCTCAGCGGGTATAGCCTATATGGTGTCGCTGGTTGCCCTTTTCGTATTTGTCACAATGGTCCGCCTCCTCGGCTGGCCGACACGCAACCGCGCCTTTAACGTCTGGATCAACCTGCCCCTGTTTGACCCGACAGCAGGCGGCGATGTGGTCCACCGCCTCAAACGCGACGCAGGTCTTAACATTGTGTTAGGAATTTTGCTGCCATTCTTGATCCCAGCCATTGTGAAAGCTGCATCAAGCTTCATTGATCCGATCTCGATGCAGAATCCGCAAACCTTGATCTGGACGATGACAGCATGGGCCTTTCTTCCTGCAAGCATGATCATGCGTGGTATCGCCATGGGTCGGATCGCCGAGCTGATCGAGGAAAAGCGCAATCGTGCCTACTCAGAAGCCGAAAAAAGCGGATTGCAAACCGCCTCTGCCTGATCGTTTTCGCACTCCTGCTCCTCGTCCCAGTCGCCTCCCCGCTTTGGGCAAAAGACCTGCGCATCGCCTTTTATAGCGCGGGCCTCTCGCGCAAAGGCCCTGGCCTCCTCTTACGCGACATCTCCCGCAGAGACGCGCAGGCCCTTGCCGCCAGAGACGTGATCGCACGCACAGATCCCGACATCCTCGTTCTCGCAGATTTTGACTATGACGCAGAGCTTTCCGCCCTGCGTGCCTTCGCTGATCTGCTCGCCGAAACAGCCGCGCCCTATCCCTACGCTTACGCCCGCCGTACCAATACGGGCTGGGCCACGGGCCTTGATATGGATGGGGATGGCCGCTTCGGTGGCCCCCGCGATTCACAAGGCTTTGGCTACTTTGCGGGCCAAGGCGGCCTCGCCGTCCTGTCCCGCTTCCCGATTGACGAGCCGCACCTTCAGGATTTCTCCGCCCTCCTCTGGCACGATTTCCCCGAGGCGCTCCTGCCCACTCACGCAAGCGGCGCCCCTTTCCCCTCTGATGCGGCTCTTGCCGTCCAACGCCTCTCGACAACAGCGCACTGGTCCCTGCCCGTCACCCTGCCCAGCGGCCCGCTCACCTTGCTGATCAGCCAAGCCACACCACCCGTCTTTGACGGCGCAGAAGACCGGAACGGCAAGCGCAACCACGACGAAAATGCCCTCTGGCTTCACCACATCGAAGGCCGCCTCGGCACGCCCCCTGCTGGTCCCTTCGTCCTTGCCTTCGGAGCCAATCTAGACCCCGCAGATGGCGCAGGGCGGCGCGAGGTGATGCAAGCCCTGCTCGCCCACCCCAAGCTGCAAGACCCCCTGCCCAAAAGCGAGGGCGCAGCCGCCGCCACCACCCCCGATCATCTCGGCGATCCCGCGCTTGATACGGCAGATTGGGCAGAGCCCACCGCCCACACATTCGGCCCTGGTAACATGCGGGTCGATTTCCTGCTGCCCTCCGCTGATGTCACCGTCACCGATGCCGGCGTCTTCTGGCCAGCGCTCCCTTCCTCAGACCACGCGCTCGCCCTTGCCGCCAGCCGTCACCGCCTCGTCTGGACCGATATCAGACTGCCCTAGAACATCTTGCAGGGGCGCGGCCTCAAACTCTGGAAAAGCGCCTGTAACTTGCCCCGGAAAGCGTCTGGGACGCACTCGAAGCTGGCCTTGCACCTTATGTTTCTTGACCCTCCCCTCGCCAGCCGCTAGCTCAGAGCCAAGCTTTTCAAACGAGGAACTACATTATGAGCAACCCTTCGCTTCTTATTCTTCCCGGTGACGGCATCGGCCCCGAAGTTATGGCCGAAGTCCGCAAGATCATCGACTGGTATGGCGCAAACCGCGGCCTCGCCTTTGACGTCAGCGAAGACCTCGTCGGCGGCGCGGCCTATGACGCGCACGGAACGCCCCTGCATGACGACACGATGGCAAAGGCCCAAGAGGTTGACGCCGTTCTCCTCGGCGCCGTTGGTGGACCCAAATATGATGTGCTCGACTTCTCCGTAAAGCCGGAGCGCGGCCTTCTGCGCCTGCGCAAAGAGATGGACCTCTTCTCAAACCTGCGCCCCGCGCAGTGCTTTGACGCGCTGGCCGATTTTTCCTCGCTCAAGAAAGATGTGGTCGCGGGCCTAGATATCATGATCGTGCGCGAGCTCACCTCAGGCGTCTACTTCGGCGAGCCGCGCGGTATCTTTGAAGAAGGCAACGAGCGTGTGGGCATCAACACGCAGCGCTACACTGAAAGCGAAATCGCCCGCGTGGCGCGCTCCGCCTTTGAACTCGCGCGCAAGCGTGGCAACAAAGTTTGCTCAATGGAAAAAGCCAACGTCATGGAATCAGGCATTCTCTGGCGAGATGTTGTGACAGAAGTTCACCAAGCCGAATACGCCGACGTTGAGCTTTCTCATATGTATGCCGACGCAGGCGCGATGCAGCTCTGCCGCTGGCCCAAGCAGTTTGACGTGATCGTGACAGACAACCTCTTCGGGGATCTCTTGTCTGACATGGCCGCGATGCTTACAGGTAGCTTGGGCATGCTGCCCTCTGCCTCGCTCGGCGTGCCAATGGCCAATGGCCGCCCCAAGGCGCTCTATGAGCCAGTACACGGCTCCGCCCCAGATATCGCGGGCCAAGGCAAAGCCAACCCGATCGCCTGTTTGCTCAGCTTCGCTATGGCCCTGCGCTACAGCTTTGATCAGGGCGCTGAAGCCGATCGTCTGGAAAAAGCTGTCGAAAAAGTTCTCGCCGATGGTTTGCGCACAGCAGATCTTCTCGGAGAAGAAGGTGTCAGCGCGATCAGCACCTCCGAGATGGGTGATGCCATCGTTGCGGCTCTCACAGCCAGCCTCTAAGGCCTCCACTCTATCACAAACGGCTCCGCCTCTCGCGGGGCCGTTTTGCGTTCAGGCTCTCAGCCTCAGCTCTGAAACCGCCTCGCTCAAGCCCGCCCGAAAGAGCTGTGCTAATGGCGAGACGTCCTCCTCCGCCCGCGTCATAACACCCACTGGTCCCGCGGTAATCCCTGTTTCAATGGGAAGCTGCTCCAAGAATCCGCTTGCGATATCGCCCGCGACAACACTTTGGGAAATGATCCAGACCGCCTCGCTCGCCCGCGTCAGCCCGCGGCCATAGTCGCCCGAAACACTCTCAATCCGATGCGGCAACTCGGCCACCCCCTCGGCAATGAAGAGCCTATCCACCAAAGGCCTGATCGCCGCGCGCTCTGTCGGATAGATCACAAACTGGTCGCGCAGCGCCGCAAGCCGCCGCTCGCCACACAGCGGATGCCCCGTACGCACAACGAAAGCCACCTGCTCGCTATAAAGCTGCGTAAAGCTGATCCCTGTCATCGTCGCGGGTGGGCCCATCCGACCAACAACCAGATCAAGCGCCCCGGCGCGCAACCGCTCCATCAAAAAGCTGTGCGGTCCATCCTCCACCTTCAGGACTGTCTCAGGTTCCTTCTCTCGAAACTTCAAGCTCGCCAAGGGCAAAACCCGCGCCGCAACGCTCGGCATCGCACCCACAGAAAGAGCCCCCGCGCCGCCTGCCTTAAGCCGCGTCACACCGTCAAAGCCTTGCCTGAGTGCCGACAGGCTTGCCTCAGCACCTTTCAGAAAAACGGCCCCTTCAGCACTCAGCTCTACGCCACCACGCCCACGGCTCATAAGGCTTGCACCAAGAATATCCTCAAGCTCTTTGAGAATTTTGGAGATCGCAGGCTGTGTCAGTCCAAGCGCCTCACCCGCCCCCTTGAGACTTTTGTGGCGGGCTATCTCGGCAAAGGCCTCGATATGACGAAGCTTGATACGGCGGTCCATAACTTTCCTTTTTTGGAAACTATATCGCCATCTAATTCATTTTACATATCAAATTTGACCATTAAAATTCACAAACGTTCTAGAAAGGCAAACCATGCGTACCCAAGTCGTCATCATCGGCGGTGGCCCCTCTGGCCTCCTCCTCGGACAACTCCTTCACACCCAAGGCATTGACGCCGTGGTACTGGAGCGCAAAACGCGTGACTATGTCCTAAGTCGCATCCGCGCGGGCATCCTTGAGACTGGCACGATCAGCCTGATGCACAAAGCAGGCGTTGGCGCACGGCTTGAGGCGGAGGGCTTTGTGCATGAGGGCACGATCATCTCCTATGGGGACGAAGAGTTCACCATCAATTTCAAAGAACACACCGATACATCTGTCGTCGTCTACGGCCAAACAGAAGTCACCCGTGATCTATATGACGCCCGCGAAGCCGCTGGCTTGCAGACCCTCTTCAATGTCGAACAGGTCGAAATCCACTGCGCCGACACAGACAAAGCCTACGTTACTTATAATGTCTGCGGAGAGACCCACCGCATCGATTGCGACTTTATCGCCGGCTGCGATGGCTTTCACGGTGTCTCACGCCAAACAATCCCGTTGTCCGTGCGCCGTGAATACGAAAAGGTTTACCCCTTCGGCTGGCTCGGCATCCTCTCAGAGACCCCCCCCGTCAACGACGAGCTGATCTATGCCGCCTCCGAGCGTGGTTTTGCCCTCTGCTCCATGCGCAACGCCAAGCTCAGCCGCTATTACATCCAGTGCTCCCTCTCGGACAAACCCGAAGACTGGACAGACGAGGCCTTCTGGCAAGAGCTGAAGCGCCGCATACCAGTCCAACACGCCGAAAAGCTTGTCACAGGCCCAAGCATCGAAAAGTCCATCGCCCCCTTGCGCAGCTTTGTGACGGAGCCAATGCGCTGGGGCCGCCTCTTTCTCTGTGGTGACGCGGCCCATATTGTCCCGCCCACAGGGGCCAAAGGGCTCAACACTGCCGCAAGCGATATTCACTATCTCTTTGAAGGCCTCAAACAACACTACCTTGAGAACAACAGCGCAGGACTGGATACCTACAGCGAAAAGGCCCTCGCCCGTGTCTGGAAGGCCGAGCGTTTCTCGTGGTGGATGACAAATCTTCTGCACCGCTTCCCCGATCAAACCGAGTTTGATCTCAAAATGCAAAAGGCCGACATCGACTTTTTGCGCAGCAACAAATCCGCGCAAAGCGTCATGGCCCAAAATTATATAGGCCTGCCCTACTAGGAGTCTGATTATGAGTGACCGTTACAATAAGGGTATGGAGGTGCGCCGCCATATCCTCGGCGAGGCCCATGTCGCCCGCGCCGAAGCCGCCAAAACCGAGTTTGACACTCCATTTCAGGAGCTGATCACAGAAACCGCTTGGGGCAATGTCTGGGCCTCTGACGGCATCCCTGATCGCGAGCGCTCGATGCTGACACTTGCGCTTCTCGCCGCCTTAGGCAACTTTGACGAGATCCCGATGCACATCCGCGCTACGGCGCGTACGGGCGCAAGCAAGACAGACGTTCTTGAAGTCTTCCAACACGTCGCGCTCTATGCAGGCGTGCCCCGTGCCAACCACGCGCTAAAACTGGCCAAAGAGACCTATGCCGAAATGGAGGCAGACACATGAAACCAGCCGAGTTCTACCAACGTGACCGCAACTGGCATGCGCCTGCCCTCACGCCGCCTTACAAAACATCGGTCGCCCGTTCGCCGCGCTATTCGCTCATCTCGCTGGAAAACACCCCGAGCGAAATCACCGGTCCGCGCTTTGGCCACAATGATATCGACCCGCTCGATAACGACCTCCTGAACAACTACGCCAAAGCAGGCGAGAGCCCCATTGGCGAGCGCATTATCGTTCATGGCCGTGTCTTGGATGAAAACGCCCGCCCCGTGCCCAACACTTTGGTCGAAGTCTGGCAAGCCAACGCAGGCGGACGCTACCGCCACAAGAAAGATAACTACCTCGCCCCGATTGATCCGAACTTCGGCGGCTGCGGGCGCACCTTGTCCGACGCCGAGGGCTATTACTACTTCCGAACAGTCAAGCCTGGCGCCTACCCTTGGCGCAACGGTATCAATGATTGGCGCCCCGCGCATATCCATGTCTCAGTTTTTGGCTCGGGCTTCGCACAGCGCCTCATCACCCAGCTTTACTTCGAGGGCGACCCGCTCATCGCGCGCTGTCCGATTGTCCAGACAATCCCCGATCCAACCGCGATAGACCAGCTCACGGCAAAGCTTGATATGAACGCAACGATTCCGCTCGATACGATTGCTTATCGTTTTGATATCGTCCTGCGCGGCCGCCGTTCGACGCTCTTTGAAAACAAGCTGGAGGGGAATTGATATGAGCAACGCGCCCAAATACCTTAAAGAAACCCCCTCCCAAACCGCTGGGCCCTATGTTCACATCGGCCTCGCGCCGGGGGCCGCTGGCTTTGATATCTACCGCGAAGAGCTGGGATGGGACATCGCAGGCCCCAATGCGGCGGGCGAGCGTATCCGTATCGAGGGCCTCGTGATCGACGGGACAGGTGCGCCTGTGAAAGACGTGCTGCTTGAAGCATGGCAGGCCAATGCGGCAGGCGTCTATGCACACCCCGAAAGCGGGGGCGAAGTAGAACAAGGCTTTCGCGGCTGGGGCCGTGTCATCACAGATTTTGCCACAGGCGAATGGGGCTTTGATACGGTGAAGCCAGGAGCAACCCTCGGCCGCAACGGACAGATGCAAGCGCCCCATATCAACCTCTGGATCGTCGCGCGCGGCATAAACGTGGGCCTCAACACGCGGCTCTATTTTGAAGACGAAGACAACAGTTCCGACCCTGTCCTGAACTCTATCGAATGGGAACACCGCCGAGCGACTCTTGTGGCCAAGCGCACAGAAACAAAAACAGGCAACACCTACCGCTTTGACATCCGTCTCCAAGGCGACGGCGAAACCGTATTCTTCGATATTTAAGGCATCTCAATGACCAAACCCTGCATTCTCTGCTGCGCCATCACTGGCTCTGTCCCGACCAAAGCGAACAACCCGGCTGTGCCCACAACAATCGCAGAGCAAGTCGAAAGCTCCCTCGCCGCCATTGAGGCGGGCGCAAGTATCATCCACGCGCACGTGCGCAACGACGACGAAACGCCCAGCTCGGACCCCGAGAAGTTCGCCCGCCTGCAAGAAGAGCTGCGCAAGCATGCTCCCGAAGCGATCTTGCAGTTTTCCACGGGCGGTCGCTCTGGTGCAGGCCATGAGCGCGGCGGGATGTTGTCCTTACGCCCCGATATGGCCTCGCTCTCCGTGGGGTCCAACAACTTCCCAACGCGGGTCTATGAGAACAGCCCCGATCTTGTCGCATGGCTCGCCTCCGAGATGGTCAAATACGAGATCACGCCAGAGGTCGAGGCGTTCGACCTCTCTCACATCCTCGGAGCCATCCGTATGCATGAACAAGGCACGCTCTATGGAAAGCTCTATGTGCAGTTCGTCATGGGCGTGAAAAACGCCATGCCCGCCGATAAAGAGGTGTTTGATTTTTATGTGCAGATGATGAAGTCCCGCGCGCCAAGCGCCGAATGGTGCGCAGCTGGCATCGGGCCAAACCAGCTCGTTGTCAACGAATGGGCCATCGCTGCAGGCGGGCATACGCGTGCAGGACTTGAGGACAATATGCGCCTTGATCGTGACACTCTCGCCCCGTCCAACGCGGCGCTGATCGCGCGCGCAGCCGCGCTTTGTGACAAATACGAGCGCCCCGTCGCAACCGCGGCTCAGGCCCGCGAACTACTCGGCCTACGCCCCGCTTAGAGGAAATCTCTGGATCACATGAAACTGCCCCGCAGCGTCCTCACCACAGAGGCACAGCGAGGTTATAGCATGTGGCGCGCCCAAGTCAGGCAGCACAGCTTCCAGCTGGTTGACCACAGCTTCGCGCGCCCCTTGCGCAACCGGCCCCGTCAGGGTCAGATGATAGCGGAAGTCGTCAAACACATGCGGATAGCCCCAACGCTTGAGGTTTTCTAACTTCCGCTCGCTCATATTAGGCCGCAGCTTGCGCTCATATTCCGCTGCACTCTTAGGCGCACGAAAGGCCTCAAGTTCGAGTACGCAAGACCCCGCCAAGCGGTTCAACGCCTCACTGTCTCCCCTCGGCACAAGCGCAAAAAAGCTTCCCAACCGCGCCAGTTCAAGCGTGATCTCCACAGGCGCAAGCCCCGCCGCCAGCGCCTTCACAGCGCCCGCAAGCCCGCCCTCGCTCTGGCCTTCCGCAAGCGAAAAAGGCGCCTTCAATGTCGCATGAAAGCCATAGCGCGCAGGCCGTTCCACCAGCGCAGCACCACTCCCCAGCCACGCCGCGCCAAAGGATCCAAGCGCCCCCTCAGGGCAGTCATAAATCGCATAGCGCTTATACATCAGTGCCCCCGCATCTTCGCCACAATCATCGAAACCGCAAAAGCAATCGCCGCAGCACAGACAATACTCGGCCCTGCAGGTGTATCAAACCAAAGTGCCCCGCGCAGCCCCGCCACAGCCGCCAGTGCACCAAAGCCAAGCGACAGAGCAATCATGCCTTCAGGCGTACGCACATGTGGCCGCGCACTCGCAGCAGGAATGATCAGAAGCGCCGTGATCAAAAGCGCCCCCACCGCCTTGATCCCGACAGCCACAACCAATGCCAGCGCAGCAATCAGTCCCATCTCCTCAAGCTTCGTGTTGTAGCCGCTCGTCTCCGCCAGATCAGGCGAGAGCACCCAAGTCACAAGCGCCTGCCAGCGCCAGACAAGCCACAGCGCGACAACAGCAGTCACACTCCAAATCAGTGCCAGATCGGCACGCGAGACTGTCAGCACATCTCCAAAAAGATAGGCCTCCACATTAATCACCCGCGATTGCGAACTCATCGCCACAGCCACAAGCCCAAAGGCCAGCGCCGAGTGTGCGATCACCCCAAGCGACGAATCCGCCGACTGGCTCCGCCTCGTCAGCGTGACAAACAAAACCGCAACCAAGAGCGCCGCAAACAAAACCCCGATAAATACCGAAACCGCAAAACCAAGCGACAGGGCAACACCCAGAATCGCGGCATGCGCCATCGCATCGCCAAAATATGCCATCCGCCGCCAGACAACGAAGGGGCCAAGCGCCCCCGCCGCCAACGAAACACCAAGGCCCGCGAGCCCCGCGCGCACCAGAAAGTCATTGAGCATCAGTGAGCGTCCTCATGGTCGTGGGCGTGGTCATGCCCGCAGTTTTCGTCGTGTACGTGATCATGCTCATGACGATACAGCGCCAGCGCCCCCTGCGTGCCCGAGCCAAAGAGGCGTCGGTATTCAGGCGCATTGCGAACAATCTCGGGTGTCCCCTCACAGCAGATATGCCCATTGAGGCAAATCACACGGTCAGACGCGCTCATCACCACATGCAGCTCATGACTGACCATCAACACAGCACAACCAAGCTCGCCACGCAGATCTTCAATCAGACGGTAAAACTCGGCTTGCCCGGGTTGGTCCAGCCCCTGCGTCGGCTCATCCAGCATCAATACATCAGGCTCCACAATCAGCGCGCGCGCCAGCAAAACCCGTTGCATCTGCCCACCCGAAAGC
>NZ_JAQWYD010000026.1:0-53294 GCF_029254145.1 Lentibacter sp.
CTCAGACGGTGGCCCGCCACGTTGATCACATCATCGGTGCGCGCCATAATATAGAGGTAGCCATCCTCATCAATCATCCCCGCATCACCCGTCTCGTAGTAACCAGGGAAGGTGTTGAGGTAACTCTTCTGAAAGCGCGCTTCCGCGTTCCACAGGTTGGGAAGCGTTCCGGGCGGCAGCGGCAGCTTGACCGCAATCGCGCCTAGCTCGCCCGCAGGCAGCTCATGCCCCGCCTCGTCCAGAATATGCACATCATACCCTGGCATCGGCACAGAAGGAGAGCCAAGCTTCACAGGCAACATTTCGACACCCACAGGGTTCGCCGCAATGGCCCAGCCCGTCTCGGTCTGCCACCAATGGTCAATCACAGGAACCTTGAGCTGATCTTGCGCCCAGACAATCGTATCGGGGTCGGCCCGCTCACCCGCCAGATAAACAGTCTTGAGGCAGCTGAGGTCGTATTTCCCGACAAACTCGCCCTTCGGATCGACGCGTTTCACAGCGCGGAAGGCCGTCGGCGCTGTGAAAAAGCTCTTCACCTTATGCTCTGAAATAACCCGCCAGAATGTCCCCGCATCAGGCGTGCCCACGGGCTTGCCCTCAAAGACAATCGTCGTGTTGCCATGAATGAGCGGCCCGTAGGCAATATAGCTATGGCCGACAACCCAGCCCACATCCGACGCCGCCCAGAAGACATCGCCAGGATCGACATTGTATATATTCTTCATGCTCCAATTGAGCGCAACCATGTGACCAGCGGTATGACGGATCACGCCTTTGGGCGCACCAGTCGTGCCAGAGGTGTAAAGAATGTAGGCAGGGTGGTTGCCCTCTACAGGCACACACTCGGCGGGCTCAACGCCATATTGAAATCCGTGCCAGTTAAAGTCACGGCCTTCCTTGAGCTCAGCAACTTCTTGTTCGCGCTGGAAAATAACGGTGAACTCAGGCTTATGGGTGGCAATATCAATGGCCCCGTCAAGAAGCGGCTTATAATGCACAACGCGCCCCGGCTCGAGGCCACAAGAGGCCGCAATAATGGCCTTGGGCTTGGCATCATCAATCCGCACAGCAAGCTCGCTCGCTGCAAAGCCGCCAAAAACAACAGAATGCACAGCACCAAGCCGCGCACAGGCCAGCATGGCCTCCAGCGCTTCAGGCACCATCGGCATATAGATGATCACACGGTCGCCCTTTTCGATCCCCTTGGCGCGCAGCGCACCTGCAAGTGTTGCGACGCGGTTGCGCAGCTCGACATACGAAATCTCGCGTTTGGTGTGAGTGATGGGGCTGTCATAGATAATAGCCGTCTGCTCGCCGCGCCCTGCCTCTACATGGCGGTCAACGGCATTATAGCATGTGTTGCACTTGGCGTCGGCAAACCACTCATACAGATTGTCGCCCTTGTCAAAGAGCGCCTTTGAGGGTTTATCGTCCCAGTCAATCGCTTCAGCCGCCTTCATCCAAAAGGCTTCGGGGTCGGCCTTCCAGCCATCATAGAGCGCTTTATAGCCCGCGGTATTGCCCATAGTGTTCTCCTCCACTTTGGAAAGAGAGGTAAAGGCCAGCCCGACCCTTAGGCAAGCAAGGAGTCACAATGCGCGGCAGTTTGGCGCAAATATTTTGCAATTCAGCCTGCAAATTTTTGCAAATATGCCTGCAAAGCCTAAGCTTCGCAGGCAATATCACATCATTTGCAAATTTGCGAAGTCCTACCTGAAAACTCAGCCGTAGCTTTTCACAGGCGTGCCCGCAATCGCCGCCATATTGAGCAGGCCCCGCGCCGTGATCCCGGGGCTGACAACATGCGCACGGTTTCCCATACCCATAAGGATCGGGCCAACTTCGAGCCCGCCCGCCTTCATTTTCAGGATATTGCGCGCCGCCGAGGCCGCGTCCGCATGACCAAAAATCAACACATTCGCCACGCCCTCAAGCCTGCCAGCTGGAAGCAAGCGCTCACGCAGCTCAGGGTCAAGCGCCGCGTCAACATTCATCTCGCCCTCGTATTGAAAGTCCCGTGGCGCTGCGTCCAAAATCTCAATCGCCGCACGAATGCGTTCCCCCGAGCCAAACGGCTGATTGCCAAACTGGCTCTGGCTGCAAAGCGCCACTTTCGGCTCAACGCCAAAACGCTTGGCATGGCGCGCAGCACCTATCGCCGCCTCGGCGATCTGCTCAGGCGTAGGCAGCGTGTGCACATGCGTATCCGCAATAAACAGCGGCCCATCCTCAAGGATCATCATCGACAAGGCCCCGTGGGGCCGGAGCTCGCGACTGCCAAGTACCTGCTGCACATAGTTCAAATGCCAGCGAAACTCGCCGAATGTTCCGCAAATGAGGCTGTCTGCCTCGCCACGATGGACAGCAATCGCACCAATCGCTGTCGTATTCGTGCGCATGATCGCACGGGCCAAATCAGGCGTGACGCCCTTACGCGCCATGATCTCGTGATAGCTGCCCCAGAAGTCGCGATAGCGTGGGTCATTCTCTGGATTGACCAGTTCAAAATCCTTGCCAGCCCGCGCCGTAATCCCGAAACGCTCACAGCGCGCCTCGATCACCTCTGGCCGACCAATCAAAATGGGGCGCTCCGTTGTCTCTTCCAAAATTGCCTGCGCCGCACGCAGCACGCGCTCATCCTCACCCTCGGCAAAAATGATCCGCCGCGAGGCATGGCTCGCCGCATCAAACACAGGCCGCATCAAAAGCGCCGACTTAAAGACCGACGCATTGAGCCGCTCCTTATAAGCCTCCAGATCCTCCAACGGTTTGGTTGCAACGCCCGTTTCCATAGCCGCTTTGGCCACAGCCGAGCTGACGACAGCCGAAAGACGCGGGTCAAACGGCTTGGGAATAAGATAGTCTGCGCCAAAGGTCAGCGCTTCGCCCTTATAGGCCGCCGCCGCTTCCGCACTTGTGGTCGCGCGCGCCAGAGCCGCGATCCCGTCCACACAGCCGATCTGCATCGCATCATTGATCTCGGTTGCGCCCACATCAAGCGCACCACGGAAGATAAACGGAAAACACAGCACATTGTTGACTTGGTTCGGATAGTCAGACCGCCCCGTCGCAATCACCGCATCAGGCGCCACAGCACGCACCTCATCAGGCATAATCTCGGGGGTGGGGTTCGCCAGCGCAAAGATCACGGGCCGCTTGCTCATCTTCTTCACATGCTCGGGCTTGAGCACACCGGGCCCAGACAGGCCCAAAAACATATCCGCACCATCAACCACATCATCCAGTGTGCGCTTGTCCGTCTTTTGTGCAAATGCCGCCTTCTGGGGGTTCATGTCCTCTTCGCGGCCCTCATAAACGAGGCCGTGAATGTCACAAAGCCAGACATTTTCACGCTTCACACCGAGCTTCAGCAAAAGGTTCAGGCAGGCGATCCCTGCCGCGCCGCCGCCCGTGCTGACAATCTTGATGTCTTCAAATGTCTTACCCACAACATGCAAAGCATTCGTCGCCGCCGCGCCCACAACAATCGCTGTGCCGTGCTGGTCGTCATGAAAGACAGGGATGCCCATGCGCTCGCGGCAGATTTTCTCCACAATAAAGCAGTCAGGCGCTTTGATGTCCTCAAGGTTGATCGCTCCAAAGGTTGGCTCCAGCGCACAAACAATCTCGGCCAGCTTCACAGGGTCGCTCTCGTTCACTTCGATATCAAAGCAATCAATCCCTGCAAATTTCTTGAACAAGACAGCCTTGCCCTCCATCACAGGCTTGGAGGCCAGCGCGCCGATATTGCCAAGGCCCAGCACAGCCGTGCCGTTTGTCACCACAGCCACAAGGTTTCCGCGGGCCGTGTAACGGCTTGCATCTGCAGGGTTTTTAGCAATTTCGATACAGGCCTCTGCGACACCAGGAGAGTAAGCACGGGCAAGGTCGCGTCCGTTTGCCATCGGCTTCGTCGGGCGGATCTCAAGCTTCCCGGGGCGTGGAAATTCATGATAGTTCAGCGCCGCTTCTCGCGCCGTTTCGGTCTTATCAATCGACATGGTCTCTCCCTCGGCGCTGAGCCTTTTCAAAAGTAGTTTAACATTAAACCAATTAATGTGAAGCCAAATTTCTCATTCTGACGAATCTCCCCTTGCACTCGCCAGTCTGTCCCTTCCAAGATACCCCAAAACAAACAGAAAGACACAGCATGTCCCTCTCTGACGCCGCGCGCACTGTCCGCGCCAATGCCTACGCCCCCTATTCCAACTTTAAGGTCGGCGCCGCCATTCGCGCTGCCTCGGGTGAGGTGTTTTCTGGCTGCAACGTCGAAAATGTCGCCTACCCCGAAGGCACATGTGCCGAGGCAGGCGCAATCGCGGCCATGGTCGCCGCTGGGCAAACAGAGCTCACCGAGGTCTACGTAATCGCCGATAGCCCCGCGCCCGTGCCTCCCTGTGGCGGCTGCCGCCAAAAGCTTATGGAGTTCGGCCAAGCCGACACCCGTGTAACCCTCGCCACAACGGCAGGTACAGAAATCAGCACCACCCTCGCCGAATTGCTTCCCGGTGCCTTTGCCAGCGCCCACATGGACAACGCATGACCAACACCCGCGCCCTGCTCGCCGCTCTGCGCCGTGGTCAGCCCATCGGCTCCGCAGCACTGGGCAGCTTTGCACAAGGCTTGGCCGATGGCTCCGTATCTGATGCCCAAGCAGGGGCCTTTGCCATGGGCGTGGTGCTCTCCAAGCTCTCCCAGAAAGACTCCGTCGCCCTCACTCTCGCCATGCGCGACAGCGGTGATGTCACAGAATGGGACCTCACCGCGCCCGTCGTTGACAAGCACTCCACAGGCGGGATCGGGGACTGCGTCTCGCTTCTGCTTGCCCCCGCGCTTGCCGCATGCGGAGCGTTCGTGCCCATGATCTCTGGTCGCGGTCTTGGCCACACGGGCGGCACGCTCGACAAGCTCGACGCCATCCCCGGCTTCAAGACCGCGCTCAGCATGGGCGAGTTCCAGCGCGTCGTGCGTGAAAATGGCCTCGCCATCGTCTCCGCATCCCCCAATCTCGCCCCCGCTGACAAGCGCCTCTATGCCATCCGCGATGTCACAAGCACGGTCGAAAGCCTTGACCTCATCACCGCATCGATCCTTTCCAAAAAGCTCGCCGCAGGGCTTGAAGCGCTGGTGCTCGATGTCAAATGCGGCTCTGGCGCGTTTATGAAAACACCTGACGAGGCCCGCGCACTCGCGCAATCGCTCGTCAGCATCGCCAATGCCGCAGGCTGCAAGACATCCGCGCTCATCACAGAGATGAGCCAGCCCCTCGTCGCGTCACTTGGAAATGCGCTCGAAATCTGCGAGGTCATGCGTGCGCTCACCTCTCCCGTCCCGTCCCGCCTCGCCGATATCACCGCCGCGCTTGGCGGCCAGCTCCTCGCTGATGCAGCCCTCGCAAGCTCACCTGAAGAGGGCGCAGCCAAGATCACGCAAGCCATCGCTTCAGGCCGCGCCGCCGAAGCCTTCGCACGCATGTGCGCGGCCCAAGGCGGGCCCCGCGGGTTTGCCGACAACTGGGCGCGCTACCTGCCTGAAGCCAATATCATCCACGAAGTCACAGCCCCCGAAGCGGGCTATATCGCTGCCTATGATGGCGAAGCGCTCGGCCTTGCTGTGGTCAGCCTCGGCGGTGGGCGGCAGGTTGAAAGTGACAGCATCGACTACGCTGTCGGCCTCTCTGACATGCTTCCGCTTGGGACACGCGTCGAAAAGGGCCAGCCCATCGCCCGCGTCCATGCCAGCCGCGAAGACGCCGCCCGCCGCGCAGCAGTTGACGTCCTTCAAGCCACAACTCTCGGCGCAGCCCCAACTGCACAGCCTCTCTTGCTTGAGAGGGTCACAGCATGAGCCGCGCCTTCCTTGTCGTGCTCGACAGCGCTGGTATCGGCGGCGCACCAGATGCCGACCAGTTCTTCAACGGCGCCTTACCCGACACAGGGGCAAACACGCTGGGTCATATTTATCAAGCCTGCGCGCCTGCTCTGCCCCACATGGAAAGCCTCGGCCTCAAACAAGCTATCACGCTCGCTTCTGGCCTCGCCCTACCAAACACAGCAGAGCTTGGTGGCCGTTTTGCCGCTGCCACAGAAGCAAGCCTCGGCAAGGACACCCCGTCGGGCCATTGGGAGCTTGCGGGCGTGCCCGTCCCTTGGGCGTGGCACTATTTCCCTGACACAGCCCCCGCCTTCCCCCCCGATCTGCTCGCACTGGTCGCGCAGCTTGCAGGCACAGAAGGAACCCTCGGCAACAGCCACGCCTCGGGCACAGAGATCATTGATGACCTCGCCCAAGAGCACATCAAGACAGGCTGGCCGATCTGTTACACCTCCGCAGATTCGGTCTTTCAGATCGCCGCCCATGAAGAGCACTTCGGCCTGCCGCGCCTTCTCAAGCTCTGTGAAGAGCTCGCGCCACATCTCCATGCGCTCAAGGTTGGCCGCGTTATCGCCCGCCCCTTCATAGGCGCCAACGGCAGCTTTCAACGCACCAAAAACCGCCATGACTACGCCATCGCCACGCCCGCGCCCACGCTGCTGGACTGGGCACAAGCAGAGGGGCACCACACCCACGCCATCGGCAAAATCAGCGATATCTTCTCTCACCGCGGCATCGACACCGCCACAAAGGGCCGCGACGCAGAGCTGATGCAAGACCTCCATGACCGCATCAATACAGCCCCTGAAGGCTCCCTGACGTTTGCCAATTTCGTGGAGTTTGATACCGAATTCGGCCATCGGCGCGATGCGGAAGGTTACGCCGCCCACCTCACATGGTTTGACAGAGAGCTCCGCCATATTCTGGCTGCGCTGCGCCAAGACGATCTGCTCATCCTCACAGCTGATCACGGCAATGATCCGACTTGGCAGGGCTGCGACCATACCAGAGAGCGTGTCCCCGTTCTGGTTGCGGGCGCGGGCCAAGGTGAGATAGGACACATCCAAATGATAGATGTCGCCGCCTCCATAGCGGCTCATCTTGGCCTGAAAGAACGCGGATCAGGGGTAAGCTTCCTCTAAAGCGCCAGACGAAAGCGAGACAAGAATATGAGCCAAAATCTAACAGTCGTTGATCACCCTCTGGTGCAGCACAAACTCAGCTTCATGCGCGACAAGACCACACCCTCCGCGCACTTCCGACAGCTCCTTGGCGAAATCGCCCAGCTCCTCGCTTATGAAGCCACCCGCGATCTGCCGCTGGAAATGCGCGAGGTCGAAACTCCGCTCCAGTCGATGCAATCGCCCTACCTGTCAGGCAAAAAGCTCGCGCTTGTCTCGATTTTGCGGGCAGGCAACGGCATGCTTGATAGCCTGTTGCACCTGATCCCGTCCGCGCGTGTCGGCTTTGTCGGCCTCTACCGCGACGAAGAAACGCTCAAGCCCGTTCAGTATTACTTCAAAGTCCCAGAAGACATCAGCGAGCGCGATGTCCTTGCGATTGACCCCATGCTCGCCACGGGCAATTCTTCTGTCGCGGCCATTGATCTCCTCAAAGCAGCCGGTGCGCGCCGCATCACCTTCCTTTGCCTTCTTGCTGCCCCTGAAGGCGTTGCGCGGATGCAGGAAGCCCACCCTGATGTGCGCATCATCACAGCCTCGCTGGATGAATGTCTCAACGAACAAGGCTACATCGTTCCGGGCCTAGGGGATGCGGGTGACCGCATGTTCGGCACAAAATAGCGCATATTTGCACTATTCTCGGCTAGACTCGTCTTTGGTGATCGGGCATGTTCCTTGCACACTTGTGGGGGCAAGATATGAGTTGTAAACGAGTCGGCGCGCTTTGCGCATTTTTCCTAACACTGACGCTCTCAACAGCGCAGGCACAGGCCCTGCGTGATGTTGACGGACCAGTGAATTTCCCACCCGGTTCTTACAAAGGCAAACAATTCGTCGATAACAACGGCTGTGCTTTTGTGCGCGCCGGGATTGATGGCCGCGTCAACTGGATTCCGCGGGTTACGCGCTCGCGCAAGCTCCTCTGTGGGCTCAAGCCGACCTTCTCGGGCGCTGAAGCCAACCTGGCCCAAGCCCAGAGCGCAAATGCTCCAGTGCAGATCACCAACAACGAAGCGCCCGCCGCCGCAGCTCCTGCGCCAGCACCAGCGCCGCGTGTTGCAGCCGCCAAGCCAGCACCGCGCGTCGCCCCTGCGCCTCAGCGCGTGCAGCAAGCGCGCGTTCAGCCAGCGCCACAGCGCGTTCAGCCTGTACAGCGTACAATTGCGCCAGCCCCTGCGCCAAAGCCTGCGCCCCGTCAGGTGCAGCGCGTCACACGTGCCACAACCTGCGCCAATTTCACTGGGATCAGCGCCCAATACGCGGGCTCTGGGCCAGGTGTGCGCTGCGGCTCACAAACTCAGCCTGTGACTGGCGCGGTCCAGGTTCAGCGCCAACCCGTCACAGTCATGCGCAACGGCCAGAAAAAAAACAGTCCAGCAGCGCGTCGTGCAACAGCCGACCGCTGCACCAAAAATCTCAGGCACACCAACAGGCCAACGCATCATCACGCGCAACAGCCAAACAGGCCAGATCAATGCCGCTGGCAACACCCGTGTTGTCCCGCGCCATGTCTACAACGAACAACAGCGCTCGGCGGTCACCAACAAAGTGCCGAAGGGCTATCGCAAGGCATGGGATGACGACCGCCTCAATCCGAAGCGCGCTCAAATGACAGTGGAGGGCATCCGCCAGTCCGACCTCATCTGGACACGCACAATCCCACGCAAGCTCTACGTCAAGGGCACAGGTCGGGTCGTCAACAATCTCTTCCCGGAGCTGCGCTACCCTTACACAAGCATGAACGATCAAAACGCCGCGATGGGTCTGACAACGTCCTCACGCAGCAAGTCTGCCACAGCAGCCACCCCCCGCAAACAAGGGGGCACGGCCAAAAGCGGAACAGACGGGCGCTACGTTCAAGTTGGCATGTTCGCAAGCGAAGCCAATGCCCAGCGCGCGGCACAACGCATCTCCGCCGCAGGCCTGCCAGCACGCTTTGGCACACTGATAAAAGGTGGCAAGTCCTATCGTTTGGTTATGGCGGGGCCCTTCGGCGCGGGCCAGATCAACGCGGCTGTCGCCACAGCAAGACGTGCAGGATTTTCTGACGCCTACGCGCGCTAAGCCTCGCTTCCATCAGATCGATGAAGCCCGCGCCTCAAAGGTCGCGGGCTTTTTCTTTGGCACTCAGAGCACAATACATACGCCTAGATAAAGCCGCGCAGCCGCAGCACAACAATCAGAACCGTCAGCACAATCAACAGATTAAATGCCAGTGCCGAGCCAGCTCGTATCCACTGTCGGCGCTTTACTTCGTTGCGGTCAATCTTTTCCAAATAGGCTTTCAAGCGCCCATGCGCCTTGACGATAGCGGCCTCGTCAAGCTGCACACAAAGCTGCGGATGTGAGACTTTCTCGAGTGCCTCCGTGAGCCGCGCGCCGTTCTGCCTTTGGCGCAGGGGTAGCCCCCTGCCAATGCTGCGCAACCCTGCGGCCAGGCTTGGCTTGTTCACGCCCAGATGCGCGGCCATCAGCCCCCGCAGCTCACGCTCCATTTCGCTCAAACGGCTCGCCTCAATCACATTACATCCTGCCTAACTTGCGCCTTTTCCTTCCCGCGGAAAATGGCGTATCACTCGCATATGTTACACACTATCACCCATGGCATCGCCAACGCCAAGCCCCCGTTGCTCATCGCGCATGGCCTCTTCGGCTCAGGCCGCAACTGGGGCGTTATCGCCAAGCGCCTCTCCGATGAGCGCCAGGTGATCGCCGTCGACATGCGCAACCACGGCAGCTCGCTACACTCGGATGATCACAGTTACACCGCCTTGGCCGACGACCTCGCCGAAGTGATCGCCGCACACGGAGGCCAAGCCGACGTCTTGGGCCATTCCATGGGTGGCAAAGCCGCTATGGTACTTGCCCTTGAGCACGCCGAGATGGTCAAGCGCCTCACTGTCGCCGATATCGCCCCTGTGAGCTACGGCCACTCCCAACAGCAATATATCAACGCCATGCGCGCGCTCGACCTCTCCCGGATCGAGGGACGCGCCGAAGCCCAAGCCGCGCTCCTGCCGCTGGTCGAAGACCCGACACTCGCCTCGTTCTTCACCCAGTCTCTGGATCTGAAAGCACGCCAATGGCGGCTCAATCTGGCCGCTCTTGAAGCGAATATGCCCCAGATCCTGAGCTTTCCGACAATAGACGCATGCTTCACGGGCCCCGCCCTCTTTCTCACAGGCGCAACGTCACACTACGTGACGCGCGATCACCGGCCCCAGATCAAAGCGCTCTTCCCAGAGGCGCGCTTTGCCAAAATCCCTGAAGCAGGGCACTGGCTTCACGCCGAACGCCCTCGCGCCTTTGAGGCCGCAGTGCGCACATGGCTCAACGCTGACTTGAATTAGCGTTTAAGCAAGCGCCGCAGCACAGGCTCAAGCGCATCTGCCGCCTCCTGATGCACCGCAGGCCCCAAAAGCTGCATCGCAGCCAAAGCTTCCTGATCGGCAAAAACCATACCCTCATAGCCACGCGCCAAAGCCGCCGGACTTGCACGACAGATCACCGTGCGTGCCACATCGCCTTCCAGCGCATCCATCATATCTTGGGTCACGCCAAAAGGCGCACTCGCCGCATGGGCAAAGCCACGCTTCTCATCAGGGCCATGATCCGCAAACCACAACAGAACCATCGGCTTCGCCACCCGATCCGCCAAAAGCCGCATCCGCGCCACCCAAGCCTGCTGCAATTCCTGCATCAACAGAATAAACCCGTCCGGCTGATAGCGCGCCAAATGGCGCAACAGATGGTTGGTAAAGTGCAACTCGGTAAAATCCACACCCCGAAACAACTTTCTCATCTGGTCTGAGGCCCGCAAAAAGCGGTCGTTCCGGCGCGGATGCACCGTATAAAAGCGGTTCGAAAGATTGTGCACACCCATCGCCTGCACAATGACAGCCTCCGCTCGCGCTGCTATACTCAAAACACCGAGATCACTCGCAAAAGCATCAAGTCCGGCGCTCATGACCCCAAGGTTAAGGCACGGCATTTCCAGCTTGTCTTCCAGTCGGTCCACATAGGGACGCGGCACAAATTTCCCGAAGGTTTCTGTGCCTCCCAGCACGGCCACAAAAGGCTCATCAAGGCTTCGTTTGGGCCCGCGAAAGGCCAGCCGCGATCCGTCATACTCGCAGAGTCGATAGTCAAGGGCTGCGCCCCCTATTCTGTCATAGGACATAGTTCCCACCACAATTTTAGTTCACCCAAAACCGAAGATGCGCCACAGCCATTTCCAATTCCCTAACAGATAAAATGGTCGGAAATTAAAGGCCGATCTTTCGCCTTGCAGCCTACTTAAGCCGCGGCTTATTGTCGTGATTAACCCCGAAGGAGAGCAGCATGGATATCAAAACAGTCGGCGTCATCGGTGCAGGCCAGATGGGCAATGGTATCGCGCATGTTATGGCGCTCGCGGGGTATGACGTTACACTCAATGATCTCAGCCAAGACGCGCTCACAGCCGCACTCGCCAAGATCGAGAAAAACATGGTGCGCCAAGTGTCGCGCAATCTTATCACAGAAGCCGATATGCAAGCTGGCCTCGCCCGCATCAGCCCTGCGCTTGATGTGGCCGCGCTCGGCACAGCCGATCTCGTGATCGAATCCGCAACAGAAAACGAAGACATCAAAAACAAGATCATCGAAGGCATCGTACCCCACCTGCCCGAGCACACGATCATCACATCAAACACCTCCTCGATCTCGATCACCCGCCTCGCCGCACGCACGGACCGCCCCGAAAAGTTCATGGGCTTTCACTTCATGAACCCTGTGCCGCTCATGCAACTGGTCGAGCTGATCCGCGGCATCGCCACTGATGACGAGACATATCAGAGCTGCCTCGCCGTGGTCGAAAAGCTCGGCAAGACAGCCGCTTCCGCCGAGGATTTCCCCGCCTTTATCGTCAATCGTATCCTGATCCCGATGATCAACGAGGCCTGCTATACGCTCTATGAAGGCGTCGGCAATGTCGCCTCGATCGACAACGCCATGAAGCTCGGCGCCAATCACCCGATGGGTCCACTTGAGCTTGCTGACTTTATCGGCCTTGATACCTGCCTCGCAATCATGAACGTTCTGCATGATGGCCTCGCCGATACCAAGTATCGCCCTTGCCCACTCTTGACGAAATATGTGGCTGCAGGCTGGCTGGGCCGCAAAACAGGCCGCGGCTTTTATGACTATCGCGGAGACGTCCCCGTTCCGACGCGCTAAGGCAGCTTCTTGTTATAAATAACAAACCACGGTCATGGCTGCCGCCCGCTCTACAACCTAGGCCACGTCTGCAAATCGCATTCACTGATATTGGACGGCCGCATACAGCAAATGCCCCGCCACAAAAAAGGCCCCGGATCAACTGGGGCCAGTTGCGGATAAACCGCGGGGAAAATCAGGGGGCCGGCCTTACCAGTCACTTGGCCCTTTGTCGCCAAACGAGTGAACCAGAAAGTCGATAAAGGCGCGCACCTTGGGCTGCGTAAAGCGCCCGGGCGGATACACCGCATAGATACCTTGGGTCTCCATCGGCAAATCAGGGATCGCATCTTCCACAAGACCCTTCTCAAGCGCCTCCGCATAGAGAAAGCTCGGCAGATAAGCGATGCCAAGGCCAGACACAGCCGCATTGAGCAGCGATTGCCCGTCATTCACAGTTAGCCAGCCCGCCGTGCGCACTTGGCGCTTTTCACCAGATGGCGCGGTAATCTTCCAGACATTGCCTGCCGAATGGTTGGAATAATGCAAAAGCTTGTGATCATTCAGATCGTCAATCTTCTGAGGCCGCCCGTGGCGCTGGAAATAGCTTGGGGAGGCAATCATGCGCATACTCGTCTCGGTGAGCTTGCGCGCTCGCAACGAGCTATCTTCCAGATCACCAATGCGGATGGCCATATCAAAGCCCTCCGAAATCAGTTCCACATAACGATTGTTGAGGACCATATTCACGGTGATATCTGGGAAATCCGAGAGAAACTCGCCCAACACAGGCGAAAGGTGGTTCACACCAAAATCTGTCGCCACAGAAATTCTCAATAGGCCAGAGGGGTCGGATTGCATGGACGACACGAGCGCATCTGCCTCGCCCGCATCATTCAAAACGCGCCGTGCACGGTCATAATAGGCAAGGCCAATCTCGGTCGGGCTGACCCGTCGCGTCGTGCGGTTCAAAAGCCGCGCGCCCAGACGGGCCTCAAGGCTGGAGACGTGCTTTGAAACAGCGGATTTTGAAATCCCCATTTTCTTGGCTGCGTCCGTAAACCCGCCTTGGTCTACGACCATTGCAAAGGCTTCCATTTCAGTCAGTCGGTCCATGCTCGATAATCCCTTGATTATTCTTTTCTCAAAGCATGGTATCGCCTCACAATCGGGCAACTTCTTGGCGCTAGTGAGATAATATCAGGGTTTTCCCACGGATCGTTCATGGCAACGAAACAACGAAACAGATGTTTCCAAAGCGGCCGAGCATCGGCTGCAGTTTTGCTTTTTGCCCTTATTATCCAGTCCAGAGAAGGCCGCACTGCGCGTCAGCTGCTCTCCTAGGTCAGTCCGCTGTCAAGCCCGCCCCTTGCACACCGCACGCCGCATTACCTAATTTTGTGTAAACAAAAGCCCGTTTCAGACGGTGCACGGGTTGTGCACGGGTTGTGCACGCTTTTCACCCCCCTAGAATCAGCGTTTACCAGCGCCATTAACCCAGCGGGACGCAGCCTTAACTAAGCCACCATCGCCTCGGCCTTCTTCAGGTCGACAGAGACAAGCTGGCTCACCCCTCGCTCCTGCATCGTGACGCCATACAAGCGGTCCATCCGGCTCATCGTCACAGCATGATGCGTGATGATCAGAAAGCGTGTGTCGGTCTGGCGGCACATCTCGTCAAGCAAGTCACAAAAGCGCGTGACGTTCGCATCATCCAAAGGCGCGTCGACTTCGTCGAGCACACAGATCGGCGCAGGGTTCGCAAGGAAAACCGCAAAGATCAGCGCCATCGCAGTGAGCGTCTGTTCCCCACCCGACAATAGCGAAAGTGTCGCAAGCTTCTTGCCAGGCGGCTGACACATAATCTCAAGCCCCGCATCGAGCGGGTCGTCGCTCTCCACCAAAACAAGATTGGCATCGCCGCCACCAAAGAGGTGTTTGAACAACATAGAGAAGTTATCGTTCACCTGCTCAAAAGCGGTCAGCAGCCGCTCGCGCCCCTCGCGGTTCAGGCTGGCAATGCCTGTGCGCAAAGCACGGATCGCCTCTTCCAGATCGGTCTTTTCAAGCAAAAGCCCGTCATGCTCCTGAGAGACTTCCTTCGCATCTTCCTCGGCCCGCAGGTTGACTGCGCCAAGCGCATCCCGCTGCCGCTTCAGACGGTTCACATCCTGTTCGATCATCTCAGAAGCAGGCATCTTCTCAGGGTCGGCCCCAAGGCTCTCCAAAAGCGCCTCTGGCGTTGTGTCCTGCTCTTCCTCGATCCGCTCCGCCGCGTAAGCTACGGTCTCGCCTGCCGCATCGGTGCGTGCCTCCGAGCGTGCCCGCGCCTCGCGTGCCTCACTTGCCGCCCGCTCCGCCTCGCGCTCGGCCATTGTCGCATCACGCTCAGCGCCTTCGGCTGTCGAGAGCGCGTCAGAGGCCTTGGCCTTGCGCGCCTCCGCTTGTGAGATCGAATAACCAAGTTCCTCACGCTTTGCCGCAATTTCTTCAGGCGCCGCCGTGGCATCTTTCAGCTCAGCCTCACTCGCAGTCTTGCGCTCGGCCAGTTCGGCAATCCGCTTTTCGGCTGTCTCCAGACGGTGGCGCCAGCCCGAAAGCTCCTTCGTGACTTCCTGCCCCCGCCGCGTGCGTGCCTCGCCCTCGCGGCGCAATTCGTCGTGCCCCGAGCGCTTCGCCATCATGGTCATGCGCGCCGCCTCAACGGTCATCTTCACGTCTTCGACTTCGGCCCGAGCCGTCTCGAGGTTGCCAAGACCCGCGAGACCGCGCTCGGCCTCCTGCAAAGAGCGCCGCGCTGCCATTGCCTCGTCCTCATGGCGCTTCACTGCAAGGCCAAGAGAGTCCAGCCGCGACTCTGCCAAGGTACGGTCCGCTTCCGCGCGGCTCAAAGCCCGCGCCGCTTCTGCAACGGCTGTATCGGCTGCGCGCCGTGCCTCCCGGGCGGCCTTGTCGGCCTCACCATCGCGTTTGAGCTGCTCTGTGAGAACCTGATGCGCCATCCGCGCGCCCTGCGCTTTTGATGTGGCAGCTTCCATCTGCTGCTTGAGCGCTTCAAGACGGTTCATCTGCTCCAGACGCAGGGCCGCCGCGCTCGGCGCATCCTCGGCCCAGGCGCGAAACCCGTCCCAGCGCCACAAATCGCCATCAAGGCTCACAAGCCGCTGCCCAGGCTGCAGCTCGGCCTGTAAAGCAGTTGCCACCTCGGCCTCCACAAGCCCGATCTGGGCCATCCGCCGTGTCAAAACCGCAGGCACATTCACATGCATCGAAAGCGGCTCAACACCTGCTGGCAGCGCTTGCGCATCTCGATACGCGGGAAGGCTTGCCCAGCCAGACGGCCCGTCTTCGCCCACTTCAGGCGCGCGCAAATCATCTGCCAGGGCCGCGCCCAGTGCCTTCTCATAGCCTGGCGTCACTTGCAGCTGATCAATGATTTGCCCGCCCTCGGCGGTGTCACGTTCCACAAGCCGCGCCAAGGCACTGGCTTCAGCCGAGAGCGCATTCACTTCGCCGTCTGCTTCGCTCAGCTCTGCCCGCGCATCCGCCTCGCGAGATTGCGTGGCCGCCCGCGTCGCCTCTGCAGCGATAAGCGCCTCCTCAGCATCCTGCGAGCGTTTGGTCGCTTCGCTCTCAGCCTGCTCTGCCGCTTCAAAATCTACTGCCGCTTTTTCCAAAAGCGCCTTGGCCTCGCCCGCAGCACGCTTGGCTTTTTCGGCCTCTTCGCTAGAGCGGGCTTCTGTCTTGCGACTGTCTTCTAGCAAGCGCTGTGCAGACTGATGCCTCGCAGCCAAGCGGGCCACATCTTCGGTCAGTTCAGACAGTGCATTCTCACGCGCCTGCAAGACCTGTGCTGCCTCTTGAGACGCCTCCGCAGCTTGCGCCAGCTTGGCCTCATGGCCCGCGCCCGCCTTTTTCAGTTCTTCGGTTTCCCACTCCAGCCGCGCAATGGTTTCGCCTGCGTCACGGTTGAGCGCTTCCTCACGCTCCATATCAGCCGCCAGCTGCCTGATCCGCGCTTCCAGCGTTTCAATCGTCGCAATCGCGCGCTTTTCTTGGTCTTCCAAAGTGTCGCGCTGCACCGAAAGGCGCTGGAGCACTGCCGCAGCGATGGCTTCTTCCTCGCGCAGAGCGGGCAACGCATCTTCGCGCTGTTGGCGCAGCTTCGTCGCCTCCCGCGCAGCCGCTTCGGCCTGCGCTGCGGCTACGGTACGCTCCTTCAGAACATTCTGTTCCTCAAGATGTGCGACTTGCGCTTCCTTCCACCGCCGATACAGCAGCAACCCCTCCGCACGCCGCAGCTCATCCCCGATCTCACGGTAGCGCGCCGCTTGACGGGCTTGACGCGCAAGCTGCGCCAGCTGCGCGGCCAACTGTTCGAGGACATCGTCAACCCGGGTCAAGTTTGTTTCTGCGCCCTTAAGCTTTAGCTCGGCCTCATGGCGGCGCTGATATAGGCCCGAAATCCCTGCTGCCTCTTCGAGAATACGGCGGCGGCTCTTGGGCTTGGCGTTGATCAGCTCGCTTATCTGCCCCTGCCGCACAAGAGCAGGGGAATGCGCACCTGTCGAGGCATCCGCAAACAGCATCTGCACATCGCGCGCGCGGGTGTCCTTGCCGTTGGCTTTATAAGCGCTGCCGACGTCGCGTGTGATACGGCGGACGACCTCGAGGTTGTCCATGTCATTAAAGCCAGCGGGCGCGAGGCGGTCTTGGTTATCGATATGAAGCGAGACTTCGGCAAAGTTGCGCGCGGGCCGCGAGGACGCGCCTGCAAAGATCACGTCTTCCATCCCGCCGCCGCGCATCGCAGTGGGGCGGTTTTCACCCATCACCCAGCGCAGAGCTTCAAGCAGGTTGGATTTACCGCAGCCATTTGGGCCGACAACGCCTGTCAGACCATCCTGAATAATCAGGTCGGTCGGATCGACGAAGCTTTTGAACCCCGTAAGTCTGAGCTTATGAAATCGCACTGCCGGTATTGCACCTATGATTCTGAACAGACCCAGTCTGGCGGCGTCAGCACAAGCTTGTCAACGTTTGGACCCTCTATATGGGGCCTCAGAGGCAGTTATCCACAAGATAACGCGTTTTAACCCCGCCCATGCGGCTCCATAAAGTCCAGAACAGGGTTTGTCGGAAGGATGCGATTGGGGTTAATCGTGTCATGGCTATAGTGATAATGACGCACGATGTGCTCAAGGTTCACGGTCTGAGCGACACCCTCAATCTGATAGAGCTCGCGCGTGTAGGCCCAAAGATTGGGGTAATCAATCAGCCGCGCACGGTTGCATTTGAAGTGTAAATGATAGACCGGATCAAACCGCACGAGCGTCGTGAACAGCCGCCAATCCGCCTCGGTGATCTGCGCACCCATCAAATACCGCCGCTCCGCGAGCCGCGCCTCGAGCCATTCCATCGTGTCAAACAGAGGATCAACCGCCGCATCATAGGCCGCCTGTGTAGTCGCAAACCCTGCCTTGTAGACGCCGTTGTTCAGGGTGTCATAGATCCGCGCATTCACCTCTTCAATCTCACTGCGCAGCGGCTCAGGCCAGTAGTCGTCGCTATTCCCAGTCAACCCGTCAAACGCAGAGTTCAGCATACGGATGATCTCTGAGCTTTCGTTGCTCACGATCGTCTGGCGCTCTTTGTCCCACAATATCGGCACAGTCACCCGCCCTGATATCTGCGGATCCGCCTTCAGATAAATGTCCCGCGCAAAAGGCAGCCCATAGAGCGTATCGCCCGTGGCCCCATGCGCATCGGTCTCAAAGGTCCAGCCCTCCGAGAGCATATCAGGATGCACTGCGGATATGCTGATATGCGCCTCCAGCCCCTTCAATGCCCGAAAAATCAGCGTGCGGTGCGCCCACGGGCAGGCATAGGACACATAGAGATGATACCGCCCGCTCACCGCAGGAAAGCCGCCCTCACCCGTCGGTCCCGCTGCGCCATCAGCCGTGATCCCGTTGCGAAACTTGGCCGTGGTCCGTTCAAACGCACCGCCCGTTGACGCCGTATCATACCAAACATCATGCCATGTGCCGTCTACCAACTGTCCCATCAGGGCCTCCTTATTTCTGTCTTGCCCCTTCCTACCTGCACTGATCCTGACGATAAACTCTCGCTCCCGCGCAGCGCCCCTGCGCTGATGCACAGAGCGAGCGTTACACAGGTGCAACATTAAGCGCGTAGAAAGAATTCGTTACTTGTTTCTCAACCAAACCGTGCAAATCTAACAGGCACAGGAAAGGCGCACACAATGACTGATTATCTATCCCCCGAGATCGAGGCTGCTCTCAAGGCTGCCCGCAAAGCCGCAATGAAAAAGTCCTCGCGTCTGCGCGTGCAGATGGGGGAGACCCAATATCCAATCCTCAAGTTGTGGGACAAAGGCTTTGCGCTTGATGTCTCAGGCGCGCCTAAGCTGCGAGGGCTGGTGGATATCTACGATGGAACCAAACATTTGATGAACGGATTGATCATCGCCACCGAGGCCGAAGGCGATATGATGCACTATGAGTTCAAGCGCGCCACCCAAGCGCAAGACAAAGCCCCGCTGGATTACGAGCGCGACGAAAACGCGCCCGTGGCCCTTATCGGCAAGGCGGCACCCTCACTCCATTGATCATTGCAGATCAGCAAAAGCTTTCTGAAGCCGCTCCACCGCCTGCTCAACATAGGCGCGTGGTGTGGCCAAGTTGAAGCGCATGAAGCTCTCCCCACCTGTGCCAAACGTTGGGCCATGGTTGGCTGCGATCTTGGCGTCTTCCTCTACACGGCGGGTAAACTCTTCACGGCTCATGCCTGTGTCTTCAAAATCAACCCACGCCAGATAGGTCGCCTCAAGCGGCATCGACTTCAAGCCAGGGATACTGTTGATCCCCGCATCAAATATCTCACGGTTCCCATTGATATAAGTCACAAGCGCATCAACCCACTCCGCACCCTCAGGGCTATAGGCCGCCTCGGCCATCTCAAGCCCAAAAGAGTTTGCCGAAATGCCCAGCGCCATCATCTTCGCGCCAAACTCAGCGCGCAACGTCTCGTTCGGGATAATCACATTGCCCGAATGCCCACCTGCGATGTTGAAGGTCTTGGTTGTCGCCGTCATCATAACAAGGCGGTCCTCGATCCCCTCGATATTGGCCATTGCGGTATGCTTGGCCTCAGGCATTACAAGATCATGGTGGACTTCATCAGACACCAGAATCAGATCATGCTTCTTGGCAAACTCAGCCACCTGCTTCAACTCAGCCTCATTCCAGACACGCCCGCCAGGGTTATGAGGCGAGCAGAGAATGACCATCTTCTCTGAGCCATCCAGCAGCGCATCATAGTTATCAAAGTCCATTTCGTAGCGCCCGTTCTCAAGCACCAAAGGGCATTCAACAACGCGCCGGCCATTGGCTTTAATCACTTTGGCCAAAGCATGATAGACGGGCGTGAAGAGCACGACCCCGTCGCCCTTTTCGGTCCATGTGTCCACACAAAGCGCTGTGCCATTCACGAGCCCGTGGGTCGTAAAGATCGCAGCGGGATCAACCTCCCAGCCATGACAGGTTTTCATCCACCAGCAGATCGCCGCACGGTACTCTGTATCGCCGCCGTAATAGCCGTAAATCCCGTGATCCAGCATCCCCTGCAGCGCGTTTTGCACACAAGCGGGTGGGCGAAAGTCCATATCTGCAACCCACATGGCGATCCCGTCTTCCGCAGGCACATTGTAGAGTTTGTCCATCATGTCCCATTTCGTAGAATGGGTGCCCTTGCGGTCGATAATCTCGTCAAAATTCATGGCGTGCTCTCCAGTGTTGGGCTCGTGGTCGGCCCATATTTGGCCTGCGCAAAAGCTAGCCGATTAAAAAACGAGTGCAAGACCATGTTGCACAGCGTGTTGCAGTGCCCCGCCGCATCGCCTAAATGAGCCCTATGAAAAGGCCTATTCTGATACACCCCGACCCCCGCCTCAAAAAGGTCTGCGCTCCTGTGCCAGACCTTTCGGATGATCTGCGCAAACTTGGCGACGATATGCTCGTGACCATGTACGAGGCACCAGGCATTGGCCTTGCCGCGCCCCAGATCGGGGTTCTCTCGCGCGTTATCGTACTGGATTGCGTCAAGGAAGAAGGCGAGACGCCCAAGCCGATGGTCATGTTCAATCCGGAAATTGTGGCCGCGTCAGACGAAACAAACACCTATGACGAAGGCTGCCTCTCGATCCCTGACCAATACGGCGAAGTGACCCGCCCCAAGGCCGTTGATGTGCGTTGGATCGACCGCGACGGACGCGAGCAGAGCGATACTTTCGATGGCCTCTGGGCGACCTGTGTGCAGCACGAGATTGACCACCTCAATGGCAAGCTCTTCATTGATTATCTCGGCGCCATGCGCCGCCAGATGATCACCCGCAAAATGCAGAAGCTCAAACGTGAGATGATGCGCACATGAGCGTTTTGCCTATCGTTCAGTGGCCTGATCCGCGCCTCTCTACGGTCTGCGCCCCTGTCGATGCGCCCACCTGCGAAACGCTACTGAATGATATGTTTGACACGATGTATGCCGCCAAGGGCCGTGGCCTCGCTGGCCCACAAGTCGACGTCCTTGAGCGTCTATTTGTCATGGACGCAGGCTGGAAAGAGGGCACGCCCACACCGCGCATTATGATCAACCCCGAGATCGAGCCTTGTGGTGAACCCGCTTCATTGGAAGAAATGTGCCTTTCTGTGCCTGATGTGGGTGTGCCTGTTCTGCGCCCCTCAAGTGTCTTTGTGCGCTGGCGCGATGAGCATGGTGCGCCACAGGCAGCGCAGTTTGGCGGCGCAGAGGCCCGTATTATCCAGCACGAGTTTGATCATCTCGATGGCAAGCTTCACTTTGACCGCGTATCGCCTGATCTGCGCACTGACCTCGAAACGCCTTACCTGAAAGCGCACACATGACAGCCAGACTCTGTATCCCTTGGCCCGACAAACGCCTGCGCACCGAGGCCGCAGCCGTTGACGCCATAACCGATGAAATCCGCGCCATCTGGTCCGATATGGTCGACACAATGGAAGCCATGCCCGGTGTCGGTCTTGCCGCACCCCAAATCGGCGTGATGCTGCGCCTTGCAGTCGTAGATGCGAGCGAAGAACGCGGCAAAGCTGTGCTCATGGCAAACCCCGAGATCATCGACGCCAGCGGCGTCTTTCGTGAGCATGACGAGGCCAGCCCGAATCTCCCCGGTGTGTCAGCCGTCATCAAACGCCCCCGCGGAGTCAGCGTACGCTTCCTTAACGCCGAAGGCATCATCGAGCGCCGCGACTACGTCGGCCTCTGGGCCACTTCCGTCCAACACCAAATCGACCACCTCAACGGCCAAATGTATTTTGACCGTCTCTCAAAAGTGAAGCGCGACATGCTTCTGCGCCGTGCAAGGAAGCTCTCATGAGGCTTGTTTTTATGGGTTCTCCTGACTTTAGCGTTCCCGTTCTGGACGCGCTGGTCAAGGCCGGTCACGAGATTGCCGCGGTCTATTGTCAGCCCCCTCGCCCGGCAGGGCGAGGCAAAAAAGAGCGCCCCACAGCCGTCCATACACGCGCTCTAGAACTTGGGCTAGATGTTCGCCATCCTGTTTCGCTCAAGTCCGAAGAGGCGCAAAAGGACTTCGCCGACCTCAAACCCGAAGTGGCCGTGGTGGTCGCCTATGGGTTGATTTTACCGCAAGCTATTTTGGATACGCCTGCGTATGGTTGTCTCAATATCCACGCCTCCCTCTTGCCGCGTTGGCGCGGCGCGGCACCCATCCACCGCGCGATTATGGCCGGGGACACGGACACAGGCGTTTGCATTATGCAGATGGAAGCTGGCCTTGACACAGGCCCTGTGCTTTTGCGCACAGCGACCCAGATTGGCGCGGAAGAGACCACACTTCAACTCCATGACCGCCTCTCTGCCCTTGGCTCTGAGGCGATCGTTGCAGCTCTGGACACATTACCGACCCTCACACCCGTCGCCCAGCCCGATACGGGCGTCACATACGCCGAAAAAATCCGCAAAGACGAAGCCCGCATCGATTGGACCCAATCCTCTGACGAGATCGACCGTCAAATTCGCGGCCTGTCTCCCTTCCCGGGAGCGTGGTGCGAACTCAATGGAGCGCGCCTCAAAATTCTTGCCTCCCGCATGTCCGAGGGGAGCGGAGAAGCAGGCGAGATCATCCATACGCCAGCGCATGTCGCTTGTGGCGCTGGCGCGGTCGAACTGCTGCGCTTGCAAAAAGCGGGCAGTCAGGCGCAAGATATCTCTGAGTTCACACGCGGCACGCCGCTCCCCAAGGGGGCGCGCCTCAGCTAAGGAGCAAACCCTATGTTTCCCTCCATGATCGGAACAGTCGTGATCGCTGGTATCGTCGGCTATCTGAGCGAGCGCTCGGGCTTCACCCGCAACGGTATCCTCCAATCGATCATCATCTGTGTCGGCGGTGCCTTTGTTTTTTACTTCATAAGCCTGATGTTCAATATAGGCTTCAGCAGTCACGGAATAAACGCGATCGCCGCATCCATCGGCGCATTGGTCATTATTCCAACGCATTGGAGGAAGTAGATGGCACTCTATCTGATCATCATCGGCGCAGCGGCAGGTTTTCTCGCAACTCGCATGATGCGCCTTGAAACCGACATCGTCACGACCATGGCGATCGGTATAGCAGGTGCGCTGATCGGCGGCTTTCTTCTGCGCTTTTTGTTAAGCGTCATGGGGATGCTCGGCGGCCTGATCGGCGCGGTCATGGGCGCGATGCTCGTGATATGGGTTTGGCAAAAATACTTTAAACGTTAGAGCTTAGGGGGCCGTGCGCGGTAAACAGGCAGGCGCCAGCCAAAAGCGATAGATCCCGCTCGCAAAACAAATGTGCTCAGGACACAAGAGCCAAGCACAACCAGTGGCGCACCCGAAACATTGGCAGACAAAAGCGCCACAACGGCTCCGCCAAAAGCTGCAGAAACGTAAAGTTCTCCCTGCCGCAACACCATTGGAACCTCGTTGGCCACGACATCGCGCATCAGCCCGCCAAATGTCCCTGTCATCACACCCATAAGGAGCACCACAGGCGCGCCGTGGCCAAGTGACATCGCCACACCCACTCCCGCCGCAACTGCAACACCAAGCGCCAAAGCGTCAAGCCAAAGCAAAAGCCGTGCGCGGCTTTCAAACAAATGCGCCGTAAAGAAAATCAGACCCGCTGCGACACAAGCGATCGCTATGTGCTCAGGCTGAGCAATCCAGAACACAGGGTTTCTGTCGAGCAAAAGGTCACGCAAAGTGCCACCGCCAACCGCCGTCAGCGAAGCCAGAAATGCAAATCCAATAATATCAAGCTGCGCGCGCGAGGCCGCCAGAGCCCCTGTCAGCGCAAAGATAAAGACCGATGTATAGTCCAGCAGAGCAAGCGCACTCATGCCTCTTTCCGCGACGGTTTGAATGGCGCCATACCCGCGCGTGCAAGCTCGTCAGCGCGCTCGTTCTCAGCATGGCCCGCATGCCCTTTGATCCACTTCCAAGTTACACTGTGGCGCTCCTGCGCCGCGTCGAGACGCTGCCAGAGATCAACATTTTTCACTGGCTTTTTGTTAGAGGTCTTCCAGCCGTTGCGCTTCCAGCCAAAGATCCAGCCTGTTACGCCATTTTTGACATAGGCACTGTCTGTAACAACAGTCAGGCGAGATGGTTTTTCAAGCCGTTCCAATGCGTTGATCGCAGCCAAGAGCTCCATGCGGTTGTTCGTTGTATCCGCTTCACCGCCCTTGAGCTCACGCTCCTTGAGCACAGCTTCCCCCTCGACCGCGCGCAAAAGCACCCCCCAGCCTCCTGGACCGGGGTTGCCCGAACAGGCGCCGTCCGTATAGGCAAAAAGCTCAGCCATGGGCGCGCACCAGAATGAATTTATCGATGGATCCAGACAAGCCAGTCCCCTCTCCTTTAAAGATATCATAGGGCTCAAAGCCCGCATCGGTCAAAAGCTCTAGAAGCTCAGGCTCGCTCACATAGGTATAGGCCCGCCCCAACGCATCTCGCGCCTCAGCATCACCGAGCTTCATGCCGATGTGGAATACCCCACCAGGCTTCAAGGCGCGTTTGATCTGGCCCAGATGCTGCGGCAGCTTCTTGCGCGGCGCATGCAAGAGCGAGAAGCTCGCCCATACGCCATCGTATGTTTCAGCTGCGTCCAAGTCATCAAATAGAGCCTGTGTTGCATTCAGCCCCTCAACGTCCTGCGCCAGAGCAACCATCGCCGCAGAACCATCAACGGCATCCACAGTGCACCCGCGCTTGAGCATTTCAGCTGCGTAGTGCCCAGGACCGCAGCCCAAATCCAGCACATGCGCGCCCTTTGGCAAATCCTCAACAAAGCCAATTAGGCTTTTGTGTTCAGCCTTACTCACAACAATTTTTGCGTAGTCCGCAGCCTTCGCATCATAAATCGCCAGTGTCTTCGCATCCGCACTCATACCAACAGTCCCAAGAGCAGACAGGCCAACACAACTGAGGTAAGCAGAACGCGCAGCGACATCCACCAGACAGGCGCGGCGCCTGTGCGAACAAACCAAAAATCCAAAGCAAGAAGAGCCGCAAAGCCCGCCATCAAAGCCAGAAGTGATGCCTCACCACCGACACAGAAAAAAGCCCACAGCGCCGGCAACACAGAGAATAGGTAGCCTCGTGTTGCGACCGCTCCCGTCAGTTGCATAGAAAAGCCCCAAAGAATGCCCGACATAAAACACAAAATTACCGTGCCGTAAGTGACCAGTGCCGCAAGGCCGATGAGCCGCTCACCCAAAAACGCCTCTGCACCAAAGCTGCCCAAATGCGCTGTGAGCGCGCCCCAGAGAAAGGGCAGCAGCCCGGCAAGACCCAAGACAAGCGGCGCGCGCGGAATACGCCGCGAAGCCGAGCTCATGCTGGCGTCCTCAAAACACGCGGCACTTTGAATTCAACGTTTTCTTTGGCCGTTTCGAGCACTTCAATATCAAGCTCATAGCGCGCGCCCAGTGCGTCAATCACTTCCTGCACCAAAAGCTCAGGGGCCGAGGCGCCCGCTGTGATTCCAATGGAGTTGATCCCCTCAAGCGCACGCCAGTCGATATTGGCCGCCCGCTGTACGAGCTGCGAATAGCCACACCCCGCATTGGAGCCAACTTCAACAAGCCGCTGCGAATTAGACGAATTTGGCGCACCGACAACAAGCATCGCATCGACGCGCCCCGCCATGGCCTTCACTGCCTCCTGACGGTTGGTTGTCGCGTAGCAGATGTCCTCTTTGTGCGGGCCAACGATCTTCGGAAAGCGTGCTTGAAGGGCTGCAACAATGCCCGCTGTGTCATCAACAGACAAAGTGGTTTGCGTCACAAACGCAAGCTTGGCTGCGTCACGCACAGCCACGCCGCCCACGTCCGCCTCTGTTTCCACAAGCAAAACCTCGCCCTCAGGCAGTTGTCCCATCGTCCCGACAGTTTCAGGATGGCCCTCGTGACCAATCATGATGATCTGCAAGCCTGCATCGTGATGGCGCTCCGCCTCGATATGGACCTTGCTCACAAGCGGGCAAGTCGCATCGACAAAAACCATCTCGCGCCGCGCAGCCTCGGCAGGCACAGCCTTCGGCACACCATGCGCCGAAAAGATAACAGGGCGATCATCGGGGCAATCTTCAAGTTCCTCGACAAAAACAGCGCCTTTGGCGCGCAAATCGTCGACAACATATTTGTTGTGCACAATCTCGTGGCGCACATAGACAGGCGCGCCCCATTTCTCGATTGCCATCTCGACAATCTTGATGGCGCGGTCGACCCCCGCACAAAAGCCGCGCGGGGCGGCAAGAATAACTTTGAGAGGTGGTTTTTTCATCGGCGCGCTCCTCTTTCCCCTGAGCTAAGCGATGCGCCTGCGCAGGTCCAGACCTACGGACAAAAAAAAGGGCGCGGCCTCCAAAGACAATCGCGCCCCGCTTTGGCCTAAAACCTAGTCGAGATCATCAAGATCGCCGTCGTCCCCCAGAACGTCCTCGCGCGACGGGCGCCCAATGACGTCTTTGAGATCGTTCAGCTCGATGAAATTGTCCGCCTGACGGCGCAACTCATCCGCGATCATAGGCGGCTGGCTGCGGATCGTAGACACAACAGAGACCCGCACACCTTGGCGCTGCAAACTTTCCACGAGCGGGCGGAAGTCACCATCGCCAGAGAAAATCACAATATGGTCCACGTGCGGCGCAAGCTCCATCGCATCGACAGCAAGCTCGATATCCATATTGCCCTTAACTTTGCGGCGGCCTTGGCTGTCGGTGAACTCCTTGGCTGGCTTAGTGACCATATTGAAGCCGTTATAGTTCAGCCAGTCGACCAGCGGGCGGATCGGCGAATATTCGTCATTTTCCAGCAAAGCTGTATAATAAAACGCGCGCAAAAGCTTACCACGGCGCATAAATTCGCTGCGCAACAACTTATAGTCGATATCAAACCCGAGAGATTTTGCGGCGGCGTATAAGTTTGACCCATCAATGAACAGCGCCAAGCGCTCATCCTTGTAAAACATAAAAAGTCCTTCCAAAAACCACTGGCTTGCAAAAAACGAGACTGTTAAGCGGTCAAGCAAGCAGCGTTACTACACAGATAACACTCTTTAAAAAAACCCTTTGAAGGGCAACACAAATCAGCGCGAGGATAGGCCTGTGTCTAGCAAAGCACAAACATACTTAATCGCTCTCGGCGGCAATATGCCGTCCGCACTCGGAGGCCCCGAGATCACCCTGCGCGCTGCCCTCAAACGCCTGCCAGAGACGGGCCTCAAAGTGGAGGCCGTGAGCCGCTTTTTTCAGACCCCCTGCTTCCCCGCTGGCGCAGGGCCCGACTATGTCAATGCAGCGGCATGCTTGTCCTCTGACAAATCGCCCCAAGAGGTGTTGCAGAACTTGCACGGCATTGAAGCGGAATTTGGCCGCGAGCGCCTCCAGCGCTGGGGTATGCGATGCCTTGATCTTGATCTTCTTTCGGCCGGACAGCGTGTTCTTCCTGATATAAAGACCTATACCCAATGGCAAACCCTTCCCCCAGACGCCCAGCGCAGCGATGCGCCAAGCGAGCTTATCCTGCCTCATCCGCGCCTCGCCGAGCGCGCTTTTGTGCTTGTCCCGCTTGCTGAGATTGCACCTGATTGGACCCACCCAGTCTCAGGACTCTCCGTCAAAGAGATGCTTGCTTCACTGCCTGCCAGCGAAAAAGACTTGGTTTTGCCCTTGTGAGGGGGCTTTTTGGCCTTGTGTTTCAGGCACAAGGCTCCTAAATACGAGCCTTCACAAGACTGATCTGGAGTGACCCATGGCCCGTGTGACCGTTGAAGATTGCGTAGACAAAGTTCCAAACCGCTTTGAGCTTGTCATGCTTGCGTCGCATCGCGCACGCGAAATCTCTGCTGGTGCGTCGCTCACAGTAGACCGTGACAACGACAAAAACCCTGTTGTTGCCCTGCGTGAAATCGCGGACGAAACTCAGAGAGCTGGCGATCTGCGCGAGCGTCTGATCGAAATCAACCAGACACAGATCGAAGTTGATGAGCCTGAAGATGATGCTATGGCGCTTCTTATGGGTGCTGAGGCTGACAAGCCGTCTGATGACGACATGACAGAAGAGCAGCTCCTTCGCCAATTGATGGAAGCACAAGGTCAGGGCTAACCTGCCAACAAGGTGATGTAGCGGATGATTCCTCCAGTCGATGAGCTTTTAAGCCTCGTCCGCGCATACAACCCCAAAACAAACGAGCGCCTCATTGCCGAGGCCTACGATTTTGCAAAAGCTGCGCATGAGGGCCAGAAGCGTCACTCTGGCGAATCATATTTCACGCACCCTTTTGCTGTCGCACAGATACTGGCGGGTCAGCGGCTGGACGATAGCACGCTCATCACTGCCCTTTTGCATGACACAATCGAGGACACTGGCGCATCCTACGAGATCGTCACAGATAAATTCGGCCGTGAAGTCGCTGATCTTGTCGATGGCGTCACCAAGCTGACCAATCTACAGCTCTCCTCCACCGAGACAAAACAGGCCGAGAACTTTCGCAAGCTGTTCATCGCCATGTCGCGCGATCTGCGCGTGATTTTTGTCAAATTGGCTGACCGTTTGCACAACATGCGCACGATCAAGGCCATGCGCCCTGAAAAACAAGCGCAAAAAGCGCGTGAGACCATGGACATTTACGCTCCGCTTGCGGGCCGTATGGGTATGCAGTGGATGCGCGAAGAGCTTGAAGACCTTGCGTTCAAAGTTCTCAATCCAGAGGGTCGCGCCTCGATCATGCGCCGTTTCATAACGCTGCAAAACGAAACCGACGATGTGATTGATCGAATCACCAACGACATGAACCTCGAGCTCGACAAAGCGGGCATCGAAGCCCAGATTATCGGGCGCGCAAAAAAGCCCTACTCGATCTGGCGTAAGATGCAGGAAAAAGAACTGGCCTTCTCCCGCCTGTCCGACATCTACGGCTTCCGCATCATCGCGCAAAATGAAGCAGATTGTTACCGCATCCTTGGTGTGATTCACCAACGCTGGCGCGCCATCCCGGGACGCTTCAAGGACTATATCAGCCAACCCAAATCCAACGGCTATCGCTCGATCCATACGACCGTTTCTGGCCGTGACGGCAAGCGTGTTGAAGTTCAGATCCGCACCTATCAAATGCACGATGTTGCCGAAAGTGGCGTCGCAGCGCATTGGTCCTACCGCGACGGTGTGCGCACCGAAAACCCCTTCGCCGTGGACCCTGTCAAATGGGTGTCTGGCCTGACCGAGCAGTTTGACGCCGAGGAAGATCACGACGCCTTCCTTGAAATCGTCAAACTCGAAATGTACGCAGATCAGGTATTCTGTTTCTCGCCAAAGGGCGATGTGATCAAGCTCCCCAGAGGTGCGACTCCGCTTGATTTTGGCTATGCGATTCACACTCGCATCGGCGATGCCTGTGTCGGCGCCAAGATTGATCACATGCGCGTTCCCCTTTGGACCCGTATTCGCAACGGCCAGTCTGTCGAGATCATCACAGCCGAGGGCCAGACCCCGCAGCCGACATGGCTCGACATGGCCGTAACAGGCAAAGCCAAAAGCGCCATCCGCCGCGCCCTGCGCGAGATGGACCGTGAACGCTTTATAAAACTCGGTCGCGAGATCGCCCGCGCCGCCTTTGAAAACGTCGGTAAAAAAGCCACCGACAAAGTGCTCAACAGTGCCGCCAAAAAGCTGCGCCTTGAGGATGGAGATGAAGTGCTCGCCCGTCTTGGCAGCGCCGAAATAGAGGCCCGCGGCGTCGTGCAGGCGGTCTACCCCGACCTGATCGAAGACCGCACCGAAGCCGTGCCCCCAGAGCGCGCCGTCATCGGCCTTTCCTCGGACCAACATTTCCAGCGCGGCACCTGCTGTCAGCCGCTTCCGGGAGAGCGCATTGTCGGTATCACCTATCGTGGCAAAGGCGTTGTGGCACATCGGATTGATTGTGACAGGCTCAGCGATTTTGAGGATCAGCCAGAGCGCTGGCTCGATCTCCACTGGCAGTCAGGCAACCACCCCGCAATCTATCCTGTGACCTTGGAATTGACGATCGGCAATGATGCCGGCGTTTTAGGACGGGTCTGCACCTTGATCGGTGAGACCAAGGCCAATATCTCCAACCTGGTGTTTCTGGATCGCAAACCAGACTTTTACAAATTGCGGCTTGATGTTGATTTAAGCGACGCGGAACATTTGCATACGCTGAGCTCGGTGCTGGAGGCGGAAAATGATATCGCCTTGCTCGAACGGGTTGTTGACCCCGACGCCAGCAACGTTGAAAACGGGGCTGAGGCGCAGTAACAAAAAACGGTAAGGACAGAAGTTTTGGTCTTTAAACGGCGAGACAAACGGGCGTGGTGGAAGGTCATCGCAGAATCCCTCTACCCTAAAGGTGGATGGGCGCGCGCGTTTCACTATATCCGTCACCGTTTGCACCGGCTCCCCGATCCGCCTCACAAGATTGCACGTGGCGTCTGGGCAGGTGTTTTCACAACATTCACGCCGTTCTACGGAATGCACTTTATTGTTGCAGCGCTCGTTTCACGCGTGATGCAGGGCAATCTGATCGCAGCACTTCTCGCAACATTTTTTGGCAATCCGCTCACCTATATTCCCATCGGTGTCGCCTCTCTGAAGACGGGTCACTGGCTTTTGGGGACAGAGTTTGAGGTCGCCGAGCAAAAGCTTGGAGGCAAATTCGCCGAAGCCGGCGGCGATCTATGGCACAACTTCATGTCGATGTTCACAGAAGAGACTGCAGATTGGCACGGCCTATCTGTGTTTTATGACGAGGTCTTCTTCCCCTACCTTATCGGCGGGATCATTCCGGGCATAATCACCGCGTCGATCTGCTATTACATCGCAGTGCCACTGATCCGAGCCTATCAAAACCGCCGCAAAGGGCGGATCAAGGAAAAGCTCGCAGCACTGCGCAAAAAGAAGCTCGAAAAGCAAAGCGCCAAAGCACCAGAATAAAACTCTTGGGCTTCCTGCGTGAATTTGATCAAATCTAGGTGAATACATCGAATCGATAGGAGCCATCATGGCACAGAGCAACAAACTACGACTGGGCGTAAACATCGACCACGTGGCCACAGTGCGCAACGCCCGCGGCAGCGCCTATCCCGATCCCGTGCGCGCGGCCAAGCTCGCCGAAGCGGCAGGTGCGGATGGCATCACAGCGCACTTGCGCGAAGACAGGCGCCACATCCGCGACGCAGATATTGACGGGCTGATGGCTGCGCTCACAACACCGCTCAACTTCGAGATGGCCGCAACCATTGAAATGCAGTCCATCGCGCTGGCCCACAAGCCACACGCCGTCTGTATCGTGCCCGAAAAGCGCGAGGAGCGCACAACAGAAGGTGGCCTTGATGTGGCTGGTGATGACAACCGCCTCGCCAGCTTTATCGCCCCCCTGCGCGAGGCAGGCTGTCGTATCTCGCTGTTTATCGGCCATGAGGAAAGCCAGATCCGCGCGGCTGCCCGCATCGGGGCCGCCGTGGTCGAACTGCACACAGGCGCGTATTGCGACTATCACTACGAAGGAAATTTTGGCAAACGCGACGCCGAGCTCGCGGCACTGATCGAAGGCGCGACTTTGGCGCATTCGCTCGGACTTGAAGTGCACGCAGGCCACGGCCTCACCTTCGAAACAGTTAAGCCCATCGCCGCGATCCCTGAAGTGATGGAGCTCAATATCGGGCACTTCCTGATGGCCGAATCGCTCTTTATCGGCATGGAAGCCGCCATTCTCCAGATGCGTGCGCTCATGGACGAGGTGCGCGGGTGATCTTAGGCATCGGGACCGATCTAGCCAATATCGAGCGCATAGCCGCCACGCTCGAACGATTTGGCGACAGGTTCCGCAACCGTGTCTTTACCGAAACAGAACAGGCCAAAGCCGAGCGTCGCGCCGATACACCTGGAACCTACGCCAAACGTTGGGCTGCCAAAGAAGCCTGCTCCAAAGCGCTCGGCACAGGCCTGCGCATGGGTATCGCTTGGAAAGACATGCGGGTGAGCAATTTGCACACTGGCCAGCCCGTCATGGAAGTCACGGGCTGGGCCAAGGAACGCCTTGATGCTCTCACACCCGCGGGGCACGAGGCCTTGATCCATGTGACCCTGACGGATGATCACCCGTGGGCGCAAGCATTTGTGGTGATAGAGGCACGCCCGATTGCAGCCGAAGCACAGGCATAAAGCGCCCTCAAAGCGGCCTCTGGGTTGACAGCCTCGCCCTTGCGGCTCATGTAGCTCTCAGCTTTTAGGGATTTATTTGATGACCACAGAAGAGAAAAAAAGCGGCGGCGGATTTGTCGAAACGATCAAGACAATCGTATACGCCCTGCTCATCGCAGGGGTGTTTCGCACCCTCTTCTTCCAGCCCTTCTGGATTCCATCAGGGTCGATGAAAGACACGTTGCTGATTGGCGACTTCCTCTTTGTAAACAAAATGGCCTACGGCTACTCCTACGCCTCTTGCCCATCGGTGCGCCTGCCCGCCATTGGCATCAACGTAGATGCAGAGGACGTCTGCGGCTGGTCACGCGGTGAAAACGGTCGTCTCTTCGGCGGTGAGCCCGAGCGCGGCGATGTTGTGGTCTTCCGCCATCCAGTCAACGGCTCAGATTTCATCAAGCGCCTCATCGGCCTGCCCGGCGATACGGTACAGCTCACCAATGGTGTTCTCAGCATCAACGGAACCCCGGTAAAACTTCAGGATGATGGCGTGTTCAGCGAGACATTCGAGCTGCAAGGCCCCCAGAGAATGCGCCCGCGCTGCGAAAATGGCTCGGTCGGTATGGGCGCCGAGTGCACCAAATCACGCCAGATCGAAACGCTGCCAAACGGACGCTCTCACGCGATCCTCAACATCGGCGATCAACGCGCCGACACCACCCCTGTCTTCACTGTCCCCGCGGGCCACTACTTCTTCATGGGCGACAATCGCGACAACTCAACCGACAGCCGCTTTGATCAGCGTGTTGGTGGCGTCGGTTTTGTTCCCTATGAAAATCTGATCGGCCGCGCCGACCGTGTCATGTTCTCCTCTGGCGGAAGCTCAATGCTCTACTTCTGGACATGGCGCGCTGACCGCTTTTTCAAGAGAATAGATTGAAACTTTCATCCGATCTTCAGGCCTTTGAAGGCGTATTAGGGCATCACTTCGCGCGCCCCGAGCTGCTCAATCGTGCGCTCACGCATAGCTCGATGTCTTCGCCCACACGCCCCGACAACCAGCGCCTTGAGTTCCTCGGGGATCGCGTGCTTGGTCTTGTCATTTCAGAAGCCCTGCTCAAAGACGACATGTCCGCCAGCGAAGGCCAGCTTGCGCCGCGCTACAACGCCCTCGTGCGCAAAGAAACCTGTGCCGACATTGCCCGCGATATAGACATAGGCGCCGTCCTCAAGCTGGGCCGCTCCGAGATGATGTCAGGTGGGCGACGCAAAACAGCGCTTCTCGGCGACGCCATGGAAGCCGTGATCGCTGCGGTCTATCTCGACGGCGGGTTTGACGCCGCCAAGGCCCTGATCCTTAAGCTCTGGGCGAAACGCATCAAAACTGTCGACAGCGATGCGCGCGACCCGAAGACCGCACTGCAAGAATGGGCGCAGGCCCGCAAGCAAAACCCGCCCAAATATGTTGAAACCGCGCGCCAAGGCCCAGACCATGCGCCCGAGTTCACAATCGAAGTGCGGCTTGCCAGCGGTGAAACCGCCGCCTCCACAGCGAACTCCAAGCGCGCCGCCGAGCAAGCGGCCGCCGCCCTTCTGCTGGCACAAATCGAAAGCGCTTCATGAGCGCCAACAAAACGGGCGCGGGCTTTATGATCCTCGCCATGGGCGCGTTTGCGCTTGAGGACAGCTTCTTCAAAGCCGCCACTCAACTCACATCTGTTAGCTCGGCCCTGATTTCTTTTGGCCTCATGGGGCTTGTCATCTTTGCCAGCCTGTCGCTGCGCGCAGGCGAAGCCGTCTGGCATCCCGCTTGCCTCAAGCGCACAATGCTCATCCGCTCCGCCTTTGAGCTGATGGGGCGGCTTTTCTTCGGCCTCGCACTCGCTCATGCGCCACTCTCAAGCACATCAGCAATCCTACAGGCCGCTCCAATCGTGGTGACGCTCGGTGCAATTTTCATCTTTGGTGAGGCCGTCGGCTGGCGGCGCTGGATAGCGATGGCCTTGGGCTTTCTGGGTGTGCTCGTCGTGATCCGCCCGGGCTTTGAGAGCTTTCAGATCACATCGCTCTATGCCCTTCTCGCCACGATAGGCTTCGCGGGCCGCGATCTGGCCACGCGCGCCAGCCCTCCCGCAATGTCCACAGCACAGCTGGGCAGCCTCGGTTTTGCGGTTCTAACAGTCGCAGGCCTCTTGCTCTCAGCGCTTGAGAGCACAGTCCCCAGCCTTCCAACAGGCCAAAGCCTACTCCTTACCGCTGGCGCTGCCATTGTCGGCGTGCTGGCCTATGCGTCGCTCACACGCGCCATGCGAGCGGGTGATGTTGGCTTTGTTGCACCCTACCGCTACACGCGGCTTGTCTTCGCGCTGCTCATCGCCTTCACTGTTTTTGGCGAGCGCCCCGATCCGCTTACACTGCTTGGCGCCACAATAATCGTGCTCGCAGGCCTTTATAGCTTCTCCCGCGCACGCAGTGCTGGCAGCGGGCAATGAAACCCGTTAAAGAGCGCGCAACCCTATTGGAGCCCATCACATGACCACACGCGCAGGCTTTGTTGCCCTCATCGGAGAACCGAACGCTGGCAAATCTACGCTGCTCAACCGCATGGTTGGCGCGAAAGTGAGTATTGTCACCCACAAGGTACAAACCACACGCGCCCGCATCCGTGGCGTCGCACTCGAAGGCGAAGCCCAAATCGTCTTTGTCGACACCCCCGGTCTCTTCAAGCCCCGCCGCAGGCTTGACCGTGCCATGGTCGCCGCCGCATGGGGCGGCGCAGCAGATGCCGATATCGTCGTGATGCTGATCGAGGCACACCGCGGAATTTCAGAAGGCGTAAAGCACATTCTGGAGAGCCTCAAAGGCCTCAATCCTAATCAAAAAGTAGCCCTAGCGATCAATAAGATCGACAAGGTTAAGTCAGACTCCCTGCTGCAACTCACCGAGCAAATGAACTCTCTACATCCTTTCGTCAAAACCTTCATGATTTCGGCTGAGCGCGGTCATGGCGTCCCCGCCCTGCGCGAATGGCTCGCCTCCGAGCTGCCCGAAGGCCCTTGGCTCTACCCCGAAGATCAGATCGCCGATCTGCCAATGCGCATGATTGCTGCCGAAATGACGCGCGAAAAGCTGACGCTCAGATTGCACCAAGAGCTGCCCTACCAGCTGACGGTTGAAACAGAAGCTTGGGAAGAGCGCAAAGACGGCTCCTGTCGCGTTGACCAGATCATCTATGTCATGCGCGATGGCCACAAAGGCATCCTGCTCGGCAAACGCGGAGAGACAATCAAGGCTGTCTCCAAAGCATCGCGCGAGGAACTCGAAGAATTTCTTGGGCGCAAGGTCCACCTGTTCTTGCAGGTCAAGGTCCGCCCGAACTGGCTGGATGAGGCCGAGCGCTACTCCGAGATGGGCCTTGATTTCAAGGATGGCAACGCGTGACACGGCTGACCTCGGAATTCTGGGTCTCTGCCTACCTCACACGCCTCCGTCTCCATGATATCCCGGCTTTCGTGGTCAAACATGGCGACGATACTGCAGGCGCGGTGCTTATAAAACTCAACACCCTTGATGGCCACGCGCAGGCCTTCCAGCGCCGTTTTGACTTTCTCACAGACAGCCGCAGCTGGGAGCTGCTCGCCGAAGGAGACGAGGCAACAGTCGATGCCTCGCTTGCCAAACAGGGCAGTATGGACCCCGATCTCTGGGTCATCGAAGTGGAAGACCGTCAGGGGCGACATTGTCTTGATGAGGTCGGATTGTCGGACTAACCTCCCCGCATTAGGGGAGCGCGCACATGCTAGAACAACTCAAAGCCATCGTCGGAGACACCAACGTTCTGACGGCGGCCGATATGGCCAAATACAGCCACGATTGGATGAACACGGAAAGCTGGACGCCCCTCGCCGTCGTGCGCCCCGCCAGTACGGAAGAGGTCTCGGCCGTTGTAAAACTGGCGAGTGCGAACAAGACCGCAGTTGTTCCTGTCTCAGGCAATACCGGCCTCTGCGTTGGCACAAGTGCCGAGGGCGCCGTCATGATCTCGCTGGAACGGATGAACAAAATTCGCGAAATCCGCCCCGAAGCGCGTATCGCCGTGGTCGAAGCGGGCGTCGTCCTCTCTAATTTACGCGAAGCGGTTGATGACCACAGCCTCATCTTCCCGCTCACCTTCGGCGCGCAAGGCTCCGCTATGATCGGTGGAAACCTCTCGACAAATGCAGGCGGCTCCAATGTCCTGCGCTATGGCAATACGCGAGATCTCTGCCTAGGGCTGGAGGTCGTTTTGCCCAGCGGCGAGATCATGAATATTATGAGCGAGCTGCACAAAGACAACTCAGGCTACAATCTCAAGCATCTCTTCATCGGAGCCGAAGGCACACTTGGGATCATCACAGGTGCAGTGCTCAAGCTGTTCCCAAAACCGCGCACCTATGCAACCGCCATGGTCGCCGTCAAAAGTCTGCCCGCAGCACTTGATCTATTGGCAAAACTGCAAGCAGCCACAGGCGGCAGCGTTGAGGCCTTTGAATACATGCCGCGAGGCTTCATCGACACGCATCTTAAGGTCGTCAAAAGCGCGCGCGCACCGTTTGAAGAGCAGTATGATGTCAATATCCTCGTCGAAGTCGGCGCAAGTTCTGATGCCCTTGCCCCCGATGGCCACCCTGCCGTTTCGGTCACGCTTGAAGACACGCTTGGCGCTCTTTTGGAAAGCGGAGATGTGCTCGACGCAGTGATCGCGCAAAACGAAGTGCAGCGCCGCGAGATGTGGGCCCGCCGCGAGGCCGCCGCCGAAATCTGCATACCCTTCATGCCCATGGTAAGCGCCGATATCGCTGTACCAACAGACAAGATGGAAGCCGTTCTTGATATGATTGACGGAGAAATCCGCAAGATTGACCCGGATCCTTTTGTGATCATCGTCGCGCATCTTGGCGACGGAAACGCGCACTACGCCGTCAAAACAGCTGACATGACAGCCGAGCGCAAAGACGAAGTGACAGAAATCATCGAAGATTGCGTGCTTAAGTTCGGCGGCAGCTTCTCCGCCGAGCACGGCATCGGGACTTACAAACTCCCCTCAATGGCACGCCGCAAAAACAAAACTGCGCTCGCCGCCATGCGCGCCATCAAACAAGCGCTCGATCCGCAAAATATCATGAACCCAGGTAAAGTTATTCCCGACGAAGGCGGATCGATTTAGCCGTCCCGCCCGCGCTCATCAGGGTTGCTTGAAAACAGAGCGATCTTGTTGCCCTGTGGATCGCGCAGATAGCCCACGTAAAACTGCGGACCATAGCTCTCGCGAAAGCCGGGCTGGCCCTCGTCCGCTCCGCCCGCTGACAGCGCTGCCGCATGGAGCGCGCGCACCTGCGCCTGATCACGTGCCTCAAACGCCACCATATTGCCATTGCCCGCCGTGGCGGGCCCGCCATCAAACGGCGCTTTCACATAAAAGTCAGGCGAAACGGCACGCTCTCCCGCAGCAACAGGGAGAATGTAGCTCAAATCACCGTGATATCGCTCCAGCCGATAGCCGAGCGCAGGCAAAAACGCTGAATAAAACCGCTCTGCCGCCACCATATCATCAGCCCCGACAGTGACATAAGCAATCATCCTGCTGCCTTCCCAAACAACGCCACATACCCCTCATCCAGCGCATGGTCGCCTTCTGCCTTGTCGCCATAAATCCGCACGCTCTTCAGCTCTAGAGCCGTAATCCGCCCCGCCAATGCATCAAACTTCTCGGCAAACCCTGCCGCCTCAAAGTGCGCCTTGCTTACAGAAATCGCAATCTGCGCGCCCTTGGCTGCCACCCGCAACACTTCGTCCAGAGCCTCTGGACCGACATGCCCCGTGGTAAACGTCCCCGACGAAACAACACTTTGATAGGTCCCATCCGCCACATCAAGCCGCGCGGTCATATCGCCTATAAACAGCCGCCGATAAACGCCGCGCTCTGCGGCCACATCAAGCATCTCCTGGCTGATGTCCACGCCATCCACTGGCCCCAGGTCCGCCGCCGCAAGATGGGCCCCGACAAGCCCTGTTCCCGCACCAATATCAAGCACAGGCCCCCTCGGGCGGCACGCAACGAACGCCTGCACAACCCGCTCGGGCAAGCAATAATCCATCCTAGCCGCAAAGCCCGCGTCATAGGTCTTGGCCCAAGCCGCATAGAGCCGCTTGCTGTCTTCAGGGGTTTTCAGCCCGTAGGCTGCGTCAAGGTCTGGCTCATCTTGGCTCATAGGCAAAGTGAACCAGTCCCTGTTCTGTCAGGCAAGCCTTACTTTTTGGCCGCAGCCTTCTTCGCCGCAGGCTTTGCCGCTTCCAGCGCATCAAGCCGCGCTTTTAGAGCTTCGTTCTCTTCGCGCGCCTTCTGCGCCATAGCGCGCACCGTGTCAAACTCCTCACGGGTCACAAAATCACGGTCCGCAAGCCAGCGGTCCATCATGGATTTCAGCGCCGTCTCGGCCTCTGTCTTTGCGCCTTGGGCCACGCCCATCGCGTTTGTCATCAACTGGGAAATATCATCCAGAACTTTATTGCGTGTTTGCACGGGTCTTGCCTCCTTGGCACATTGCTTACCCCCTATATGGGGCAGCGCGCGCACATTCTCAAGCTTGACCGCGCCCTCAAGGCAGGCAACAACGTGAGACATGTTGGAACAAATCCCCTTCCCCGAAATCTCCCCCGAGATATTCACCCTGCCCATCGGCAGCATGGAGTTTTCTCTGCGATGGTATGCGCTCGCCTATGTCGTCGGCATTCTCATCGCATGGCGCGTCAGCATCCGCGCTGTAAGCAGCCCCGCGCTCTGGAGCGGCACAGCGCCCCTCACCAAGCCACAGCTTGAAGACCTGCTCACATGGATCATTTTCGGGATCATCCTTGGCGGCCGCCTCGGCTTTGTGCTGTTCTACGAGCCCGCCTACTACCTCGCCAACCCCTCCCAGATCCTCAAGGTCTGGCAAGGCGGCATGGCCTTCCACGGCGGCTTCCTCGGCGTGGTCGTGGCCTCATGGGTCTGGTGTGTGCGCAATGGCGTCAGCAAGATCGCCGCCGCCGACACAATCGCTCTCGGCGTGCCTTGGGGCCTCATGCTCGGGCGATTGGCCAATTTTATCAACGCCGAGCTCTGGGGCAGGCCCTCTGATGTACCATGGGCGATGAAATTCCCGTCCATGTGTCACAATACGGTTCTGCAAGGTTGTGAAAAAGCAGGCGAATGGTTCTACACAGGCGCCGAGCTCACGCGCCATCCCTCGCAGCTCTACCAAGCCGCGCTTGAAGGCGCGCTCCTCGGCCTCGTTCTGCTCTATCTCGCCTTCGCGCGTGGCGCGCTCAAAACCCGCGGCCTCGTAACAGGCGTCTTCGTCGCGGGCTACGGCACAGCGCGTTTTATTGTTGAGCACTTCCGCCAAGCTGACGCGCAATTCGTGACACCTGACAATCCCTTCGGCCATGTTGTCCTTGGACTGACTATGGGCCAGCTCCTCTCGCTCCCGATGGTCTTTGTCGGTGTGCTCATTATCCTCTGGTCCAAGCGCCAACGCATCGCATGAGCCCACTTCAAAACCATATCACCGCGCTCATCCGCGCCAGTGGTCCCCTGACCCTCGCTGAGTTCATGGCGCTCTGCCTTCAGCACCCTGAGCATGGGTATTACACAACCCGCGACCCCCTCGGCGCAGGCGGTGACTTCACAACAGCCCCCGAAATCTCCCAGATGTTCGGCGAGCTCATCGGGCTTTGTCTTGCCCAAACATGGCTCGATATGGGCGCGCCTGCCCCCTTCACACTTGCAGAGCTTGGCCCTGGCCGTGGCACGCTCATGGCCGATATCCTGCGCGCCACACGCGGCGTGGCTGGCTTTCACGCCGCAGCCGAAATTGTCCTGATCGAAACGTCGCCGGCCCTTCGCGCACGCCAGGCCGAGGCGCTCGCAGGCTATGCGCCCACGTGGGAAAATACCTTTGCCCCGAAGCCTCAGCCGCTTCTTCTCGTCGCAAACGAGTTCTTTGATGCCCTGCCCATTCGGCAGTTTATCCGTGATGAAGCAGGCTGGCGCGAGCGCGTTATCGGGCTTGAGGAGAGGGCGCTTGCCTTCGGCCTCACAGACGCAACCCAACTTGCCGCTCTGGAACACCGGTTGGATGACACCGAGATTGGCGATCTTGTCGAAGTCTGCGGCCCCGCCGAGGCCGTCGCTTCCGAAATCGGCGCCCATATCGCCGACCATGGCGGATGCGCTCTGATCATCGATTATGGAAACTGGCGATCAAGCGGAGACACGTTCCAAGCCGTCAAAGCCCATGAAAAAGTCAGCCCGCTCGAAAGCCTCGGCTCAGCCGATCTCACAGCCCACGTTGACTTTGAAGTGCTCGCACAGGCGGCAGAGCCTGCCGCGCATTCGCCCCTCACGCCCCAAGGCGTGTTTTTGGAGCGTCTCGGAATAACCGCCCGCGCGCAAGCTCTCACCCAAAACCTCACTGGAGCGGCGCTTGAAAGCCATATCGCCGCACATCGCCGCTTGACGCACCCTGCAGAAATGGGGACGCTCTTCAAAGTGATGGCGCTCATGCCAAGTGGTGCGCCCGCCCCCGCAGGATTGCAAAATGGTGCTTGAAATCATAACCGACGAAGGCCTCGCCACGTTCAAACACGGGTTCTTCACCCGTAAGGGCGGTGCATCTTCAGGTATCTTTTCTGGGCTGAACTGTGGCCAAGGCTCCTCGGACCAAAGCGAGATCGTCGCGCTCAACCGCGCCCGCGTCGCCGATGCGCTTGATCTGGGCCCAGAGGCCCTCGCGTCGGTGCATCAAATCCATTCTGCAGACGCAATTGCGCTCACAGAGCCTCTCGCCGAGAAGCCCAAGGCCGACGCAATGGTCACCGCGACAAAAGGTATTGGCCTCGCCATTCTCACAGCCGATTGCCAGCCCGTTCTCTTCGCTGACACAACCGCTGGCGTGATCGGCGCGGCCCACGCAGGCTGGAAGGGCGCACAGACTGGCGTGCTTGAAGCCACAATCGACGCCATGGAAGCTCTCGGCGCGACAGCCTCCAACATAACCGCCGTCATCGGCCCCTGCATTTCGCAACGCGCCTATGAAGTGGGTCACGAGTTTTTCGAGCGCTTCACTGATGAAGACCCCGAAAGCACACGCTTTTTCTCAAGCGGTGCAACGCCTGACAAATACCTCTTTGATTTGCCCGCCTTCGGCCTTGCGCGCTTGCGCGCCCGAGGTGTCCGCGAAGCCCGCTGGACAGGCCATTGCACCTATGGGGACGAGGAGCGCTTTTACAGCTACCGTCGCACCACACATCGCGGCGAAAAAGACTATGGCCGCCTCGTTTCAGTGATCCGACTCTAGGCAAAAGATCCGCCACATTTGCCTCAGTTTTAATTTCAAATCACTTCAATATTGTCTCCAATGCGCCCAATCTGCGCCCCAATTCGGGGCTTTATTTACTCCTGAGCAGCAATGAAGCCAGCACCGACTGGCATAGTTTGAGGAGTAACGAAATGCAGGCAACCCAAACACGCAAGCGCTGGCTCGACACAATGATCGAGGCCGCGCGTCAAGAAACAACAGCAATGCCCTGGCAGCGTGGCACACGCCGCGCCGCGTTTATCGCAAAGCGTCAAGCTTTGGCCAACGCCGCTTAAGGCAGCCAGTCAAGCCAAAGCCATACCGAAAAGATCGACAACACCGTCGCGACCAAGACAGAGGTCGCGGCGACTTTTTGCGCCTTCCCATACATGGACGCGAAAATATAGGTGTTAACGCCTGGTGCCATCGCCGCCGTAAGCACGGCAGAGCGATACTGGCCCACATCAATTTCCATGACCTTGCCCATGTTCCACACCACTGTGGGGTGCAAAAACAGCGAGACACCACAAACAAACGCAACAAGCTTGATATCACCCTTGATCTTGTAGCGCACGAGCACGCCCCCCAGACCAAAGAGCGCCAGCGGCAGCGCCGTGCTCACAATCATGCCCAGAGCGTCCTTAAAAACCTGCGGCAGCACAACACCTGACAGGTTTGTGGCGAAGCCAAGCAAAATACCGAGCACAAGTGCGTTGCGAAACATCGCCTTGCCCACAGTCGCTGGCAAAGTGCGCGCAGGCTGCCCCGTCGCATGTGCTCTCGCAATCTCCATAGCGGTGATCCCAAGCCCATAACAAAACGGCGAATGCACCGCCACAATGGCATAATTCGCTGCCAGTGCATCAGCCCCAAAGGCCCGCTCCGTGATCGCGAGGCCCATCATCACCGAATTGGCAAACAGGCAGCAAAAGCCGATGGCGACACTGTCTTCCCAGTCGCGCTTAAAAAGATATCGCGCGGCCAGAAGCCCCGCAAAAAAGCAGGTCGCCGAGCCCGTGTAAAAACTCACCAGCAGTGCAGGGTCAAAACTCTCACTCAGATCAAGCCCAGCAATTGCCTTAAAGAGCAGCGCAGGGATCGCGAAATTCTGTGTGTACTTCATGATCGCGTCGATCACACCATCCGAAAACAACGCAAATCTGACAGTGGCGTATCCCGCCCCGACAACAAGAAAAACAGGCAGGATAACGTCAAGAAGCGCTTGCATTTTAGGCCTCTAGCTCAATCACCATACCGTCAAAGGCAGGCGTGATATGCGAAGGCGTTTCAGCCTCCAAAGTGGCATAGTCCAGATCAATATGCATGTTCGTGAGAACAGCCCGCTTAGGTGCTGCCCGCTCGATCCACGCGAGCGACTTTTCCAAATGCGCATGCGTCGGATGCGGCGTACGGCGCAGCGCATCAAGCACCCAAACATCTGCTCCCTCAACAGCAAGCCAGCCCTCATCAGACATCTCCGCCACATCAGGCAGATAAACGAGCCCGCCCATGCGAAAGCCCAAAGCCTCGATAGAGCCGTGATTGACCTCAAATGGCAAAAGGCTGATCACCCCGCCTTTGCCTCTGATTTCGAACGGGCCGTCTATTGTGTTCATATCCAGAATGGGCGGATAAGGGCTGTCTTTCGGCTGCACAAAGGCATAGCCAAAGCGTGCATAAAGGTCGCGCTGCGTGTCGCCATCGGCCCAGACTTGCAAACGTGCGCGTTGGTTGAACACGATCATACGCAAATCATCAATGCCATGCACATGGTCGGCGTGGCTATGGGTATAAACCACAGCATCCAGCGCCCCGACACCAGCGTCCAAAAGCTGCGCGCGCATGTCAGGCGATGTATCAATCAAAATCCGCGTGATACCCTCCGCCCCAACACGCTCAACAAGCATGGAGCAGCGGCGCCGGCGGTTCTTCGGGTTTTCCGGGTCACAATCGCCCCAATGGCCACCAAGGCGTGGGACGCCCCCCGAAGAGCCACAGCCCAATATGGTAAAGCGCAGCTTCTCGCTCATGCAAACACCGCTTTCGTGAAGAGACGCTCAAAATTCCGCTCACACTGCGCGGCAAAGTCTTCATAGCTCAAGCCGTAAACATCTGCTGCAACCTTGGCCGTATGCACCACATATGAAGGTTCGTTCTGCTTGCCTCTAAAGGGCGGCGGCGCAAGATAGGGCGCGTCCGTCTCCACAAGAATACGCTCAACAGGCGCACTCGCAAAAATATCGCGAATCTCCTGACTTTTCGGAAATGTCCCGATCCCCGACATAGATAGATAAAATCCGAGATCCAGAGCTGCCTCTGCCAGCTCGCGGCTGGAAGAAAAGCAATGCATGACGCAGCCAAATGGCGCGTTGCCGTGCTCTTCCGCAAGGATCCGCGCCATATCGTCGTCTGCCGCCCGCGCATGAATGATCAGAGGCAAACCCGCCTCCGCTGCCGCCGCGCAGTGAATCCGCAAACTCTTCTGCTGAATATCCTTGCTGTCGGCGGTGTAATGATAATCAAGCCCTGTCTCGCCAATCCCGACCATCTTGGGGTGCTTGGCCATTCGGCATAGCTCCTCCACATTGGTCAAAGGCTCTTGCGCCGCGCTCATAGGATGCGTCCCCGCAGCGTAGAACACGGGCGCGAACTCTTCAGCAATAGCGCGCACATTCGGCTCGTTTTTCAGTCTTGTGCAGATTGTCACCATACGATGAACACCCGCCTCGAGGGCGCGGTCGATATACGCCGCGCGCGCGTCATCAAAGTCGGGAAAGTCGAGGTGGCAGTGGCTGTCGGTTATCTTGGTGCTTGAAGTCATCTTGCGCTGTGCTCTGCCACGGATCGTTGAATACGCAAGAACGTATCAAGGATCAGCGCAGCAGGGTCAAGGTTCACCGCCCGCCCATGGCGCGCGCGCGCGAGCAATTCATCCGAAAGCACCGCCCAGCGCTGCGCCGCCTGATGATTGGGCGAAAGCCGTTCAAAGAGCGCCGGCTCGTTCGGGTTCGCCAGGGTTTGCGCCTGCGCTCCCATCGCGCCTGCGCGCGCAAGACGAAACAGCAGGGTCTCCAAAAGTACGAGCAACAGATCCAGCTTCTGCTCGCTGCCCCGCGCAGCAAAGGCCTCTGAAAGTCGCAAGACGCGCGCACGGTCAAGCTTGGGCAAGCTCTCAAAAATGGCGACCAATTCGCCATAGAGCACAAGCCCTTCTAGCTCGAGCATGCGGGCGGCAGCCCCGACAGACCCGCCCGAAAGCGCACTCAAAGCACTGGCTGCCTCCGCACCAAGCTCCGCCTCAACACCCGCCGCCTCAAGGGCGGCGGCGATATCATTCGCCTCAAGTGTATTCAGTCTTAACTCTCGACAGCGTGAGCGGATCGTCGGCAAAAGCCCCTGAGGTTGATGCGCGATCAGCAAGAACGTGGTCAGCTTGGGCGGCTCTTCGAGCATCTTCAAAAGCGCGTTTGCCGCCTGTGTGTTCATCTCGTCCGCTGCGTCCAAAATCACAACACGTCGCCCGCCTTCCGCCGCTGACATCGACAGAAAATGCCCCAGCTTGCGCACGTCATCCACAACGATCACATCGCGCATACGCTTTGTATCGGGATTGATTGAACGCGTGATCTTGAACAAGCGTGGCTCACTGCCCGCCAGAATACGTTGCAAAACAGGATGGTCGGCGCGCACATCAAGCCGCTCAGGCTTGGCATCAGTCATATCGCCAAACATCCCCGCCTCTGCCTGCTCTTCAGTTAGCAAAAACCGCGCAATCCGCCATGCCAGCGTCGCTTTTCCCACGCCCTTCGGCCCTGTCAAAAGCCAGGCGTGATGCAACCGCCCCGCATTGAACGCTTGCAGGAAACGCGCCTCCGCAGCTTCTTGCCCATAGAGTTTAGCCGTGTCGCGCGGGTGCGGCGTACCGTCCAGACGGTCAGGCTCGATAAGCGCCTCATCCGCCATCAGAGCGACGCCCTGACAGCCGCAAGAGTGTCCGCCGCAATCGCCTCAATATCGCGCCCCGCATCAATCACAGCGAAACGCTCTGGCGCGCCCTTGGCCAGCGCCAAAAAGCCCTGCCGCATCGCAAGCTGCATCTCAAGACCCATATCTTCAAAGCGTTCCTCTGACGTCTGTCGCGCTTTGGCCCGAGCGAGGCCAAGCTTTGGGTCCATATCAAACAAAAGCGTCAGATCAGCCTCGCGCCCGATCATCAACGCATGAAGCTTGTCCACAACATCGCGCAAGTCCCCGCGCGTGAGCCCTTGATAGACGCGTGTCGAATCCACAAAGCGGTCACAAATCACAATGGTTCCCGCCGCAAGCGCCGGCAAAATCGTGCGCTCCAGATGGTCACGTCGCGCGGCTGTAAATAGCAGAATCTCCGTCTCCGCAGACCAGCGGTCGGGCTCGCCCTCAAGCACAAGGCTGCGGATTTCTTCCGCGCCGGGAGAGCCGCCCGGTTCGCGGGTGAGCAAAACGCTGTGGCCCTCAGCCTCCAGCGCCTCTTTCAAGAGCTTGGCTTGGGTCGACTTTCCCGACCCGTCCACGCCTTCCAGCGTGATAAACTGCGCTTTAACGTGGCTCAAAGCGCACCCTCAGCCTCAGCCATCAGCTTTTTGACCACCCGCTGCGAAGCCGTCTTCAGACGCACCATCACACCGCCCTGCTCAACTGTCTTGGCCGCGATCAAGGGCACTTCTGTGGCCGCCAGCCCCTCGGGACGGATAATCAGCTTGCCCACTTGGTCTCCCGCCATCACAGGCGCCTTCAAGGGGCTGTCATAAATGACTTCGGCCTCGACTTTACGATCCGTTGTTCCTGTCGGCACAAGAGTGTTCAACGCTTTGGCCGCGGTGAGCTGCACAGTCGCCTTTTCCCCCATCCAGACCTCGGCTTCAGCCACGATCTGCCCCTCTTCCAAAAGCTGCGCAGTGGTAAACTGGCGAAATGCCCAATTTGTGATTGCTTCAGCCTCACGCGCACGCGCTTGCTCGGTCTGCAATCCTGAAATCACAAAAACAATTCGCCGCGCGCCCTGCTTCACAGAGCCGACAAGGCCATAGCCTGCTTCTTTGGTATGACCCGTCTTAAGCCCATCCGCGCCAATCCCGAGCCCCAAAAGCGGGTTACGATTAAAGCGGTTCTGGCTTTCTTTCTTGTCAAAAAGAAACTCCTTTTCCGCAAACATCTCATAGAACTCAGGGAAATCTTCAATGATCTTTGTGCCCAAAATAGCCAAATCCCGCATCGACATCCGATGCCGCGGATCGGGCCAGCCATTGGCGTTGGCAAATGTCGAATGGGTCATGCCCAAAGCCTTGGCCCGCCCCGTCATAAACCGCGCAAAGCCCGCCTCTGTCCCATCAGGGCTAAGCGCCTCGGCAATCACAGCACAAGCGTCATTGCCCGACAACACAATGATCCCTCGCAACAGATCTTCGACATTAACACGCTCGCCCGCCTGCAAAAACATGGTCGAACCTGTATAGCTCATCGCATGCTCAGAGACGCGCAACTCTTCATCAAGCTTGAGCCGCCCGTCGCGCACAGCCTCAAACGCCACATATAACGTCATCAGTTTACTCATAGACGCAGGCGGCAAAGGCACATCCGCATCCTTAGAGAGCAAAACAGTGCCCGTGGTGTAATCGAGCACAAAAGCCGAGGTTGCCTGCGTCTCAAAGGCCGCAAGGCTGAGGGACTGACCCGCAAGCGCGAGCCCGAAAACAAAAGAAGAAAAGGCCGCGCGCAGCATCAGCGCCTCCGTCCGTTTGGGGTTTAGTTTCTCACCGCGTAAGCATCGTTAAAGCCTTGCGACTTAACCTTCTTGAGCAGCTGCGCAAGATCAGACTTGCTCTGAGCGGGTCCGACAATCACGCGCCAGAAGGTTTTGCCGTTCAGGCTCTGCTGCTTCACAGTCGGAACCATGCCCGCTGTGCGCATCGCCGTCGCGGTGTTGCCCGCATTCTTTTCAACACTGAAAATACCGATCTGCACAAAAGGCTTCGCCAAGGAAGATGTGGCAACCGACGCGGCGGCAGGAGCAGGCGTCAGAGGAGCCTCCAAAGCAGCATCTGCCGCATCAATCGCCGCACCCGCACTCTCGATAGGGTCAAGCGATGTCTCGGCCACAAACTCGGGCTCGCTCAGCCCCGCCGCCGCATCCGTCGCAGGATCAGCTTCGACAGCCACTTCCTCACGCCGCAGCGCCGTCACATTCAGCTCTTTTGGCGCCCCTGCAAGCATTCCCAAGGCGTCCGCCGCATCTGAAGAGATCTGCAAGCGTGGGCCAGGGTTTTCCCGCTCACGACGGAACAGCGCCCCCACCACAAACTTGCCATTGGAAGGGTTGCGGATAATCACGCGCTCAGGCTCTTTGACATCAGGATGCGCAACCCAGACCCCGCCAAGCGAGGGGCGACCATCCCAAAGACCCGCTTCACTCACCTGAAACACATCAGGCGCTTCGACATCGCGTTCAACTGTCTTCTGCCCTGCAGCGGCCGATGCAACACTGGCCTCGCCTTCAACCTTGGGCTTGAAAAGCGTAAACTCACCGCCCTCTTCACATCCGGCCACCACCAAGACAGCCCCGAACATCAAGCCAAGCTTGCGTGCGCCGCCAAATCCGTAGGAAATATACTGTTTATACATTCTGCTCTCTGCCAACTCCCGCCGAACTGCCCCAAGAGACAGCCCTGCCCGCTTCACCACCGCGCTTTTTCACACGCTTTGAGCAAGAGCTTAGCCTTTTGGGCCGCTTATGAAAAGTCTGCGCTTCGCAATCGGCATAAAATCGTCAGCCGAAAAGACCTGTAAAATGACATCTCTGTAAAAATCTTCACCCAATGTGTATTTTTGTGGTTTTCACTGCCACAATCTCAGGCTAAGGAAGCCGCGTCGGAGGAGTGGCAGAGTGGTTGAATGCACCGGTCTTGAAAACCGACGAGGGTTAACGCCCTCCGTGGGTTCGAATCCCACCTCCTCCGCCATCTATATGGCTTAAGTAATTAAATTTATTGGTTTATTCTAGTCTAGACCGCAATATAGATACACTTCAAGATACACTTTTTCGTAAACAACGCCCTAAAGAGAAAATATCTCAGCAAAAATTTTGGTCTGCACTAAATACTAAACCTCATACAAAACCTATATTGCGGGGCTAAATTTGTATTTGGTTTTGACGCACTCCCAGTTTCGTACGCAGGTCAGTTGGAAATTATATTCAGCAGTTTTGAAAATATAGCCAGCTATCAAAATTCCTGTAAATGTAAGTGTGTTATTCAAAGTTCACTGGCTAAAATTCCGTCTTCTCAACGAAATTTCATAACCAATAAATACTTAGTTCCCGAATGAAGTACTGGTGAAATATCCAGGCATCTAATGTTGGCGCCATGTCAACGTTTAGCAATTCACACCGCAAAAAAGACATAATTATCAATAATCAGCGTCATCCTGCGAAGATCGCCGACCTTCTATTGCATTGAATCAAATTAGCTTCACTAGGTGATGGCTGGGCCTCATAGTCATTCAGAAAGCTGCAAAAATAAGCGAGGATAGGGAGTCACACGCCGCGAACCCTCTCTACCCACATTGCCGGCTCATGGCGGTCAATGCGTATTTATGAGTAGAAACAATACGTTGCTGCTGCTCAGGGCAACCTTTCAGAATGTACTCAATGCCTGCGAAGGCTCCGCGCACGCATGAATTTCTCAAAACAGGCGGACGGGATGCAAACATTCTCTACTCGGGCATTGCAACATTTTTTAAACGACTTGAAGTGGCCAGAAAAATCTTTTAGTGCTTTGTAAATAATTGATTTTTTCATTTCCTTGCATGGCGAGTCTTGGCTCGACTAATTTACTCCATGTCGGCCAGTGTCGGTTCATGGCGGCCTATGGCGGTTTGGGAGGACTGTCGACTTCGCTCGAATCCTCTCTACCCCTTAAGCCATTGTAATCATTGGTGTGGATGTGAGTTCGCGAGTTAACTGGCTTGAACGAGACTGACAGCGAACCCCTCCCAAATTTCATCAACCTCAGCTGAACGTTTTTTTCTCGTAGATGGTCGAGATTGTTTTTCCATCCCAGACGTAACAGAGATGGCGCTCCTGACGGCAGTTGGACAGAAGCCGAGGCCGGAACACGGCAACACATTCACCGCCCTCATCCCGAACGCTCATGTAGACGATCCCGTCCGCCCCACTCTCGCGAAGCCGGAGTGCCAGATCCTGTGACATCCCATAGCTTGTTGCGTGATAGTAGGCTGGATGGCTGGACTGCATACCTCGGATGTCGTGGAGATCAGCATTCAAATCAACGGTGTAAACGCGCATATCAAGCTCCTGCGCGGGCTCGTTGGTTGCCTGCAGGAATTTGATACGGTGATACTTGGTTTCCGCAACGGCTGTCTCAATCGACTTGCCAGCATAGAAAACGCCATAGGTGCCGTTTGTGAAGCGATCACCCTCAGGATTGAGATGTGTGAAAGCAGCCATGATAGGCGAAGTACCCGGACCGGACACTCGGTCTTCAAGCGCAACCAACGCAATGTCCCCGATTTCTTCGCGCAGCTTATCATTGGTCATGGCCTCGATTTCGTAAATTGCTTCAAGGTCAGCCGGATCTGCAACGTCCTCAAAGAGGCTGATTGGCGGGAAGCGGCTTGGCACGATACGAAAGCAAGGTTGACATGCAACGTTACTCGTTTGGATTTCGTCGATCATGCGCGTTGCGCATCAACGTATTGCCGCACGACAAAGAGGTCCGCAACGTTACCAGACATCATCCTGTCCAAGGCAGAACGACCACTGAACGTTTTGGCGGCGTTAGGCTTTCGTACCCACTCGTCAGCGGTCTGCGGAAGAAGGATGTGCAGGCCCTTGTAGATCCCCAAAACGTAAGAGATGCGCTCTAACGCATCCTTTGGGATCGTTGATACACTGCCCCGCTTCCAAGACTGGAATGTTGATCGGCTCTCAAGACCAAGCAAGCGCATTTGCTCTTGCTCCTGCAGCTTCCAAGCCTCTGCAATCCGGAAGAACGTGCGCAATGCCGGACCCGTCAGGTCCTTACGGCTTGTTGCCTTAACAGTCGTCGTTGATTGCATGGTTTGCACCTCCTGCGCCAGCGCGTTCACAAAATAAACAAATGTCAAGATGTGACCATATAATAGACACCTAGTCCGACCAACAAGATACTTCGAAGGCCGCGCATTCCGCCATGACGAGGCTGATCTCTAAGCTGCATTCTCAGAGGCGACTTCCCTTAAAGGGTGCAAATTCAGTTGTTTTTCGAGCACATCGCATCTCCACGCCGGCGCTCGACTTTCGTGGCGAAAATTCTGCGCTACAGAATTCTACGGAAAGACGTTGATCGCGCTGCATTTTTATGTCTCGAAAACAGGCGCTTAAAAGACATGCAGCAGGAGCATCTCGCGGAAAATTCCGTTCCAGAGAAAAGTTCTGTTTCAACCCTATCCGCCCTTCACATGGGACTCGGAGCGAACCATCTCTGCAACGGAATTCAGCGGAAAAAATAGAAAACAGGTTTCCCTCATTTTCGTCAATAATTCAGTATGTTACGAGACATTTCTGGCTTTAAGGCGCCCGTCGTAAAAATGTTGCAGAGAAAAAGTTCGCTGCCAGGGGCGTCCGAGGAGGGAATGGCTCTGGCGGCGAACCCTCTCCACCCATTAAGTCATTGTAATCGTTGATTGTGGACTGAGTTCGAAAGTCATCTGGTTCGAATGGATCTGACCGCGAACCAACTTGCGCAAAGCAAATCTCATTCGGCGGCGTTCCACCCAAGATACCAATCCACAAAATGCTGCACGCCCTCCCGAATGTCCATACGAGGCAATTTCCCAACCAAAGCTTCCACCAGGCTCGCATCTGCCCAGGTTGAAGGAACATCACCAGGCTGCATCGGCATCAAGTTGCGCTGTGCCTCACGCCCTGTCGCGGCTTCAATGGCCGCGATGAATTCGTTCAGCGCAATGGGCATCCCGTTTCCAATATTTACGACCCGAAATGGCGCTACAGGCGACAGGCTGTCGGCCGGACCTATCGGTTCTGTTCCGGGGACAGTTCCAGCCAGACGGACGATCCCCTCGACCAAGTCTTCGACATAAGTGAAGTCACGCTGCATGTTGCCATGATTGTAGACGTCAATTGGCTCGCCATTGAGGATCGCCTTTGTAAACTTGAACAACGCCATATCAGGGCGCCCCCAAGTTCCATAGACGGTAAAGAACCGGAACATGGTTGTCGGAATACCAAACAGATGAGCGTAAGAGTGAGCCATAGCCTCATTGGCAATTTTGGTTGCCGCATAAAAACTCATGGGATGGACGGCCCGATGCGTCTCGGCATAGGGCATCTCGGTGTTGGCGCCATATGCAGAACTGGTGGACGCCATCATCAGGTGCTTCGGCTTGCAGGCCCGTGCCGCTTCCAAGACCTCGTGCGCGCCTATCAAATTTGATGCAACATAGGACCGTGGTGCGTCGATCGAATATCTGACACCTGCCTGAGCCGCCAAATGGACAATCACGTCAGGATCGAATGCCCCGACCAGATCTGTCAGGCGTCCCTCCTTCTCGAGCATGCCTTGCTCAAAAGAAAAACCTGGCTGAGCCTGCAGGACAGATAGGCGGGACTCTTTCAGTTTGGGGCTGTAATACGGCGTCATGCCATCAAAGCCCATCACCTGCCAGCCGTCACTCAGCATTCGTTTTACAAGGTGAAACCCGATAAAACCAGCAGCGCCGGTGATGAAAACTCGCCCCGTCATCGTAATGCTCCCCTTCAAACCAAACCGTATCGCTGCGCCACATGCATGATGGCCTGCAAGAATCCTTTCACAGACCCGCAGTCGAACCGCCGGCCGTTCAGCGTGACGGCCTCCACCTGGCCGGCGGCGGCTTGGGTGTTGATCGCGTCTGCCAGTTGGATTTCGCCGCCGGCGCCGGGCGCTTGGCCACGTAGGATCTCGAAGATGTCAGGCGTTAGCACATAGCGGCCGATCGAGGCCAGGTTTGATGGCGCCTGCTCAAAGGCAGGCTTTTCGACAAGGCCCGCAACACTGCCTGTGGCAGCGCCGGGCTGGATTACGCCGTATTTCGAGATGTCGGGTCCGTTGACCTCCATGACCGACAGCTGCGTGCGACCTGAGGCCTTATATCCTTTGACCAGATCAGCCGTCACGCCCGCCCCTTCGCAGGTCAGGAAGTCGTCTGCCAAGAGGACCGCGAAGGGATCATTACCCACAGCACGCTCGGCGCAGAGGACAGCGTGGCCAAGCCCCAGCTGCTCCGGCTGACGGACGAAAATGCATTCGACACCATCAGGCAGAATGCTGCGCACCATCTGCGCTTGCTCGTTCTTGCCTTTTGCCCGGAGTGCGGCCTCTAGTTCCTGATTGCTGTCGAAATGATCCTCGATCGCCCTCTTGTTCCGCCCAGTCACAAAGATCAGCGTGTCGATCCCTGCCGCAATGGCTTCTTCAGCTGCATATTGAATCAACGGCTTATCCACGATCGGCAGCAGCTCCTTCGGCATAGCTTTGGTAGCCGGCAAAAATCGGGTGCCGAAACCGGCAACGGGAAATACAGCTTTGCGAACGGGTGTCATGAAGGTTTTCCGATACGAATTATTTGTGATTGCGCTTATCTATCGAGTTCACAAGGACCGCAACTGATCGGCCCCAACCGCAACCCGAGTCTGTCCGCCCATGATTTCCATGAGGACCCAGACGCGCCGGTCCGGCGCGATCTTTTCGACCTCCGCCACGAAGTTGGCAAAAGGCCCCTTGGTCAGGGTCACCTGGTCGCCAGGCTTGAGGAGCTTCGGCGGCAACAACTTGCCCTTCGCATCGCAGCGCAGCATC
>NZ_JAQWYD010000031.1:0-13167 GCF_029254145.1 Lentibacter sp.
ACACACTCAGCTCCGGCGATGTGGTGATCGCCTCGATCACCTCCTGCACCAATACATCCAACCCCTATGTCATGATCTGCGCAGGTCTTGTCGCGCGAAAGGCGCATGCTTTGGGCCTCAACCGCAAGCCATGGGTCAAAACCTCGCTCGCGCCTGGTTCACAGGTCGTTTCCGCTTATCTTGAGGCCGCCGGACTTCAGGATGATCTTGACGCCATCGGCTTCAACCTCGTCGGCTACGGCTGCACCACCTGCATCGGCAACTCTGGCCCCCTACAACCAGAGATATCGCAGGCCATCGCAGAAGGCGACCTTGTCGCCACCTCCGTCCTCTCAGGCAACCGCAACTTTGAGGGCCGTATCTCGCCTGATGTGCGCGCCAACTATCTCGCCTCCCCGCCCCTCGTGGTCGCCTATGCTTTGGCCGGCACGATGGACATCGACATCGCAAAAGATCCGATCGCCCAGACAGCTGACGGCAAAGATGTCTACCTAAACGACCTCTGGCCCAGCACCGAAGAAATCGCCGAGCTGGTCGAAAAGACAGTCACACGCGCCGCCTTTCAGGAAAAATACGCTGCCGTCTTCAAGGGCGACGAGAAATGGCAAGCCGTAAAGACATCGACAGGCGAAACCTATGATTGGCCGCCGGCCTCAACCTATGTGCAAAATCCGCCCTACTTCCAAGGCATGTCCAAAACGCCGGGCAAGATCAGCAATCTCGAAAATGCCAAGGTGCTGGCCGTCCTCGGTGATATGGTCACAACCGACCATATCTCCCCGGCTGGCAGTTTCAAGGAAACGACACCTGCAGGGCAATATCTTACAGACCACGGCGTGCCCCCGCGTGAATTCAACTCCTACGGCGCGCGCCGTGGCAACCACGAAGTCATGATGCGCGGCACATTCGCCAACATCCGCATCAAGAACGAAATGCTCGATGACGTAGAAGGCGGTTACACCCTCGGCCCGGATGGCGCTCAAGCTTCGATCTTTGACGCCGCCATGGCCTATCAAGACAATGGAACACCGCTGGTCATCTTCGGGGGGGAGCAATACGGCGCAGGCTCAAGCCGTGACTGGGCCGCAAAAGGCACTGCCCTTCTCGGTGTCAAAGCCGTGATCGCAGAAAACTTCGAGCGTATCCACCGCAGCAATCTTGTCGGCATGGGCGTGATCCCGTTTGAGTTCACAGGAAGCGACAGCCGCAAAACCCTCGGCCTCACAGGCCAGGAAACCGTCTCGATCTCAGGCCTAGACACCCTGAAACCGTTTCAGGAGGTCCCTTGTCAGATCACACGGGCCGATGGCAGCATTAAAGAAATCCTCCTCAAGTGCCGTATCGATACCGCAATCGAGATTGAATACGTCGAACACGGTGGTGTTCTGCCCTATGTCCTGCGAAATCTCGCGCAATAAAAGCGCTCATGCACCCTCCTCTTTCAATAAATATCCTGGGGGGAGCGCGAGGGGGGCAAAGCCCCTCTCGCCCAAGCGGCGACGCAGTCGGCGCAAACGCTGCTGAGCAAAGACGCGGCTCGTAGGTGTATCTGTGAAGTGGTGCACCCGACAGGATTCGAACCTGTGGCCTCTGCCTTCGGAGGGCAGCGCTCTATCCAGCTGAGCTACGGGTGCATCAAAGGCTCTATAACTTCCCATGTCGCGCCCCGCAATCGCGAAAATCACTAGACAAGACATGCATCTTGCCAAAAATACCACTTATGAACACACGCATCCCGCCGCTATGGCTCCTTGTTTTTTGCAAACGGTCGTCTCCGCGGCCTCGCTCGTCGTCGAGATCGTAGCAGGCCGCATGCTTGCGCCCTACGTTGGCATGTCGCTCTACACATGGACAGCAGTCATCGCCGTGGTGCTCGCAGGCTTTTCGGTTGGCCATTGGTGGGGCGGTCTGATGGCCTCCAAGTCCCAAGAAACTGCCCTCAGGCAAACAGGCTGGGTGCTGATCGCCGCCGCCCTAAGTACAGGTCTCGCTGTCGTCATCCTGCAAGGGATTGCAGACCCCGTCATAAGCGCTGTATCCCATCCGCTCGGCGCCATTGTTGCCCTCTGCACGGGCGCTTTCTTTCTGCCGTCCCTCTTCGCGGGCGTGCCGGCGCCAGTGCTCGCCCAGATCGGAGCCAACACCGCGCCAGATTCAGGCCGCGCGCTCGGCGCGCTCTTCGCCGCAGGCGCCATCGGCGCCATAGCTGGTACATTGCTCGCAGGCTTTGTCTTCATCTCATATCTGGGCTCCACGCTCACCTTAGCGCTCGTCGCGCTGGTCTATGTGGCCATGGCACTCTTGTCGTTCTGGCTCGCAGGCCGCCTGCCGCGTGCAGCGCTCCTCGCCAGCATAATCAGCCTCGCCTTTGCAGGCTACGCATTGGCCACACCAAGCCCTTGTGACACTTAAAGCAAATATTTTTGCATCCGCTCCATAGATGTCTCTGAAACAAAAGATGACCCTATACGCATGATGGTCCTCGATCACCTCGTGCACGGGACCAGCTCCGCCAATGATCCAACGCTCATGTATACCGACCACGCCGCCATGCTGGACGCGCTTGCTGAATTGCGCGCACCGCGTCAGGATTTCAGCAGCTTCTTCATCGGCGGTGGCAGCTTCTCTATGCCGCGCGCCATAGCAGCCCGCGAAGGTCACGGGCCGATCACCGTGGCGGAGGTCGACCCCGAGGTGACAAACATTGCCGTCCGTGACTTCTGGTTTGACCCCGCCTCTGCGCATGTTCTTCACGTCGACGCGCGCGTGGCCCTCGCCCGCGACCCGGCGCAATATGACATCATCATCGGCGACGCCTTCACAGATATCGCCGTCCCTCAGCACCTGCTCACACAAGAGTTCTTTGAGCTCGTGCGCACAAGGCTCACGCCTGAAGACAGCTACCTGATGAATGTGGTGGATTATGAGGACAACCTACAAACACTCGGCGCGATGCTGCGCACGCTTGAGACGGTCTTTCCCGTGCTGGAAGTCTGGGTCGAGCAGCACCAGCCCGTCAAAGGCGAGCGCATGGTCTTTATCATCGCTGCGGGCAATGCCGCGACACCAGAGAACAGCTTTATCACCCGCGCACCAGACGCTACGCGCTTCGGCGCTTTGTCTGATACGATGGTTGCCAGCCTACAGGCCCGTGACAGCCTCATCCTCACAGATGACTTCGCCCCGATTGATCGTCTGATGGGCCTGCGCGCAGATTAACCCAGAAGGTTATGCGCCAGCTCCAGCGCATCCACGAGCACATCAACCTCATCCTTGGTGTTATAGAGCCCAAAGCTCGCACGGCAGGTCGCGTTGACACCCATATGCTGCATCAACGGCTGCGCACAGTGATGTCCCGCGCGCACGGCGACGCCTTTTTTATCAAGGATCGTGGAAATATCATGCGCATGAGCCGCGCCTTCCATCGTAAAGCTGAAGATCGCCGCCTTGTCAGGCGTTGTGCCTTGCAAGCCAAGCCAGTTCAGCCCTGTCAGCTTTTCGCGCGCATATTTCGCAAGCTCGGCCTCATGCGCCGCAACCTTGTCCATGCCCAGCTCCATGAGATACTCAAGCGCGGCCCCAAGTCCGATCGTTTGCACAATACCGGGCGTGCCAGCTTCAAACTTCATCGGCCCACTGTTGTAAGTGATCACGTCCTTGCTCACATCGCGGATCATATCCCCGCCGCCCATAAAGGGGCGCATCTCGTCCATGCGCTCTTTTTTTACATAAATCGCGCCAGAGCCCGATGGCCCATAGAGCTTATGGCCCGTGATGGCATAGAAATCACAGCCCATCTCGACAACATTCACAGGCGCATGGACCGCACCCTGCGAGCCATCCACCAGTACAGCGACGCCCTTGGCACGCGCCGCGTCACAGATCCGCTTCACATCGACATGCGTGCCCAGCACATTTGACAGCTGCGTAATCGCAACAAGCTTGGTCTTCGGCCCGATCGCAGCAATCACCTTGTCCACATCCAAAGCGCCTGTCGCATCGGTATCAACCCACTTGAGGCTGACGCCCTGACGCTCGCGCAAAAAGTGCCAAGGCACGATATTCGCATGATGCTCCATCACCGACAGCACAATCTCGTCTCCGGCTTCCATGCGCGGCGCAGCCCAAGCATAAGACACCATATTGATGCCCTCAGTCGTTCCCGAGTTGAGAATAATCTCGTTCTCCGAACCCGCGCCGAGAAAACGCGCAATGATCCCGCGCACCGCTTCATACCGCTCAGTCGAGATATTGCTAAGGTAATGCAACCCGCGGTGAACATTGGCGTATTCTTCAGCATAGCCGCGCGTAATTGCATCAATCACAACCTGCGGCTTCTGCGCCGAAGCACCATTGTCTAGATACACCAAAGGCTTTCCATTCACCTTACGTGAAAGGATCGGGAAATCCGCACGGATCGTATTCACATCATACATTGCTGGCCTCCACAGGCGGCAGTCCAAAGCCGATAAGGGTAAGGATAATCATCAGGCCCACGGCCATCAGAAAAAGCGAAAGCGCAACGGTGCCAATACCTTTAAACATCGTCTCAAAACAGTGCGCGCCTGTCAGCAAGCCAATCAGCGCAAACAAAAGCCAGACATTGCCCACCATCGACATCGTCGAGGCCAGCACCACGGACAGCGCTCCAACAGCCATAATCACAACGCTCATACCAAGCCCGACAAACTGCCACCACGTGACCACAACAAGAACGTCTGTCAGACTGGCCTGCCCGCCCAGAAACTTGCCTGCCAAGAAAAAGGCAAAGACAGACATCACAAGCGAAACACCCAAAACAAGCGCAACCCGCATAGGGCTACCAAAAAAGCCTAGCACAAACTCTAGCTGGGCCGCCTCTTCTGCACTCATGCCCTCCAAAGGCATAGGCGGGGCCGCGTAAAAACTCACCGAGAAAAAAAGCGCATTGAGCACTGCAGCAAGGATCAGCCCAAGCCAGAGCACATCCCGCTTGAGGCCAAGCTCCATAAGCTCCGCCGCCGCGCCCGCAGGCTGCGTCAGCGTGCGCATCACAAGCTCTTTAATCACCATCAGAGGCACTTTCCTTTGCAGCCGCACGGCTGCCGCTGATCCAAAACCACATAAACACTACGAACCAAAGCGCTCCAACGATCATTTGTGGAGTGCCTTCGCCAATAAATCCGCGCACAAGCCCGTGCAAAAGCATCAGCGGCGAGGCCGCCAACACCGCCCAAAAGAGCGCAAGCCGCAGCGCCCAAGGCTCAGCCTTGCTGCGCAACACCCGAAAACCGCCCCAAACAAGAAACGCCAGCCCATACAGCACAAGCGGCATGATAAAGAGCCACGCAAACAATGCGCCCCCCAACAACATCCCCACATCCTGCCCGGTAAGGTGTGCCTCCCGCGCCGCAGCAGGCCAGGAGCTCACAAAAACAACAGCACAGCCCGCCATCAAAATGGCAATGGCGCGGTCTTCTCGCTGCCCCGCCGCCGCAAACCTGCGCAAAACCTGCGCAGGCCCACGGTATGTGGCGACGATGTCCATCACAACAGACATGGAATCAGCCGCGCGAGCGGCGCAGAAGCCAGCCCTCAAGCCGCCCTGTCAGCTCGTCCTTGAGGCCGTCATCTTCGATCTCTTCCACAGCTTCCGCAAGGAACGCCAGCGTCATCAGGTCGGTCGCCATATTGTGTGGCACACCACGCGCGCGCAAATAGAACAAAGCGTCCTCATCAATCGCGCCCGAAGTCGAGCCGTGCGAACAGGCCACATCATCAGCATAGATCTCAAGCTCTGGTTTGGCCAAAAACTGGCTGTCGCCATCAAGCAGAAGCGACTGAGACTTCTGATATCCGTCTGTCTTCTGCGCGCCTGGCTTCACAAGGATCTTGCCTTGGAAAACGCCAGTCGCACCGTTGCGCAGCACCTTTTTGAAAACCTGACGGCTCTCGCAGTTGACGGCGTCATGGGTGATAAACACGGTATCATCATGCACAAAATCACCATCGCCAAGCGCCGCACCTGCCACATGGGCTATCGCGTCATCGCCGGTAAACTCGATGATACATTCGTTGCGCGTCAAACGCCCGTTCACCGTGAGCGTAAAGCTCTTGAACACGCTCTCATGGCCCAGCTCGACAAACATGTGTGTCACAGCGCGGCGCTCGTGGTCCCGCCCCTGCGCGCGCACGTGGTGAAACTCGGCCCCGTCCGCTACAAGCGCTTCAAGACATTTGTTCAACCGCGCAGCGGCCGGACCGTTCTCCAAAAGCGTCAGAGAGGCACCTGCTTCGACCTTCACCATATGGTGCAAAACCGCATCTGATGTGCTGTTTTCGTGGCGATAGATGAGGCTCACAGGCTTGCTCGGTGTTTTGGTGCATCGAATGAGCACGCCATCACTGGCCAGCGCGGTATTGAGGGCTGCCAAAGGCCGCTCTACAGGCTTTTGCCCCTTGGTCTCAAGCGCGCCATAAAGCTCGCTCGCCCAAGAAATATCTGCCGCATCAGCCAACCGCGCAATCTCGATGCCCTCAAGCGAAAGCTCATCTGAGTGCTCGGCACTGAAGACACCGTCGACAAACACAATCTTCAGCCGGTCAAAGTCGTTAAACACGGGCGTTTCATCTGTTGTAAACAGCGCGGCCTCAGGCGCATCGGCCTGCGTCAGCGTGTCAGGGCGTGTGTACTTCCAGTATTCATCACGCCTCGAGGGCAAACCCATGCTGCGCACGCGCGCCAGCGCATCTTCGCGCGCCGCCTTGCTCCAGCCCGCCGCCTCAGGCAGAACCGCCGCGTCAAGCCGGCTCGCCGCCGCCTCCTGCTTTGATTTCAAAATCGCATTCATCACGCAGCCACCTCGGCCAGAATGTCTGCATAGCCATTGTTTTCAACCTCAAGCGCAAGCTCTGGTCCGCCCGTTTTCACGATACGACCATCCGCCATGATATGCACAACATCTGGCTTGATATGATCCAGAAGGCGTTGGTAGTGCGTGATCACCAAGAACCCACGGCCCTCGCTGCGCAGCGCATTCACGCCATCGGCCACAAGTTTCATCGCGTCCACATCAAGGCCCGAATCCGTCTCATCCAAGATACACATCCGTGGCTCAAGCATCGCCATTTGCAAAATCTCGTTGCGCTTCTTTTCGCCGCCCGAGAAGCCGACATTGACAGGCCGCTTCAGCATATCCGCGTCAATCTTGAGTTCTTTTGCCTGAGCGCGGATCACTTTGAGAAACTCGGTCGAGCTCATTTCTTCTTCACCACGCGCTTTACGCTGTGCATTCACAGCCGTGCGCAAGAAGGTCATGTTGCCCACACCAGGGATCTCGACCGGATATTGAAACGCAAGGAAAAGCCCAAGTGCTGCGCGCTCTTCTGGCTCCAGATCAAGCAGGTCGTCGCCGTCCAGCGTGGCGCTGCCGCCCGTGACTTCATAGCCCTCCTTGCCCGAGAGCACATAGGACAGCGTCGACTTGCCAGAGCCGTTCGGCCCCATGATCGCGTGCACTTTGCCCGCTTCCACTGTCAGGTTCACACCCTTCAGGATCTGCTTGTCTTCTTCTTCCAGTTTGACCCGCAGGTCTTTGATTTCCAACATTTTCGCGCCTTTCTCTAATCTTCTATATTTATGCTCCAGCCTTCAGATGGGCTGGAAAATTCTCAATCAGTCTGTCTTTCGCCTCAGCAAGACCGCCCGCATAGGGCAAAGCGCCCGTGCCAAGCTTGGGCAATGCCGCGGCTATATCGTCGTGCCTCAAAGGCAGCGGCATCACACGCCCCACCCCTGCCGCATAATCGTAATACTTCAGCCGCGCGTGCTTCATCGGATCAAGCCAGGTGTTGGCGATCCCATAGCTGTCAGCCACAATAAGCCCATGCAGACTTGACGAGATCACATGCGCACAAGCGCCAATCTCGCGGCAGACCTGCTCTGGTGTGCCCTGCACATCGATATACTGCACAGACGGTTCAGCCTTCAGAAGCGCAACAATTCTAGGGTCACCAAGCTGGCTGTGGTGTAGCACCAGCCCGATCTTGTCGTGCCGCTCAGGGCGTGCGCCAAGCGCCTCAGCCGTCAAAACGCCGGGGTCACCATAGGCTTCAGTTTTCACACCCAAAAGAGCGGCCGTAATCGGCCCCCGCAACATATGAATATCAACATTGGTGACAAAGTCGGTCTTCAGCGGCGCCATCATGCCCGTGCCCCAAATCGCAGGGCGATGCGCGGGGTGTTTCTCATTGCCCCAGACCCGCTTGGCAAATTGCGTAATCGAACCAACAGCAAAAATCTCGGCGTTGCGTGGCTCCGCATGCGCAACTGCACGGCCTGACGCATATGCTGTCACAAACTGACTCAAGGTATCGCCAAAGTTCGGCTTGGCGTTCCACCAATAGAGATGAAGAGGCGTATCAACCATTCTCAATACTCTCCACGGCGCGCATTGATCTTGGGCCCAATCTTTGTATCGTAAGCCTCAATGAGCTTCTCGCTCCACAGTGTGACAACAGCCGCAACCGCGCCGCCGATCATCCAAGCTGGCAGGTCCGCCCAGTTGAGCACCGCCGCCATCACAGCGCCAGCCGCGACAGGCACAATCAGTTTCTTATTTTTCTCAATAAATTCCATAATCTTACCCCACACTTCTCATGCAAACACTGGCTTTTCAAAAGCCAAATCAAAACGGCAAAAACCAGCCTCACCCCCACAGGTAAGGCTGTCTTTTCCAACATCAGAGCCAGATGTGTTTAGATGCTGCTCTGCAAAACCCCCGCAAGCGCGCGCAGATTGTTCTCCATCCCGCCCGCTGGGCTCAAGACCCGCGCCGCATACTCTGGCGAAAACATGGTTTCCCAAAGGAACGGCGCGTGCCTCGCAACGTCGGATTCCCCAAGCACCATCAAAGCGAAGCCCGCCAGCATCACCATCTTGGCCATACCACCGCGAAATCCGATAAATGTTGCCGCCGTCACCAGCGCAACAATCCCGATCGCCAGTTCGCCCGCATGGCACATGATCACCATGGTCATATCTGTGCCCGCAATGAACTGCCCCAGAACATGAAAGCCCAAGAGCCGCCCCGCCAACATCGCCGCGGCGCCAAGCAGAAAGGCCATAGCCCATTTGGGAGCCGCCAGGATAAGCTCGCCACTCTCGCGCTTGAACGCAGCCGCGCGCTTCAGCTGGCTGAGGTTGACTTGCGTCTCGCGCACTTCTCCCTCGCCCGCAATGAGGCGGCCTTTTGCCTTTTCGTCCTTGGCAATTCTCTGGATACGCGCGTCGAACGCGTCGAGATTTCGGTTCATCATAGGCACACCTCACGTCTTGGCTTGCCAACAGAGTTAACAAACCAGTTCGGCACAAATGCGGCAGAACACTGCCTTCATTCGGGCAAGATGTGAGGTGTGCCAAAGACATTAGCCAACCGAGCCTTCAAGACTGATCGCAACAAGCTGTTGCGCTTCCATGGCAAACTCCATCGGCAGCGCCTGCAACACTTCCTTGGCAAAGCCGTTGACGATCAGTGCAACAGCCTCTTCCTCGCCAATCCCGCGCTGGCGGCAGTAAAACATTTGCTCGTCATCAACTTTAGATGTCGTCGCCTCATGCTCCACACGGCTCGAGTTGTTCTTAACCTCGATGTAAGGAACAGTGTGGGCGCCACATTTGTCACCAATCAGCAAGCTGTCGCACTGCGTGTAATTGCGCGAGTTTTTCGCCTTCGGGTGCATGCTCACAAGCCCACGATAGGTGTTCTGCGCCACACCTGCGCTGATCCCTTTTGAAACAATCCGCGACTTGGTGTTTCTGCCCAAGTGGATCATCTTCGTGCCCGTGTCGGCCTGCTGATGGTTGTTGGTGATCGCAATCGAGTAAAACTCGCCCTGAGAGTCGTTGCCGCGCAAAATACAGCTCGGGTATTTCCACGTCACGGCAGAGCCCGTCTCCACTTGCGTCCACATCACTTTGGCACGGTCACCACGGCAATCGGCACGCTTGGTCACAAAGTTATAGATCCCGCCCTTGCCGTTCTCGTCACCCGGATACCAGTTCTGAACGGTCGAATATTTAACTTCCGCATCTTCCTCGATGATGATCTCCACAACCGCTGCATGCAGCTGCGCCACATCACGCTGCGGCGCGGTACAGCCCTCAAGGTAGCTCACATAAGAGCCCTTATCGGCAATGATCAATGTGCGTTCAAACTGGCCTGTGTTCTCGGCATTGATCCGGAAGTATGTGGACAGCTCCATAGGGCAGCGCACGCCGGGCGGCACATAAACAAACGAGCCGTCCGAAAACACAGCCGAGTTCAACGTCGCGTAGTAATTGTCCGTCACAGGCACAACAGAGCCGAGATACTTTTTCACAAGCTCGGGGTGGTCGCGAATGGCTTCTGAGATCGAGCAAAAGATAACACCCGCCTCCATCAACTCTTTCTGGAAGGTCGTGCCGACCGACACAGAGTCAAACACCGCATCCACAGCCACTTTGCGCGGCGCGTCTGTCAGCTCTTCGGCGCCTTCGACCCCCGCGAGGATCAGCTGTTCCTTGAGCGGAATACCAAGCTTTTCATATGTGGCCAAAAGCTTGGGATCGACCTCTTCCAATGACTTCGGCTTCACTTCCATGCTCTTGGGGCGCGCATAGTAATACTGGTCCTGAAAGTCGATCTCAGGATAATCCACCATCGCCCAGTCAGGCTCTTTCTGCTCTTTCCAGCGCGCATAAGCATCAAGCCGCCAGTCCGTCATCCATTGTGGCTCTTCGTTTTTCTCCGAAATAAGCCGCACAATATCCTCGTTCAGACCGAGCGGCGCATATTCCATCTCGATCTCGGTTTCCCAACCGTATTTGTATTTTTCTCCAAGCGTGCGAACGGCCTCAACCGTTTCCTGCTCTACACCGTCTTTAACAATTACTTCATTCATCGCTTGGTTCCTTTTCCGTCCTGTTCGCTTAGGCCGCGCGCGCAGCCTGTTTTTTCGCCTGCGCTGCCCATGTGTCGGCAAAGCGCAAAATATCGTCCCGTTCTGTTTCAAGTCCAAGGCTCACGCGAATACCGCAGCCCGCCTCGGCCTCCTCAAATCCCATTGCCCGCAGCACAGGGCTTGTCTTCACCTTGCCACTGGAGCAGGCCGAGCCTGCAGAAATAGCAAATCCCGCAAGATCCATCTGCATCACTTGCGTCTCGCCCTTCCAGCCCGCGCTGAGCAGACAAGAGGTGTTCGGCAGACGTGGCGCATCTTTCCCGACTAAAATAGGTGGTTTATCTGTGGCCGCAAGAGCCTCTTCAAGCAAATCCCGTCTCTCGCGCACGGCATCCCAACGGCCCGCAGCCACATCGACCACTGCCGCTTCGGCCGCCGCCGCAAATCCTGCAATCCCGATGAGGTTCTCTGTCCCTGCACGACGGCCCATCTCCTGGCCACCCCCTTTGAGAACGGGGTCAAGATCGATCCCACGCCGCATCACAAGCGCACCAACGCCCGTTGGCCCGCCAAGCTTATGCGCCGAAACGATCGCCATCAAAGGCCCGGAGCGCAAAAAATCTACAGTGACTTTTCCAAATCCCTGCGTGAAATCACTCATCCAAAGCCCGTCAGGCAAATCCTGCAACACACCCGTCTCAGAATTGGCGAGCTGAAGCGTCGAAAATCCCGCATCCGAGAGCGTCACACACCCATTGGCCTCGGCGCGCAGCGACGCGTCGCACCAAGACGCAACAGCATCATGCTCCACACCCGAACAGGCAATGCCGCGACCAGCAAGCGCCATGGCCGCAGCCTCGGTGGCCGAACCAGTAAAAACAATCTCGGCCCCCTCCGCCCCAAGCGCAGCGGCCAACCGCGCACGACAGCTTTCCAAAAACGCCTTGGCACGCCGCCCCTCGGAATGCACAGACGAGGGATTGCCAACAATATCCAACGCCTCGCCCATCGCCGCGCGCGCCTCAGGGCGCAAAGCTGTGGTCGCATTATGGTCAAGATAGACCCGCATTCACATGGCCCCTCTGGTTTCGCAGACACCCGTTTGAGCCGGTGTGTTCTGACCAAACGACTTCGAATGCATCTTTTTCTTTTCCCAAATATCCTGGGGGTCTGGGGGCAAAGCCCCCAGCTCGGCGTGACCGCAGGTCGCGCAAAACCTCGTTATGATGGTGAAACAGCTCACTCTTCATCCACCACAGCAAACAGCGAAGGCACCGCGGGGCAAGGCGCAAGCTCGTTGCTGATCACATCCGAAAGCCGCGCCGCATGCAAATAGACATAAACATGCGCCGACAAACCTTCCCACAAGCGGTTGGTCACCGATTGCGCCCGGCTGCCAGATGCGGCTCCACTGGCACCCGCACCTTTTTGCAAGGCATCCACCGTCTCATCCACTGCGGCCAAAACATCAACGATCCGAATATCGACAGGTTTGCGCGCCAACTTATAGCCGCCGCCTGGCCCGCGCACAGACGCCACCAGCTCGGCGCGGCGCAGCTTTACAAAAAGCTGCTCAAGATAGGGCAACGAAATATCCTGACGCTTGGAAATATCACCCAAAGTCACCAAAGCATCCTCGCCCTCCAGGGCGATGTCGGCCAAAGCGACCATAGCATATCTGCCTTTTGTGCTGAGCTTCATAAACAACCTCTTTGACTGCAATAAAAACAGGCGCTTGTTGACCTCGCCCCTGTCACAGACTATCTCGCTAGAAACGCTAGGTGACACATCTAGATTTAGAATAGTTCTAATATGCTCGACGGATTTAGTCAAGAAAGCCCGCGCGCATTTTCAAGGAAGAGACAAACTATATGCCCGAGGTAATCTTTCCAGGCCCAGAAGGCCGACTTGAAGGCCGCTACCACCCACAACCACAGCGCGATGCACCGATCGCGATTGTGTTGCATCCGCACCCGCAATTCGGCGGTACGATGAACAACAAGGTTGTCTACAACCTTCATTACGCCTTTTATAATATGGGCTTCACGGTCTTGCGCTTCAACTTCCGCGGCGTGGGCCGCTCTCAAGGCGAATACGACCAGGGCGTAGGCGAGCTCTCCGATGCCGCCTCAGCGCTGGATTACCTGCAATCCATGAACAACAATTCCAAGCATTGCTGGGTCGCAGGCTTTTCCTTTGGCGCATGGATTGGCATGCAGCTTCTGATGCGCCGTCCCGAGATCACAG
>NZ_JAQWYD010000034.1:0-24589 GCF_029254145.1 Lentibacter sp.
CCCCCTGCGCCCCTTGACCAGAGCAGAAACACCCTTGCCCCAAGCCTCCTCAACCCTTAACTGTAGCGCATGAAAACGCCGCTGATTGATCCCTTCGCCCGCCCGATTTCTTACCTGCGCGTCTCCGTGACAGACCGTTGCGATTTCCGCTGTGTCTACTGCATGTCCGAAAACATGACGTTTTTGCCCAAAAAGGAGCTGCTCACCCTTGAGGAGCTTGACCGCATGTGCAGCACATTTATCGGCCTTGGCGTTGAAAAACTGCGCATTACGGGCGGCGAGCCGCTCGTGCGCAAAGGCATTATGACGTTCTTTCACGCAATGACCCGTCACCTTGAGAGCGGCACACTCAAAGAGCTGACCCTTACAACCAACGGCTCCCAGCTTGAACGCTACGCTGATGAACTCTACTCAGCAGGCGTGCGCCGCATCAATATATCGCTTGATACGCTGGATGAACAAAAGTTCGCAGATATCACCCGCTGGGGCCGCCTGCCCCAAGTTCTAAAAGGCATCGAGGCCGCCAAAAAGGCAGGCCTGCGCGTCAAGATCAACACGGTTGCGCTCAAAGGCTTCAACGAAGACGAACTTTTCACGCTCACCGAGTGGTGCAAGCGCGAGGAGATGGACCTCACTTTCATCGAAGTCATGCCCATGGGCGACATCGGCAATGAGGACCGCCTTGATCAGTACTGGCCCCTCAAAGACCTGCGCACAACCTTGGCAGAGCGTTACACCCTGACAGACCTTGCCCATCGCACAGGCGGCCCCGCCCGCTATGTGCGCCTCGAAGAAACAGGCCAACAAATCGGCTTCATCACCCCGCTGACGCATAACTTCTGTGAAAGCTGCAACCGCGTAAGGCTCACCTGCACAGGAGAGCTCTTTATGTGCCTTGGCCAAGAAGACAACGCAGACCTGCGCGTACCCCTGCGCCTGCACCCAGACAGTGATGCGCCTCTTGAAGAGGCAATTCGCGCCGCCATCAAGCTCAAGCCGAAGGGCCATGACTTTGACTACGAGCGCCAAAGCGTCGGCGGCAAAATGACCCGCCACATGAGCCACACTGGCGGCTGAGCGTGGCAACGCCCCTGCTCCCCGCTGCCTATTTCGCTGCCACAAGCACCGCTCCGTGGCTTCTCCTTCGCGCGGCCCGCGCCGCACATTTACGCCAAAATGCCCCCATGGCACGCCTGCCCGAGCGCTTTGGCGAGGCCACTCAGCAACGGCCCAAAGGCAAGCTGATCTGGCTTCACGCCGCCTCTGTTGGCGAGGTCCAATCTGCCGCCGCACTCGCCCCCTATTTGGCTGCGCATGCGACACTCCTTGTCACCACAAGCACGCAGACAGGCGCCGAGCGCGCCGCACAAGTGCTTCCAGAGGGCTCCATCCATCAGTTTCAGCCCGTTGATACTGCCCGCGCCGTCAGCAGCTTTCTCAGCCATTGGCAGCCCGATCTTGCGCTCTTTGTCGAAGGTGATCTCTGGCCGCGTATGTGCCGCAATCTCGCACGCCGCGGCACACCGGCCGCCCTACTCAATGCCCGCGCCTCCAAAAGCCGCGCCCGCTTTCCCCGAAGCTATGGCTATATGCTCACGCCGTTCCGCCTGATCACATGCCAGACCGAGGCCGTGCGCGCGGGGCTTATGGCTCTTGGCCTGCCCAGCGACCGCCTGAGGTGTCTTGGGGACCTCAAGGCAGATCTGCCCGCCGCCAGCATCCCAGAAAGCGCGCTAGAAGCCTTTCAAACCGCCGCCAAGGGACGGCCCGTCTGGGCCGCCGTTTCCACACACCCAGCCGATGAGGCCCATGTCCTCGCCGCACACCGCGCCTTGCTGACCAATGCGCCCGATGCGCTCCTCCTCTGGCTGCCGCGCCACCCTGCCCGCGCCGAGGCCATCCGCGCCTCAGCAGATGGCCTCGGCCTGAGCCAGCGCAGTCAAGGCGAAGCGCCGACAGAAAAAACACAAATCCTGCTCGCTGATACTCTCGGAGAAGCGGGCGCCGCATTTGCCACTGCCTCCACAGTCTTTCTGGGCGGCGGCTTTGGCCGTGAAGGCGGCCACAACCCGTATGAGCCAGCCAAAGCTGGCGCCTTCGTGCTTTCAGGTCCAAAAGTAAACAACTTCAGCGCCGCATATGCGCGGCTCGCCGTTGATGGCTTTACAGAGCTCGTTGCAGACACAGCCACGCTCACAGAAGCGCTCAGCTCCCGCCTCTCAAAGCCGCATCAGCCCCCTTGGCAAGGCAGCGAGACAAACGCCGCTATCGCAACCATAGACGCGCTCGCGGCCTACTTGCCCTGAGCGCGCGCGATAAAGTCAATCGCCGCCACGTCTTCGACTTCATCCGCTTCAATCTCGGCCACAATCCGCATCACCCTCTGTGCGTGCTGCTGGAGCGCGACAGATGCTATAAGGCAAGCTTGACGTTTGGCCTGCAAGTCTCTGTTTGAACGTGTATAGTAGTGATTAAGTTGCAAGAATTCAGCCGAGTAAAACCCAGCCTTTTCGCGTGCAGAATGCGCCGCACGCACGCCCGCATCATTCACGCCCTCACCCTTGCCATCAATCTCCATACCGTGCACGCGCACTCCCGTCACACGGCTAGGATCAACAATACACTTCCAGTTCAGAGCATGCCGCGCGCCCTCGGTCGTGCGCATCCTGCGGGTATAGTTCGCAACAATCCCGCCCTCAGGCGGCGCCTCATGTCCGCCGCGGCCAAACATCTGCCAAGGCAAGGAGACATGGGCCGCCTCTGCGACACGCTCAAGCGCGGCCTCAATACTCGCCTCCGCCTTCGGGACAATAAACTCGTCCACATCCACAAAAGCCATCCAGCGAAATTCAGCGCCATAATTGGCCAGCGCATGGGCAAAAGCGAGCACCTGATTGTGAATTTCCGCACCGCTGCGCCCGTCGCGCAAGCTCTGCGCCCAAGGCACAATCGTCAGCGCCTCCGCTGGCACAGTGTCCCGCAAAATCGAGACAGTTTCATCTGTTGAGCCGTTGTCATAGACGATAAAATGCGACACCCCCGCCAAGAGGTGAAACCGCGCCCACTCTTCAATATAGCGCGCCTCGTTCTTCACAATAATCGGAATCGCCACGCCGCGGCGCTCAGGGTTCGCCTTAGGAGGTGAAACCGCCAGTTTACTGATCGGTCTGGCCTTGAAAAATCTCATGTCGCACGTCCTCTGGCTCTGATCCGCTGTATCTGCTCTGGCTCCAAAAGCCGCCCTTGGTCAAAACTCACATAATAATCCCGCGCAAGCCATGTCAGCAGCCGCGCGCGCAAATCTGCATCAAACGACAGCTCTGCCGCCTGTGAACAGAGCGCGCCAAGCGCTACAGCACTGTCCGCTCGCACCACAGCGCCCTCAATATCGTAAAGCGCCTCCCCGGTGATCACGACGGGCTTGTCCCAGAACATCGCCTGTAAACCCATTGAGGAGTTGATCGTAATCACCCCTGCACTCGCCGCAATCTGGGCAAAACTGTCTGTCGCATTGTCCAGAATGATCCGCGCACCAGAAGCAATCAGCGCATTGGTCGCATCGGTCACCGCAACTTTGGCTGAGGGGTGCTCCTTGAGCCGCAAGTGCCAACCCTCGGGCAAATGCCTCGAGGCCTCCGCAAGCGCTGCAATAAAGCCCTGAAGCCCGCCACACCAGCCTGCAAACAACGTCATCTGGCTGTCGTCAGGCACTTGCAGCGGCACAAACAAAAAGCGCGCGCCATCAAAGTCGGCCTTGCCCTGCCCGACATCCGCCCGCCGTGGCGCACGCGCCTGAAAGCCAGCCTTGAGCTCGGCCAAAAGCGCCATATCCGCGGTCACATCCTCATAAAACGTGGCCTGCTTTGGCACAGAGCCTTCAGCATTCACCCCCTGCGCATCCAGCGTGCGCCGCAGAGGCAAAGGGGCGAGTTCGGCATACAGCAACTCCACTCCTGCGTCTTTCGCACCCTCCATAAAGGCGCGCCGCGTGCCTGTGAGCCCTTGCCAACAGAGCGCTGCAGCCTCGGGCCGCGCCTCAAAGTAACGCCGCGCCCAGTTGTAACGCCCTTTCAGAAACAAAAGCTTGAGCCAACGCCCGAAAGCCCCCTTGGGCTGCTTCTTCGCCCGCGCCAGACAGGCCCGTGCCCGTGCCTCTGTTTCAGGGTAGCCCCGCCATGACATCGGCCAGGTCTTCAGGCGCACACCCTTGCCAAATTCAGCCGAAACAGCCTCAAAAAACGCCATCTTCTCGGCATGAGGCTCGGCCAGATAAGCAAGGAAGGGCGTAGTTTTCATGCGCCCTTCCTAGTCCTGCGATAGCTCGCGTGCAAGTCTCAGGCCGCCTTCAGCTGGCCATTGGCATCCGTTGCTCGGCGATTTCCGCCCAATAGCTGCAGCCTGTTGGAATAGCGTCATCGTTGAAGTCATACTTTGTGTTGTGGACCATAGCGGTATCGCCATTGCCCATCAAAATATATGCGCCAGGGCGTTCCTCGAGCATAAAGGCAAAATCCTCGCCCCCCATCACAAGCGGCGCCTCGTCACATCCGCCCGAAACGCTCGTCGCAACTTGCCGCAAGAAATCCGTCTGCGCCTCATGATTGTCCATGACAGGGTAATTGCGCTGATAGTTGACCTCAACTGTGCCGCCGAATGTCGCTGCAACACCGTTGCAAATCTCTCCAATGCGCTGTTCTGCCAAATCTCGCATCTCAGCGCTCATAGTGCGCACCGTGCCCTTGAGCGTCACACCACCGGGAATCACGTTAAACGCCTTGGAGCTTGTCTCAAACGAGGTCACCGAGACGACAATATTCTCCACAGGGTCCGCATTTCGGCTCGCCACGGTCTGGAGCGTCATAACAGCCTGCGCCGCCATCACTGTTGTGTCCACAGTCTCATGCGGCTTGGCGCCGTGCCCGCCACGCCCCGTAAACTCGACAGTAAACACATCCGTCGCCGCAAAAAACGGCCCTGAGCGGATCGAAAACGCGCCCACAGGTTTACCAGGCCAGTTGTGCATCCCATAGACTTCCTGAATGCCAAAGCGCTCCATCATCCCGTCGTCGCACATCTCCTTGCCGCCGCCGCCGCCTTCTTCCGCCGGTTGGAAAATAACAACAACCGTGCCGTCAAAATTGCGCGTTTCACTGAGGTACTTGGCCGCGCCCAAAAGCATCGCCGTGTGCCCGTCATGCCCGCAAGCGTGCATCGCACCAGGCGTCTTGCTCGCGTAAGGCAGCCCCGTTTCCTCTGGCATCGGCAGCGCATCCATATCCGCGCGCATCCCGATCACCTTGCCAGAGGTGTCCGTGCGCCCCTTGATCACACCAACAACACCAGTACGGCCTATCCCCGTGACGATCTCGTCACAGCCAAACTCCTTAAGCTTTTCAGCTACAATCGCGCTGGTGCGATGCGTTTCAAACAGAATTTCTGGATGTTCGTGCAAATCGCGCCGCCACGCGGTGATCTCGTCATGCAACTCGGCAAATCGGTTTTTTACAGCCATGGTCGTTCTCCTTTATCAATCCGCAAGCGGCATACGGTTCTCCGCCAATTCAGCAAAGAAGCTCGCGCCCACAGGCAGGATGTCGTCGTTAAAGTTATAAAGCGGATTGTGCAGATCGGCGCTGTCGCCGTTGCCAATAAAGACATAGGCTCCAGGCCGCGCCAAAAGCATCTCCGAGAAGTCCTCAGCAGGCATCACAGGATCAATCTCAAGCGGCGCCTTGCCCGTCACAGCCAATGCAGCCTCTGCCGCATGGGTCACCGCCTCAGGCGCGTTCATCGTCGGCGGCACACCCACAAAATAGGTCAGCTCAGCGCGCGCCCCGTAAGCCGCCGCTGTCTGCGTCACAAGCGCCTGCATCCGTTCACGGATCACACCCTGCACCTCCGGGTGCAGATAGCGCGTCGTGCCCTTGAGAAGAACCTCGTCAGGAATCACATTGTATGTGTCCGTGTCGCTCTTCATTCCGCAGACCGAAACAATTGCCGCCTTGAGCGGATCCACATTGCGAGAGACAACCGATTGTAAAGCAATAATAATATGGCTGGCCACAAGGCTGGTATCCACCGCGATATGCGGCATCGCCCCATGCCCGCCCTTGCCGCGCACTCGGACTTCAAAGGAATCCGCCGCCGCCATTTGTGGGCCTTCGCGCATCGCAAACTGTCCCGCCTCGATCCCGGGCCAATTGTGCATTCCGTAAATCTCGTCAATCTCAAAGCGCTCCATCAGCCCGTCTTTGAGCATGGCGCGCGCCCCGCCTCCGCCCTCTTCAGCGGGCTGAAACACAAGCACAACCGTGCCGTCAAAGTTGCGTGTCTCGGCCAAATACTGCGCTGCTCCCAAGAGCATGGAGGTATGCCCATCATGACCACAGGCATGCATCGTACCCGCTGTTTCGGAAGCATACTCAAGCCCTGTCGCTTCGGTGATCGGCAGAGCATCCATATCCGCTCGAAAGCCGATCGCACGCCCGCTGGCCTGCCCGCGCCCACGGATCACCGCGACAACGCCAGTCTTACCAAAGCCCTCAACGACCTCGTCACAGCCAAAGCCTTTGAGCCTCTCGGCCACAAGCCCCGCCGTGCGTGTCTCTTCAAATCTCAGCTCGGGGTGGGCGTGAAAATCCCGCCGCCACGCCGTAATCTCTCCGCTCAAATCTGAAAATCTGTTTTTGATCGGCATCACGCCTCTCCCTTTGTGCAGCCCTTAAACGTCGGGTCCAAGCTCAAGCTTGGCATAGCTGTCAAACCGCGCAAGGCGAAAACGCGTGAGGTCATGTCCGACGTCACGTCCCACCATCATGTCCGCCATGATCCGCCCGAAAGCAGGCCCGATCCCGAACCCATGGCCACACATCCCCGTGCAAATGCTCAGCCCCTCAATCGGCGCATGATCCACGATCGGCACAACATCAGGCATCGTATCAATCATACCCGCCCAGCGTCTCGCCACCTTGGGCCGCCCCACGTTCGGGAAGCGCGCCGCAAATTTATCAAGCATCCTGTCGAGCGCTTTGTCACTCGGCTGAGGCTCAAGCACGCGCATCCGCTCAAACGGCGTCTCCTGGTCAAGGCGCCACCGCCGCTTGGTAAACAAGCCGTCTGGCCAGTCCTTCGGCGCCGGCGGACGGTAACTCATGCCAAAATCCCCACCAACAATCAGCTGGCGGTAATGCGGCACATGGCGCAGCGCATCAGGCCCCACCCAAAGATGATTGACCCCGAGCGAGGCCATCGTATAGCCGCCATCCTTGCGGCGACGAAATGACATCGCATCCTCCCCCGCAGCACCCTCAAAAAAAGACGGCATCGGTGCTGTCGCCAAGACATTGGAACGTACAGACAGCTGCGGAATGCTCACCCCTTCACGGCGCAAAAAGAGCGAAGACCACGAGCCCGCCGCCACGAGCACAAGCCTCGTTTTGACCTCTCCAGCCTCGGTAACGACGCCGCTCACAGCGCCGCCCGCGCGCAGCAACCCGCGCACAGCACAGCCCTCGCGGATCGTGGCCCCCGCAAGCACTGCCGCCCTCGCGATCGCAGGCACAGCCTCAGAGGGCTCCGCCACCATATCATCGGGCGTGTGCATAGCCCCGCCCCATGGATTGATTGCATCAGGCAGCATCGCCGCAACCTGTGCAGCACCAAGCATTTTGGTCCCCGCAGCGGCCCCGAACTCGCGCGCCCAGACCTCATATTTTGCAAGCTGCTCTTCGTTCTTGGGCAAAAACGTGACGCCCGCGCGCCTCAGCCCAAAGTCGTCTTTACAGACCTTGGCCAGCTCTTCCCAGCGTTCTTGTGCCTCAATAACAATAGGAAGCTCGGCATAGTCTCGCCCCGTCTTGCGGATCCAGCCCCAGTTGCGCCCGCTCTGCTCGGCAGCCACACGGCCCTTTTCCAACACCAAAGCCTTCAAGCCCTGCTTCGCCAGATAATAGGCCGCGCAAATCCCGATGACGCCGCCACCAATAATGACCGCATCCGCCTCAGCAGGCAAAGCGCCCACATGCTCGGGCGCGTTTTGCAGGCCAAAAGGGATCCCCCGCATCACGCAGCAAGCTCCTCAAGCAGCCGCTCCATAAAGCGCTGCCCCGCTTCAAACTCGGCAATCGTAATGTACTCGTCAGGCTGATGCGCCTGCTCGATGCTGCCCGGCCCGCAGATCACAGCCGAGTATCCAGCCTCCTGAAATTGCCCCGCTTCTGTCCCGTAGCTCACCACATGGCTGGCGTTGTCCCCCGTTAGGCGGCGCACAAAGTTTTCGGCCACGCCATGTTCCTCGGGCTTCAGCCCGGGCACATCAAAAAAACCGCTGAGGTCAATGCGCGCCTCAGGGTGAATGGCCTGCATCTCAGCCTCGACCTCACGAGCGCGCGCCGTATACCGCTCCACCCAATCCTGCTTGTTTTCGCTCGGAACAACCCGAAACCCCATGATAAACTTGCAATCTTTAGCGGTGATATTGTTCGCCGTGCCGCCCTCGATCGTACCCACATGCGCATTGGTCCAGGGCGGATCAAACATCGCCGCAAGCGCATCAGGCGTGGCCACCATGTTTTGCGCATTGACCTCATTGGCCCACTCCAGAAGCTTTGCGGCCTCCATCACCGCGCTCACACCACGGTGCATGATCGAGCTATGAACCTCAAACCCGACAACATGTGTCGCCACACCCACGCCGCCCTTGTGGCCGTTCACACATTTCATCAAAGACGGCTCCCCGATGATGGCAAGTTCAGCCTTTGGCAAAACGCCCTGCATCGCCTCAATCATCGCAGGCGCACCGGTGCAACCAACCTCCTCATCATAACTGAGAGCAATCTGCAAAGGTCGCGTCACGCCGCGTCGCTTGGCCTCCACCAGCGCCCAAATCGCAAGCGCATCAAAGCCTTTCATGTCGCAGGTCCCGCGCCCGAAATACTTCCCGTCCCGCTCCGTCACCGTGAACGGATCAGAGTTCCAGGGCTGCCCATCCACAGGCACAACATCAGTATGCCCCGAGAGCACCACTCCGCCCTCGATCTCAGGACCAACATGAGCAAACAGCGCACAATGCGTCCGTGCCTCATCGCGCCAGTGCCGGTGGCTCACAATGCCATGCGCCGCCAGATAGCTCTCAACCCAATCAATCAAATCAGTGTTCGGATCACGACTCACCGTGGGAAAGCTGATCAACTTCTCCATCAGCTCATAAGGCGTCATAATGGTCATAGTCATCTCCTTAAAGCGCGTCCTGAAACGCTCCCAAGCCCCCTCCTTTTTCTTTCCAGAAATATCCCGGGGGTGTGGGGGCTGGCCCCCACCTGTTACGGGGGTCTGGGGGCAGAGCCCCCACCGGATCGCCTGCGTCAGCAGCCGAAACCGCTCTCTTAATAGCCACTGTCCGTGGTCAGAATATAATGCCCCGCGCCAATCTCGCGATACTCCGACGGCGCCGCCTCATAGCCCACGGGATGGATCGGGGATGGGATGGGCTTGAAGTTCAGCTCGCGCTCGTCCTTGCGGTTGCGCGGGTCGGCAATCGGAACCGCCTTCATCAGAGCTTGTGTATAAGGATGCTGCGGGTTCTCAAAAATTGCCGCGCGCGGCCCCATTTCTACAATACGGCCCAGATACATCACGCCCACATCATGGCTCACCCGCTCCACCACAGCCATATCATGGCTGATAAAGAGATAGGACAGGTCCAATTCTGCCTGCAATTCCATCATCAGGTTCAAAACCTGAGCTTGCACCGAAACATCCAGAGCACTCACGGCTTCATCCGCAACGATCAATTTGGGATTGAGCGCCAAAGCGCGCGCAATCGCGACGCGCTGGCGCTGTCCACCAGAAAGTTCGTGCGGAAAGCGCCGCAAGAAAGAGCGCGGCAGCTCAACACGGTCAAACAGCGCCGCAATCCTGTCCTGAAGCTCCTGCCCCTTGGCAACACCATAGTTCTGCAAAGGCTCAGCCACTTGGCTCATCAAGTTCATCTGCGGGTTAAGGCTCGCAAACGGATCTTGAAAAATCATCTGCATATCAAGCCGTGCGGCGCGCAGATCATTGCTGCCGAGCGCCATGATATCCTTGCGATCAAGATGCACTTCGCCCGATTGCGGCTCCACGAGCCTCAAAAGCGAGCGCCCCGCCGTGGATTTGCCGCAGCCGCTCTCGCCCACAAGACTCAGCGTGCGCCCCTTGTTGATCGTAAAGGAAATATCCTCAACCGCATGCACATTGGCGACAGTACGGCGAAAGAAGCCCCCCTTCACAGGGAAGCGCGTGGTCAGATGCTTTACCTCCAGCAAAACCTCATCACTGCCTTTGATCGGGTCTAGATTCTGGTCAGTCTTGCCCAAAAGCTTCATTGGTTCGGGATAGGCCTTACCGCGCATCTCCCCAAGCTTGGGCACCGCCGCCAACAGCGCCTTGGTGTAATTGTGCTGTGGGCGCTCGAAAATATCCTCTACTGCGCCCTCCTCAACCTTCTTGCCACGAAACATCACAACAACACGGTCCGCCATCTGCGCGACAACTGCCATGTCGTGAGTGATAAACATGACAGCCGTACCGGTTTCGCGCTTGAGCCGGTCCATCAGCGCAAGGATCTCGGCCTGTATCGTCACATCAAGGGCCGTCGTCGGCTCATCCGCGATCAGCAAACGCGGCTCGCAGGCCAGCGCCATAGCAATCACAACCCGCTGGCGCATCCCGCCTGAAAGTTCGTGCGGATATTGGGTCAGCCGCCGCTCGGGCTCAGGGATACGCACCTGCTTGAGCAAATCCAGCGCACGGGCCTCGGCCTCGGCTTTGTTGAGGCACTTGTGCATCCGCAGCCCCTCAGTCAGCTGGCGGCCCACGGTAAAGACAGGGTTCAGCGCCGTCATCGGCTCCTGAAAGATCATCCCGATCTCGTTTCCCCGAATCGTGCGCATCAGGCTCTGGTCTGTTTTGGCGAGATCAATCTCCTCACCGTTGCCCCGATTAAACAGCAGACGCCCCCCTGCTATATCGCCGCCACCGTACTCAATCAGCCGCATCAGCGAGAGTGACGAGACAGACTTGCCCGAGCCCGATTCCCCAACAATACAAACGGTTTCACTAGGTCGTATCTCGAACGAAACATCCTCGACCCCAACAACAGGGCCGTCTTTTGTTTGAAACTCGACACGCAGGTTTTCAATGGTCGCAAGGGGGTGATCAAGCATCAGAGAGCCATTCCTTCAAAGCAGATTGCCCCACGCTACAGAGGGGAACGGCTAACTGTCAAACACTGCAAGCTGCGCGCGCCGTGTTCCGTGAGGTTCGCATCACGCGCCACTCAAAGGGCTTGCATTTTTGCGAATCTCTGTGTCGTATGATCCCCATTGCGGGGGAAAGTCAGGCCAACTGACTGATGTCTGGTTTCCGGATCGCCCCGCCCCGACGAAACCGCAAAACATGCGGACAAGCTCAGACGAGGCGCAAGTTTCGTCCAACATGGAGTAAAAAATGAAAGTCAAAACCCTTCTGCTCGGTGCAGCGGCAGCGTTTGTTATGGCCCCGGCGGCCATGGCCGAGCGTGGCTCTGACGGCCAAGTTAACGTGATCTACTGGCAAGCGCCTTCGATCATGAACCCTTACCTTTCAGGCGGCACAAAAGATGTCGAAGCTGCCTCACTCGTGATCGAACCCCTCGCCCGCTACGACGAAACTGGCGCCCTTGTGCCTTTCGTTGCCGCAGAAGTGCCCACAGTGGCCAATGGCGGTGTGAGCGAAGACCTCACAACAATCACATGGAAAATCCGCCCAGGCATCCTCTGGTCAGATGGTACGCCAGTCACATCAAACGACGCCAAATTCACGGCAGAATACTGCATGAACCCCGAAGGCGGCTGTGCCCAAGCGGCATTCTTTGACGGTGTGAAAAGCATTGAAACGCCTGATGATATGACCGTTGTCATCACATTCAACGAGCCCAAGCCAAACCCATATGGCCCGCTCGTTGGCGGACAGTCACCTATCATCCAAGCGGCACAGTTTGCTGATTGTACAGGTGCCAAAGCGCCCGAGTGCACAGAAGCCAACTTCAACCCGATCGGCACAGGCGCTTTCGTCGTTGACGAATTCAAGCCAAACGACGTTATCACTCTGTCGGCCAACCCGAACTACCGTGAAGCCGACAAACCGAAGTTTGCCAAAATGGTTCTCAAAGGCGGTGGTGATGCAGTTGCCTCGGCCCGTGCCGTTTTTGAAACGGGTGAAATGGACTACGCATGGAACCTTCAGCTCGCGCCCGACGTGATCTCAAAGTTCGAAGAAGGCGGCAAAGGCAAAGCGATTACAGGTTTCGGCCCACTCGTTGAACGCCTTGAAATGAACATGACAGACCCATCGCCCGACCTTCCAGAAGGCGAGCGCTCGACTGTAATGCACCCACACCCAATCCTCTCAGACATCCGCGTGCGGGAAGCGCTTTCGATTTCGATCGACCGCGATCTGCTCGTAGAAGTCGGCTATGGCCAAGCGGGTAAGCCCACGTGTGATCTCGTTCCATCGCCTGCAAACTACGCGTCGATGAACGACTTCTGCCGCACGCAGGACATGGACCGCGCCAAGGCTCTGCTTGAAGAAGCTGGCTGGACAGACACAGACGGCGACGGCGTGCGTGACAAAGACGGCAAAAAACTCTCGCTGCTCTATCAAACATCAACCAATGCTGTGCGTCAGGACTTCCAAGCTCTGATCAAACAGTGGTGGGAAGAAATCGGTGTTGAAACAGAGCTGCGCAACCTTGATGCCTCTGTCTTCTTCGGTGGCGACCCCGGTTCGCCCGACACGTTCCAGAAGTTCTACGCAGACGTAGAAATGTATGCCAACACCTTCAACGGCACAGACCCGCAGCAGTATCTTGCGGCCTACCGTTGTGGCGGCGAGCCCAAGCCATCAAGCCAGTGGCAGGGTGAAAACATCAACCGCTTCTGTGATCCAGCCTACGACGCTCTGATCGACGAACTCGGCCGCACAGGCGACATCGCCAAGCGCGGTGAGATCGCCAAGAAGATGAACGACATGCTGACAAAAGACAGCCACACCATCGTGGGTCTTGTTCACCGTGGTCGCGTCTCTGGTCAATCCAACACGCTGGGCGGCCACGTCCTCAACGTGTGGGACTCAGAGCTCTGGGATGCCGCTGAGTGGTATCGCATCGACTGATAAGCCTTGTGCTTTTGGGGCGTCCTGCTTTCGCGGGGCGCCCAATCTGACAGCCCCGCATCATCCGACCTTAACAGACCTATAAACCAAGGCCCCGCTTCATGCTGACCTATACGATCCGCCGGCTTATTCTCTCCGTTCCGGTGCTTTTGTTTATCGCTCTGATTATTTTCCTGCTTCTGCAGCTCGCCCCTGGCGATCCGATGGCGCAGGTGCCCCTCACAGTGCCTCCCGAAGTCAAACAGAAGATGCGCGAAGCGCTCGGCCTCGGTGCGCCTTGGTATGTCCAGTTCTGGAAATGGCTGGTGCAGATGTTCTGGATTGAGCCGATGGTGTTTATCGACTGGCTCACAAACCACAGCTCACTCCTCGGCTGGCTCCCCAACACCGACTTCTACACCCCTTGTGGCCCCGCTGTAGACGGCCCGTGCGATCTGCGCGTCATCAGCTGGCAGACCCGTTCACCCGTAATGGACATCATCATCCAGCGGATGCCACAGACGCTCTGGGTCGTCGGCCTTGCCTATGTGGTCGCGTTCTTCATCGCCATTCCGATCGGCATCTACTCGGCCTACAAACAATACTCCGCCTTCGATCAAGCGGGCACATTCATCACGATGATTGGCTTTTCCGTCCCCCCCTTCTTCACAGGACCGCTTCTGATTGTAATTTTCTCGGTCTATCTCGGCTGGTTCCCCTCGATCTATGACACCACCCATGTGGTCAATGATTGGGACAGCTTCGTGGTACAGCTCAAGCAAATGATCATGCCGGTCATGGTCCTCGCCCTCCAGGTCACAGCCCAGATCAGCCGCTTCATGCGCGCCTCCATGCTCGACAACCTCAAGCAAGACTATGTGCGCACCGCCCGCGCCAAGGGCCTGCCAGAGCGTGTCGTGCTGCTCGTCCATGTGCTGCGCAACTCGATGATCGCCGTGGTGACAGTGGTCGCCCTCGCCATTCCCGGAATCTTCGGTGGTTCGATCATCACGGAACGCGTCTTCAAAGTAAACGGCATCGGCGACGCTCTCATCGGCGCGCTCTTTGCCTCCGATATGCCAATGGTGATGACACTCACCTTTATCTTCGCCTTTCTGATTGTCATGGCGAATATCATCGCCGATGTGCTCTACGGCGTGCTTGATCCAAGGATCCGTTATGACTGACGAAATTCAAGCCATCGAGGCGCTCCAAGACAACGAACCCTTAAAACCGCATCGCTCCCAATGGGGAGAGGTCTGGCTGCAATTCCGCCAACACAAGGGCGCGATGGTTGGCGGCAGCTTTCTTATGCTGATCACAATTGCGGTGATCTTTGGCTCGCTGGTCTGGACCGTAGACCCGGGCAAGCTCGACATCCGCGCCAAAGACTATCGTCCGATCTATACGGCCCTCTGGGATTCAGATGCCAAGACAGGCTGGAAACACCCCTTCGGCACAGACCAGCTCGGTCGCGACGGCCTCGCCAATATGCTGGCTGGCGGGCGTACTTCTATGGCCGTGGGCTGGGCCGCTATGCTGCTCTCGCTGTTTCTTGGCGCAATGATCGGCGTACTTGCGGGCTACTTCAAAAAGCTCGATGGCCCGCTCATGCGGATGACAGATCTCTTTCTCTCTCTGCCGATCCTGCCTTTGCTTCTGGTCGCGGTCACGCTTTTCCGACAGCCGCTCAGAGCGAACTTTGGCCCAGAGGGTGGCATGTTTATCCTGATTGTCGGCGTCATTGGTATCACCTCGTGGATGCACACCGCGCGGATCGTGCGCGGCGATGTTTTGGCGCTCAAAGAGCGTGAGTTCGTCCTCGCAGCCCGCTCCGCAGGCACGACCTCACCCGGCATCATCATGCGCCACCTTCTGCCAAACGTCGTCTCGCCCATCGTGGTGTCTGCCACCTTCGGCCTCGCCACAGCGATCATCACAGAAAGCTCGCTCAGCTTCCTCGGCGTCGGCTTCCCGTCCGACTTCCCGACATGGGGCAAAATGCTCGCGGACTCGGTCTCACGCATGACCGAATTCCCTGAGCGCGTCATTCTGCCAGGAATCGCAATCTCACTCACAGTGCTGGCTGTGAACTTCCTCGGCGATGGCCTGCGCGACGCGCTCGACCCGCGCATCAGGGGCCGCTGACCCGCCTCAGAACCGATATCTCAAAATAAAAACGCGCGTCCCTCATCTGGGCGCGCGTTTGGTCTTTTGTTCCACAGCACCCAGAGGCCCAGAACAACGCCCTAAAGGCCGCTGGCACTGAGAACACCTGTCTGCGCGCGCGCCGCCCTTGGCCGGCCCCTCCCCTTGTTTCAAACCCCAACCCCTGCCAACTGGACAGCAACAGCCCTCACATTGCGGAGCACACCCATGTTTGAATCCTTTGGTTTTGAAACTCTCACCCCCGTCACAGCCAGCCTCTATCTGGCCCTTGCCCTCGGCGTTGCCTTCGGCGTGCTGGCCGAGATCACCCGCTTTTGCCTGCGCCGCGCCCTCGTAAGTGCTGACCCATCCGAGCGCCGTTCTGCGGGTGGCGTCTGGCTCATGGCGCTCGCAGCAGCCCTTATCGGTACACAAGCCAGCGTCGCCGCAGGGCTCATCAACTTTGACGGCCACAGACTGCTGGCCTCAGATCTGCCCGTCCTCGCGATTATTCTTGGCGGTCTTGCCTTTGGCGCAGGCATGGTGCTCACCCGCGGCTGTGCCTCACGTCTCGCCGTGCTCTCGGGCTCAGGCAACCTGCGCGCTGCCTTCGTGCTCGTGCTCTTCGCGATTGCGGCTCATGCAGCGCTCAAAGGCGTATTTGCGCCGCTCTCCTCAAGCCTTGCCAGTGTAACACTCCCTTTAGGTGAGGTGACATCCCTCGCAGCCCTTCCCGGCGGCGCCCTGCCCTATACAGCTGTGCTGGCGCTCGGCTTCCTCGCCTTCGCCCTGAGCTCCGGCGCAAGCAAGCTCAACCTTGCCCTCGCAGCGCTCATCGGCCTGATCGTACCCGCCGCATGGGTCGGTACAGGGTATGTCCTCTTTGATGAGTTTGACCCGATCATGGCCGAAAGCCTCAGCCTTACCAGCCCCGCCACAGCCACCCTTTTCTGGGGCATCGCCAGCACTTCGATCACACCGGGCTTCGGCGCCGGCCTCGTCGGGGGTATCCTCGCAGGCGCCGCAGCCTCTTCGCTCATCTTTGGGCGCTTCGCATGGCAGAGCTTTGAAAGCCCCGCCCAAACAGGCCGCTATGCGCTTGGCGCTCTGCTCATGGGTCTTGGCGGCGTGCTCGCAGGTGGCTGCACCCTGGGCGCAGGCCTCTCGGGTATCCCGACACTCGGCTTCGCAGCCTTCCTCGCACTTGCGGCGATCATCGCAGGCGCGAAAATCACGGGCCGTGTCCTTAATGAAAGCGGTTCCGGATACGGCGCACAGCCATCCACACAAGCCCTACAACCGGCAGAGTAACCAACGCACTCAGCATCCCTTTGTCAACGCCAGCCAAGGCCTTGGCAAAGGGATAAGCCGCGTAAGTCACCAAATTCACGGCATAATAACTGATAGCGACCACCGAGAGTCCCTCCACAGTCTGCTGCAACCTAAGCTGCAAATCAGCCCGCTTGTTCATGCTCTCCAAAAGCGCCGAATTCTGCGCGCTCCGCTCCACTTCAACTCGCGTTCTGAGCAGCTCCCCCGCCCGCATCGCCCGATCAGCCATCTTGCTCAAGCGCGCCCGCGTCGCAGCCACAGTGCGCATCGCAGGATCATAGCGGCGCATCATAAACTCGCCAAAGGTCTGGCGCCCCTCAAAACGGGACTCACGCAAAACCGAAATCCGCTCATGTACCAACGCTTCGTAAGCCTCTGTCGCTCCAAAACGGAAAGACGAGGTCGCAGACAGCGCCTCAAGCTCGGCTGAAACACTCAAGAGCGCATCCAGCGTGGCCTCTGCAGCTGTTTCCGAGAGCGTCATATCCTCCATCAAGCCAGAAAGCTGCGCATCAAACTTTGCCAAAGGCCCGCTCAGGCTACGCACCCGTGCAAACCCGAGCATGGAGAGGGTCTTATAGGTCTCTATCTCGCACAGCCGCTGAACAATCCGCCCCGTGCGCTGCGGCCCTGTCCCCTCGTTCACAAACACCGCAAAGCGCATATGCCCTGCTGGATCGATGTGGAAATCTCCCGCAATCACAGCAGCACCGTCCAAAACGTATGACACTGCCACACTCTCAGGCACAAACCACTCCGCCACGGCCTCCTTGATCGTCGCAACAACAGGGCTTGGCCCCACCCTGACCAAAGCGCTCGTGACCCGCTCCATGCCAGAGGCTGCAAGCCAGTCATCGGGGAAAATGTTAAAGTCTGCCGCATCAAACGCGCGGTCAGATACTCCCGTGAAAAACGCGGTATAGGTTACAAACTCGGTGTGGCTCTCCCACTTCAGGGTATGGCGGCCAATCTGCCCCGAATAATGCGTGGCATGAGGCGCGGGATGCGCCGCTCCGTAGCGGTCAAGCAAGGCACAGAGATGCGCAAGGTCAGCAGCGCGGTTCCGCCCTGCCGCGTCTGTCTTGGGGCGCAGAGCCACAAAAACAGCAGTGGCCGAAGTCGTAATACTCGGAAATGGGCGCGCATGAAGCTCGTTGGCCAGCTCGTATCGAAGCGGATGGTCTTGCAAAGCCGTCATAGCGCGCTCTCCTGTGTTCGGGGCACCCTAACGCGCTCGGCGCACATGTAAATACGCAATTTGTCGCAAAATCAATAAGTTAGCGGAATACATTTGTATACAGAAACGAAAAAGGGCGCCCCTAAGCAGGACGCCCTTTCTGGTCAATCATCCGAAAGGATCAGTCAATCATCGGCAAAAGCTTATCAAGGCTCGCCTTCGCATCGCCATAAAACATCCGCGTGTTCTCTTTAAAGAACAACGGGTTCTCGATCCCCGAATAGCCCGTGCCCTGCCCGCGCTTGGAAACAAAAACCTGTTTCGCCTTCCAGCACTCGAGCACCGGCATACCAGCAATCGGGCTGTTCGGATCGTCCTGCGCTGCAGGGTTTACGATGTCGTTGGAGCCGATCACGATGGCCACGTCGGTTGACGGGAAGTCTTCGTTGATCTCATCCATTTCCATCACAATGTCATAAGGCACTTTGGCTTCGGCCAAGAGCACGTTCATATGCCCGGGCAAGCGCCCCGCAACAGGGTGAATAGCAAAGCGCACGTTCTTGCCCTTGGCACGCAGCTTGCGCACAAGATCCGCAACACCCGCCTGCGCCTGCGCAACAGCCATACCGTATCCAGGAATAATGATAACGCTGTCCGCCTCATTGAGCGCCGCCGCGACACCTTCTGCTTCAATCGCAATCTGCTCGCCTTCCACAGCCATCTGCTCGCCCTGTGGGCCACCAAAACCGCCGAGGATAACACTGACAAACGAACGGTTCATCGCCTTACACATGATGTAGCTCAGGATCGCACCTGATGAGCCAACAAGCGCACCCACAACAATCAAAAGATCATTTCCAAGGCTAAAGCCAATAGCCGCAGCCGCCCAGCCTGAGTAGGAGTTGAGCATTGACACAACCACAGGCATGTCCGCGCCGCCAATCCCCATGATCAGGTGATAGCCGATAAACAGCGCCGCCAGCGTCATGATAAAGAGCGGAAGGAAGCCACCCGTGTTGAAATACCAGATCAGCGTCAAGAGCGAGATACCCGCAGCAGCCGCATTGAGCATATGCCCGCCCGGTAGCTTTTCTGCCGCAGATGTCAGACGCCCCGCAAGCTTGCCATAGGCCACAACAGAGCCCGTGAATGTCACAGCCCCGATGAAGATCCCGAGGAAAAGCTCAACCCGCAGAATGGCAATCTCCACGCCATCTTTCTTCGCAAGAAGCGCGGCAAAGCCCTCGAGTGCTTTTTTGGCATTGTCGTCCATCGCCATAACACGGCCCAGCTCGATGTGCGCGTTGAAGCCCACAAAAACAGCTGCCAAGCCAACAAGCGAGTGCATCGCTGCGACAAGCTCTGGCATCTGTGTCATCTGCACTTTGGTTGCAAGTTGATAGCCGATAAGCCCGCCCGCCCCGATCAGAACAAGCGACAAAAGCCAAAGGCCAGAGCCCGGTCCAATCAGCGTGGCAAACACAGCCAAAGCCATGCCCGCAATACCATACCAAACCGCACGCTTAGCACTTTCCTGCCCCGAAAGGCCGCCCAGCGAGAGGATAAACAAGACTGCGGCAACTACATAAGCCGCTGTGGTGAAACCATAATCCATTGATCAAGCCTCCCTTAAGATTTCTGGAACATGGCAAGCATGCGCCGTGTGACGAGGAAGCCCCCGAAGATATTGATCCCTGCCATAAAGACAGACAGTGCCGACAAGAGGATCACAAGGAAAGAGCCTGAACCGATCTGCATCAGCGCGCCCAAAATGATGATCGAGCTGATCGCATTGGTCACAGCCATGAGCGGCGTGTGCAACGAATGCGCAACCCCCCAGATCACTTGGAAGCCGACAAAAACAGCCAGAACAAACACGATGAAGTGCTGCATGAAGCTCGCGGGTGCAACAAGCCCAACACCGAGCAGAAGCACAGCCCCAACGGCCAGAAGCGTCACTTGGTTCTTGGTCTGCTGCTTGAACGCGGCCACTTCTGCGGCGCGTTTTTCCTCAGGCGTCAGCTCCTTCACTTCCACCTTGGGCTTGGCCGCAATCGCAGCCACCTTTGGGGGCGGCGGCGGGAAGGTGATTTCCCCCTCATGGGTCACAGTCGCACCACGGATAACGTCGTCTTCCATATTGTGGTTGATCTGCCCGTCCTTCTCAGGCGTCAGATCGGTCATCATATGGCGAATGTTTGTCGCATAGAGGTTTGACGCTTGCGTCGCCATGCGGCTCGGGAAGTCGGTGTAGCCGATAATTGTCACGCCATTCTCGGTCACGATCTTCTCGTCCATGACAGTGAGTTTGCAGTTGCCACCCTTCTCGGCAGCAAGGTCCACAATCACAGAACCAGGCTTCATCGCCTTGACCATATCTTCGGTCCAAAGCTCGGGTGCCTCACGGTTCGGAATAAGGGCCGTGGTGATCACGATATCAACTTCAGGTGCCAGCTCGCGGAATTTCGCAAGCTGCGCTTCGCGGAACTCGGGGCTTGAAACAGCCGCATAGCCGCCTGTCGCCGCGCCATCCTGTTGGTCTTCCTCAAAGTCGAGATAGACAAACTGCGCGCCCATTGATTCGACTTGTTCCGCCACTTCAGGGCGCACATCAAACGCATAGGTGATCGCGCCAAGCGAGGTTGAAGTGCCGATGGCCGCGAGGCCCGCAACACCCGCGCCCACAACCAGAACTTTCGCAGGTGGAACTTTGCCCGCCGCCGTAATCTGGCCTGTAAAGAAGCGGCCAAAGTTGTTACCCGCTTCAATAACGGCGCGGTAACCCGCAATATTGGCCATAGAACTGAGCGCATCCATTTTTTGCGCACGGCTGATCCGTGGCACCATTTCCATCGCAATAACATTCGCGCCCTTGGTCTTGGCGGCGGTCATGCCCGCCTCGTTCACCGCAGGGTTAAAGAATGAAATCAGGGTCTTGCCCGCCTTGAGGTACTTCAGCTCCTCGGCTTCAGGCTGGCGCACCTTGGCGATGATATCCGCGTCTTTCCAAAGGGCGGCAGCGGTTTTTTTCACGCTCACGCCGGCGGCCTTATAGTCCGCGTCCGAATAGCCAGCGCCAGCGCCCGCGCCCGTTTCGATCATGCACTCATATCCGAGCTTTTGCAGGTCAAGTGCCGAGGCAGGCGTCATGGCAACCCGCGCCTCGCCTGCAAACACTTCCTTTGGCGTTCCAATTATCACGTTAGCGTCCCCTCTAGTTTCTCTTCAGTTTCGGCAATATCGGCCGAGAAATATTATTGCGCCGAAAGTCTCATCGACCTTTGTAAAAGTTCGCAGCGAAGTCAATGCCGCATTGCGGCATTATCCGCAGTTTCTGTAAACCCCGCCCTCAAAGCCAACGGCGCGTCTCCTTTTCATAGGCGTGAAACGCCTGACCGAAAGCCTGCCGGAGCTTATCTTCTTCGCCTTCGATAAACCGCCAGCTGATCAGCCACATGAACACAGGCACGAGCACAAGGCTAGGCAAAGCCCCCCAATAGAGCGCAAACCCCGCCAAAACGAGCGCATCTCCCAGATAAATCGGGTTGCGGCTCAGACTAAAAACACCCCCCGTCACTAGTTGGGAGGCGTCATGGCGCGGAATGATTGTTGTTTTGGCACGATACATCTGCACAATAGTCGCCACCATAAGCGCCGCCCCCGTCCCGATCAACGCAAAGCCGAACCGCTCGGTCGGCAGCACCCCACCCACGGGCAGAAGCACAGACTGCCCCCACGCAAGCGCGATAAAGCCAACAAGCCAAACAGGCGGGAGATCAACCCATTGCATCACGGTTTATACGCCGCCGTTTCCTGCCAGCCAGTATACCCCGACTGCAAAACAACCACATTTTCATGCCCCAAGAGCCGCGTCGCAAATGTCGCCTGCGCACTGAGCGTGCCCGTGTTGCAATAGAAAATCACCATGCCCGTCTCAGGCAACTCTCCAAGACGCGCAGGAACCTCACGCCACTCGATGTTGACAGCCCCCTCGATATGACCCGCTGCAAACTGCTCCGCATCGCGCGTGTCGACAAAAACCGCCGCCGCAAACACATCCGCATCAATTTGCTGGGGAAGGATGATGCCCTGCTCGTAAGTGGCAAAATCCATATACCCCTGCACAGCCTCGGCCACAGCGTCCTGATCCGCAAAAGCTGGCGCAGCCACCACAGACAGCGCCAAAAGTGCAGCTTTAAAGCTCATTCCCATTCCATTTCCTCAAAGACACGGCCCGCATTCTTCGTGGCAAGCTCTTCAAATGTGTCCAGATGCTCCCATCGGGTCTGGTCCACATAATAAGCGCCACCAAGGTCACCGCCGTCTTCAATATGCGCGCCGATCTTCTCGCGCAGATCCTTCAGGTAATCAACCGTGCCACGCGTCACCACAGCCAGATTGGTCGGATGCCCATGACCCGGAATCACATAGGTCGGCGCGAGCGGGATAAACTTCTCTTCAAACGTTTCAATCCAACATTTGGAGCAGGTATCGGCAAACAAAGGCGGCATCCGCTCGTGAAAGGCAATATCCCCCGCAATCATCATGCTCCACTCAGGTATCCAGACCTGCGTATCGCCCGGCCCATGGGCCGGACCGAGATGTAATATCTCAAATTTGACGCCACCAAGCTCATAATCGTAGCGGTCCGAAAAGCTCAGGTTCGCTGCGACAGTTCGCGTGCCCTCGGCCTTGTCACGGTTGTAGCGCTTCATCCCCTCAAGGATAAAATGCCCGTTCTCCTCAACCTCGTGAATCGCATCTTCATGGGCGAGAATATCAACACCCTGATCCGCCCAGTAGGAATTGCCGAGAAAGGCATGGCCTTGTCCATTTTCGTTGATCACAAGTTTGACAGGCAAATCAGTCACCGCTTTGATCTCATCATGCAGCGCCGCCGCCAGCCGCGCCGAGGCGCCACCATTGACAACGACAACACCCTCAGACGTCACAACAAAGCTCAAGTTGTTGTTATGACCCGAGTTTTCATAAGTCGGCGGGGCCGTCGCGCCAATCGCTGTAAAAACATGAGGGATAAATTCAACAGGCTTGGCGTATAGCTCGCTCTGTGGATACTGATCTGTAATATCTTCGCTCGCAGCCACTGCGCCCGCAATCATCGCGGCCAAAGCACCCGTCACGATCCGTCTTGAAATTCGTACCATGTTTACCCCTCCTCCTCGGTTCGGCGCAGCATACACATTCATGAGAGTGAATGTCTAACGCATTTCTAATGCCTATCTGCCTTGCCCTCCGCGCAACACCACGTAAGGTGTGCCATCCCAATACCATGCCTCCGCGCCAAAGGACATATCATGACTGACTTCGCCGCCACCAAAGCCATGTTCCATATTCCCGACGGGATGATTTATCTGGATGGCAACTCGCTCGGCCCCCTGCCCAAGGCAGCGCCTGCGCGCGTGGCCAAAGCCATGACAGAAGAATGGGGAGAAATGCTCATCACAGGCTGGAACAAGGCAGGCTGGATGGCCAAAGCCACCGAAGTCGGCGACCGCGTGGCAAAGCTCATCGGCGCCGAGGCTGGCCATGTCGTCATGGGCGATACGCTCTCCATCAAGGTCTATCAGGCACTTGCCTCCGCCCTTGAGCTGCGCCCAGAACGCCGCGTGATCCTCTCAGACAGCGGCAACTTCCCCTCTGATCTCTACATGGCCGAAGGCCTCATCAAATCTCTCGGCCAAGGCCACGAACTGCGCATCGTCGCGCCTGAAGAGGTTGAGGAAAACATCACCGAGGACGTCGCCGTAACCCTGATCACTGAGGTCGACTACCGCACAGGCCGCCTGCATGACATGAAAGCCCTCACCGCCAAAGCGCATAGCGTCGGCGCGCTCACAATCTGGGATCTCGCCCATACCGCAGGCGCAACAGACGTGAAACTGTCAGAATGCAAAGCCGACTTTGCCGTTGGCTGCACCTATAAATACCTCAACGGCGGCCCTGGCGCGCCAGCCTTTATATATGTTGCGCCACGCCACGCCGAAAAGGTGCGCCCTGCCCTCTCGGGCTGGCTCGGCCATGAAGCGCCCTTCGCCTTTGATTTGAGCTACCGCGCAGGCGCAGGCATCGAGCGGATGCGTGTCGGCACACCACCGATCCTTGCTCTGGCGAGCCTTGAGGCTGCCCTCGACGCTTGGGAGACCGTGGATATGCGTGATCTGCGCACCCGCTCCCAAGAGCTGACGCACCTCTTTTTGGAAGAGGTTGAGAGGCGCTGCCCAATGCTCACGCTCGCCTCGCCGCGCGATGCTGCGGCGCGTGGCAGCCAGATTTCCTTCAGTTTCGAACACGGCTACGCCGCCATGCAAGCCCTGATCGCGCGTGGCGTCATCGGCGACTTCCGCGCGCCTAACGTCATGCGCTTTGGCTTTACGCCTCTCTTCATCGACAAGGCCGATGTTCTGCGCGCCTGTGATGTGATCGAAGAGGTGATGACGGGCAAGCTGTGGGACAAACCTGAGTACCACGCCCGCGCGGCTGTCACTTGATATCGAATTTTGCTTCGCAAAATCCGACCAGCTGGGGGCTTCGCCCCCAGACCCCCAGGATATTTCTGGAAAGAAAAAGGGGTTATACGGAGGAAAGCTTTGATTTAGAGGCCTTGTGCTCGGCCCAGTCGCGCACGGCTGCGCCAAAAGCCTCAAACAGCGGACGGGACACCGGATCATTCGCCGCGTTCCACTCGGGGTGCCATTGCACAGACAGGGTAAAGCCCTTGGCGTCTTTGATATAAATCGCCTC